>JBJKRG010000357.1:0-22454 GCA_046704805.1 Gemmatimonadaceae bacterium
AGGCGCTGGAACGCCTGATCCAGGCCTCAAACGGCGACGGGACCGCCGATCCGGGCACTCGGATGCTGGCCGACGTGCTCCAGTTCCGGGCCAAGTCGATCCGCGAGGTGATGCGCCCCCGAACCGAGCTCGTGGCGCTTCCCCTGACGGCCACCGAGGAGGACGTGCGCGAGATCGTCCGCCGGGAGCGCTACTCCCGCTATCCCGTGTATGCGTCGTCGCTGGACGACATCGTGGGCGTGTTCCTGGCCAAGGACCTGTGGCTCGAGGATCGGGGGGCGCCCTTCTCGCTGGCCCGGCACATGCGCGAAGCACTGTTCGTGCCCGACACCCGGCCGGCCCAGCGGGTGCTCGACGATCTGCGGAAGACGCGCGCGCACATTGCCGTGGTGCTCGACGAGTTCGGCGGAACGGCTGGCATCGTGACGCTCGAGGATCTGGTGGAGCAGGTCATCGGCGACATCAACGACGAGTACGACGTCGCCCTGCGCTCAGCCATCGAGACGGACGGCGTGCTGGAGCTGGCCGGCTCGCTGTCCCTCCGGGACGTGCGCGGCGACTACCGCCTGCCGATTCCGGATGGCGATTGGCAGACGATCGGCGGCTACGCGTTCGCGCGCCTGGGGCGGCTGCCGCGGATCGGCGATCGTGCGCCCTATCCGGGCGGGGAGCTGGAGATCGTGGCCATGGACGGGAGACGGGTGGCGGCCGTGCGCGTGCACCGAATCGCGGAGTCGGGTGATGCCGGCCACGGGTGACCTCTACGTGAGTGCCTCGCTGTCGATTCCCCGGGCCGAGCTGCAGGTGCGGGCGTCGCGGGCGGGCGGCCCGGGCGGACAACACGTGAACACGTCATCGACGCGCATCGAGGTGTCGTGGAACGTGGGTCGCTCGCGGGCGCTGACCGAGGCGCAGCGCCAGCGGCTGGGACGCGCCCTGCGCTCCCGCCTCAGCGCCGACGGCACGCTGCGGGTGGTCGCGGCGGAGCGCCGGAGCCAGGCGCAGAATCGTGAGGCGGCGGAGCGGCGCCTGGCGACGGTCGTCCGGCGGGCACTCGCCGTCCCCAAGAAGCGGCGGCCGAGCCGTCCCACGCGCGCGTCCGTGGAGCGCCGGCTCGAGGAGAAGCGCCGGCGCTCCGAGCGGAAACGCCAGCGGCGGCCCGACCTGGACTAGCGTCGGGGATTGGCCCGATGCCCGGCCGGCGGGGAGGGACGCAGGCCGCGGCGACCCCGGGGAAGACCCATGGCCCCCCGGGAACCGTCCCCCCGGCACTTTGTGACCACTTTGGCGTACAATTCTGGGTCTGCCGTTCCGGGCCCTCGGGCCCGGGGGCTACGACGGTTCCGGACGCACGGCGTGGATCGGAGCGTCGCCCCCCTTGCCTCGGCGCGCGGGGACCGATATTGAGCAGTGGACTGCACGACCAGCGCCGATACGACCATCAAGAAGCGGTTCCACCGCGGGGCTTCAATGACTCGTTCGCTCACGCGTCCCGTTGCACTCGGCCTCGCGCTGCTCGCGCTGGCCGGAGTGCAGCCTGCGTCGGCCCAGTACTTCGGGCGGAACAAGGTCCAGTACGAGACCTTCAACTTCCGCATCCTCAAGACGCCGCACTTCGACATCTATTATTACCCGGCCGAATCGCTCGCCACGCGCGATCTCGGGCGCATGGCCGAGCGGTGGTACGTCCGGCACTCGGAGACGTTCAGCCACCAGTTCAAGCGGAAGTCCATCGTCGTCTACGCAGACCACTCGGATTTCGAGCAGACGAACGTCGTGAGCGAGTCGCCGTCGCAGGGTGAGCAGGGCGTGACGGAGGGCCTGCGCGACCGCGTGGTGATGCCCTTCCAGGCCGACTACCATGAAACGGACCACGTGATCGGGCACGAGCTCACGCACGTGTTCCAGTACGACATCGCCCAATCGGGAGACGTGAACGGCCTGGCGCGGGTGGGATCGCTGCCGCTGTGGCTCATCGAGGGCATGGCCGAGTACTTCTCGCTGGGACGCAACAGCGAGCTGACCGCCATGTGGATGCGCGACGCGGTGGAGCGCGATTCCTTCCCGAGCATCAAGCAGCTCAACACCGATCCACGGCTCTTCCCGTACCGGTACGGCCAGGCGCTCTGGGCCTACGTGGGCGGCCGTTGGGGCGACGGCGCGGTGGTCGACGTGTACCGAACGGCCCTGCGCACGGGGCTCGACGCGGCGATCACGCAGGTGCTGGGTGAGACGCCGGACTCCCTGAGCAAGGATTGGGCGGCGGCGAACATCGCGCTCTACAAGTCGCAGCTCGTGGGCCGGACGAAGCCGCAGGACGCAGGCCAGCTCGTCGTCTCGGCCGGCAAGAACAACGACGCCAACGTCTCGCCGGTGATCAGCCCCGACGGCAGGTACGTGGCCTTCTTCTCGTCGCGCGCCCTGTTCAGCTACGACCTGTACATGGCCGATGCCCACACGGGGAAGATCATCCGCAAGCTCGCGTCCCCGTCCAGCGACCCGCACTTCGACGCCATCAACTTCGTGCAGTCGAGCGGGGCCTGGTCACCCGACAGTAAGCAGTTCGCGTTCATGGTGGACGAGGGTGGGAAGGAGGATGTGGCGATCGTCGACGCCTCGGACGGGCACATCGCCCGCCGGATCTCGGTGCCGGGCGTCGGCGCCGTTACCGGCGTCGCCTGGTCGCCCGACGGAAAGCTGCTGGCGCTCTCCGGCATGGCGGGTGGCATCAGCAACATCTACACCCTCAATCTGCAGACCGGCAAGCTGCGGCAGCTCACCGACGACCGGTACGGCGATCAGATGCCGGAGTTCTCGCCCGACGGGAAGACCATCGTCTTCTGCAGCGACCGCGGCGCCCAGACCAACTTCACGGATCTGACGTACTCGCCCTTGCAGATCGCCACGATCAGCGTGAACGGCGGCCCGGTGTCGGTGTACTCGCCGTTTCCGAATGCATTCGAGATCAATCCGCAGTACACGCCGGACGGGAAGGACGTGCTGTTCATCTCGGACCAGGACGGGTTCAGCGACATCTACCGCCTGAACCTGGCCAGCGGAACGGTCACCCGCGTCACGAAGGTCGCGACCGGGGTCAGCGGCATCACGCAGACGTCTCCGGCGCTGACCGTGTCGCCCACCACCGGGCGGACGCTGTTCACCGTGTTCCGGAACCAGGGCTTCAGCATCTACGGCCTCGACGCATCGGCGACCAAGGGCGTGCCGGTGCAGCCGACGGCAGCGGTGTCGGTGGCGAGCATCCTGCCGCCGGGCTCGCTGCCGGGCACCAACACGATCGCCTATCAGCTCTCGCATCCGCTGGTCGGACTCGTGTCGGGCAACGACTTCACGATCGAGCCGTATCACTCGTCCTTCTCGCTCGACGCGATCAGCCAGCCGAGCATCGGCGTGCAGACGGGCGGGTACTTCGGCACCGGGTTCGCCGGCGGGATCGCGGCGCTCTGGGGTGATCAGCTCAGCGACCGGCAGATCTACACGGTCCTGCAGGCCAACGGCACGGTGAAGGACATCGGCGGCGCGGTGCAGTACATCAACCTCAGGCACCGCTGGAACTGGTCGCTCGGCATCGAGCACATCCCCTACCTCACCGGATACACGGCGCTCGGCCCCGACTCACTGTACCCGGGGGCCATCGACTACCAGCAGATCCTGCAGCGGATCTACGTGGATCAGCTCGCGTTCAACACGCAGTATCCCTTCTCCACCACGCGGCGCGTGGAGTTCGGACTGTCGGCCACGCGCCTGGGCTACGATACGGAGATCGATCAGTACACCATCGCGCCCGACGGCTCGATCATCAGCGCCAACCGCATCACCGGCGCCAGTTATCCGAGTACGTCCTACCTGCAGGGTGACCTGGCGCTGGTCAGCGACAACTCGAACTCGGCGTACGTGGGCCCCGTCTCGGGGGAGCGGTGGCGATTGGAGGTCAATCCGACGATCGGCAAGCTCAACTTCGACGGCGTGCTCGCCGATTACCGTCGATACTTCTTCCACAACCCGTTCACCCTGGCCATCCGCGCGCTCCATTACGGGCGCTACGGGCGTGACGCCGAGAACTATGGCGTCGGTGGCCTCTATCCGATCTACCTGGGCGAGGAGACGCTGATCCGCGGGTACGGGTACGGATCGTTCAGCCCGAGCGAATGCGTGGCCACGTCCTCCACCAACCCGAATGCCTGTCCGGTGTTCGACCGCCTGCTGGGGAGCCGCGTGGATGTGTTCAACCTCGAGTTCCGGATCCCGCTCCTGGGCTCCCCGGCGTTCGGGCTCATTCCCACGAACTTCCTGCCCGTGCAGATCGCGCCGTTCTTCGACGGCGGCATCGCGTATTCCAGCGACCAGCCGCCCGACTTCCGCTGGGCGACGTCGGCGAACAAGATCCCGGCGAGCTGCGCCAGCACGGTTGCCCAGCAACAGCAGTCGCTGTACGGCATCAACTGTGTGGACCACATCCCGGTGTTCAGCGCCGGCATCACAACGCGAGTGAACCTGCTCGGCTATCTCATCCTGGAGACCTACCTGGCGCACCCGTTCCAGCGCCCGGGGAAGAACTGGGTGGTGGGGGTGCAGCTGGCGCCGGCGTGGTAGTCTCCGGGACAGGACGTCAGCCGGTAGGCGGTAGGCGGTAGGCGGTAGGCGGTAGGCGGTAGGCGGTAGGCGGTAAACAATTCGCGGTTGGCGGTACGCAGTCCACTGCGCACTGCCAACCGCGAACTGTCTACGGTGGTCCTGCTAGCCGCCGCTTCCCGTCGTCCCGGTCGTGTCGGGCGGACCGGCGCGACCACCACGCTGCATCCGCGGGGCGAAGCCGCCGCGTCCCGGCGCCATCCGCATCGCGGCCCCGGGCCCGAATCCGCGCCCCGGCGCCATGCGCATGCCGGCGCCCGGACCGAATCCGCCGCGGCGCATCTGCATGCCGCGGCCGGGCCAGAAGCCACCGCGTCCCATCATGCCGTACCCGCCGCGCATCATGAAACGGCCGCGGTTGGGTGCGAGGGCACGCATCATGGCGCCACGACGCATACGCATCCGTTCCTGACGCATCATCCGACCCGCACGTCCCAGCCGCTGCTCCAGCCGCGTGCGGTTGCCGTCGAAGACCTTCTGCTGCGCCGGGGTCAGCACCCCGCGGACCTTCTGCTGCAGCTCACCGCCGAGGGCGATCCGCCTGTTCATCAGCCCTGCCACGCGCTGCCGGGCCGCCTTGAGGGCGACGGTGTCGCCGTTGAAGCGCGCCGTCCGGAGCGCCTGGCGGTCGGCCTGCGCGGACTTGGCGAGCGCCTGCATCTGCGTGCGGTTCGCCTCGCGCACTTTCTGAAGCTGCGTCTTCTGGGTGTCCGTCAGCGTGATGCCGCGGAAGAGCTGCCGCTGGGCCATCACGCCGAGCGCCGCGCCACCGCGCCCCATCATGCCCTGGCCACGCATCGGGCCCATTGGTCCCGTACGCTGCGCCCCCGCCGTCACCGCCACACCGCACGCGAGCGCCACGCCGGTGATCATTGCCGTCATCGTTCTCATGGGTCCCCCTGGTTCCGGAGCCGCGCACCAGCGCGCCGGCTCTATTGAGGAAGACGGGGCGGTCCGCCGGGCGTTAAGGCCGTATTGGGAGGCTAGGTGCCCGCGTACCACTCGTACCCGCGGTCGCTCCAGTAGCCCCCATTCGGCTCCGTCATGAACTGCACGCGCACCAGATACTTGGTGCTCTTGTAGCCGAGCTTGATCGGCGAGTGCACCCGCGCCGGCGCACCGTGACCGGGACCGAGCATCCGGCCGTCCATCCCGTACGCGATGAGGGTCTGCGGGTGCATGGCACTGGCCAGATCCCAGCTCTCGTGGTACCCGTCGTCGAACGACGCGAAGTCGACGTACTTCGCGTCGGCGTGCACGCCGACGAGCTTCGCCAGCTGCGACACCTGTGTGCCCGTCCAGGCGGCGACGGCGGTCCAGCCCTCGACGCAGTAGTGGTTCACCCGCTGGGTCACGCGCGGCAGTGCCATGAGATCGTCCAGCGAGAGGCGCACCGGATGGTCCACCAGCCCCGCGACCGTCAGGCCCCACGGCCCCTGCGTCGCGGCGTTCCACAGGGGCACGTGCTTGGAGACGAAGTACTCGGGGAACGCGGCACCCGCCTCGGGGGCCCCGGCCGGCGCATGATCCATGGACGTGTGGCGGAACAGGAGACGCTCCACGCTCTCATTCCGCCGCTCCGTCCACGCCAGCAATCCCTGTGTGACGCGTGGCCCCTCGGAATTGCACCCGGCCAGAAACGCCGCCGACAGGGAGGCGCCGGTGAGCGTGAGAAAGCGGCGGCGATCCATCGTCACGGGGCCTCCGGCGTCGAGGGGGCATCCGACGGCTTCGCGCGCTTCCACCAGAACGGGCGCGCATTGCGCTGCTCCGGCGACCGGCGCTCGTCGTATCCCCCAGTGATGATCGCCCGCAGCGAGTATGGATCCACAGTGAACACCATGAAGACGTGGATGGCGGTGAGCGCCACCAGCGCCAGCATGGCCAGGAAGTGCCAGTACCGCGCCCACACGTATCCGCCGAGGAGGTTCGTGAGCCAGGCGAGCTGCACCGGCTTCCAGATGGCCACGCCAGAGACGACGGCGATCACGCCGAAGACCGGCATCGCGAAGTAGGCGGCGCGCTGCAGCGCGTTGTGCTTGGCCTGATGCGGATGCTGCCGGCGGACATACGTGTAGAACTTCACCATCTCCCAGGCATCGCGCAGATCGCCGCGGTGCGGTGTGAGCTCACGCCACTCGCCGTGCAGATAGATGAAGGTGAGATAGACGAGTCCGTTCACGACGAGCAGCCACATGGCCGCGAAGTGCCAGTGCCGCGCGCCGGCCAGCCAGCCGCCGAAGGTCAGCCACGCGGGCACCGGGTGGCCGGCGAAGGGATAGCAGCAGAACGTCCCGCCCTTGCGGGCGAACGCCGGGTACGCATTGAAGATGCGCAGACCGCTCGTGACCATGATGGCGAGCGCGAAGGCATTCACCCAGTGCGTGACGCGGACGACCCAGTGGTGGCGTGTGGCCATGACCCCGACGTTAAGCGGAACGGCACGGGCCGTCGAGCACTGCGCGCTCGCCCGCGCTCCCTGATGCACAACCGCGCCGGCCGCCCCGGGGTTCCCACTCCGGGGGCGGCCCGCGTCCCGTTCACCGGCGACCGCCGCCGCACCGCGTCATGCCGCGGCCCGGCGGTCCCCGAACATCCGCTACTTCGTCACGATGTGCGCCACCACCGACAGCCCCGGCCGCAGCGGCTGGCTCGTGCCACACCCCGTGGTGACCGCGATGCGCACGGGAACGCGCTGCACCACCTTCGTGAAGTTCCCGGTGGCATTGTCCGGCGGCAGCAGGGCGAACTTCGCCCCGGTCGCCCCTGCCACGCTCTCCACCCGGCCCTTCGCCGCACACCCCGGGTAGGCGTCGACATCGATGTCCACGGGCTGGCCCACGCGGATGTTCGCCAGCTGCGTTTCCTTGTAGTTGGCCGTCACCCACACGCCGCTGTCCGAGACGATCGTGAGCAGCGGCTGGCCCGGCTGGACGAGCTGGCCGATCTGCACCTCCTTCCGCGACACGAGTCCCGACATCGGCGCGGTGATGCGCGTGTACGAGAGCTGCAGCTTCGCGTTCTCGACGGCCGCCTGCGCCGCGGCGAGCCGCGCCCGGGCCAGCCGGACGCCGGCCTGCGCTGCCGAGATGTTCGATGATGCCGCGCTCTGCTGCTTCTCGAGCGCCTGGAGCTGGGCGGTGGCCGCGTCGGCGGCCGCCTGCGCCGCATCGAGCTGCTGCTTCGACACGATCTGCTTCGCCACCAGCTCCTTGGCCCGGACGAGATTGGCGCTGGTCATCGTCACGTTCGCCTGCGCGGCCGTGATCTGCGCCGCCAGCGAGGCCCGCTGGTTGGCAGCTGCCTCGACCGCCGCCTGGGCCTGCCCCACCCCCTGCGGACCGCTGACTGCCGCTCGCGCGGCGGCCAGATCCGCTTCGGCCTGCGCCACCCGGGCCTGGTACTCCGCGGGGTCGATCTGCACGAGCAACGAGTCCCCGGCCACGTGGTCGTTCTCGTCCACCGTGAGCTTCTGCACGTAGCCGCCCACCTTCGCCAGGACGGGCGTCATGTTGCCGTTGACCTGGGCGTCGTCGGTGGACGCGTGGACCCGCGCATACAGATACGCGTCGATCGCCCAGCCCAGGCCGGCCAGCACGAGCAGGATCAGAATGGGGAGCACGAACTTCCGCCGGTTGCCGTTCCCGGCCGGTTTCGCGTCGCGATCTTCGGGATTCATTGGAGTTGCCATGGTTCGAGCGTTCGAATGGGTCGGAGTGTTGGAATCGGATCGGGGCGCGGACTACCGGAGCGACGTTGCCCGCCCTTCGGCGCGGGCGAGGGATACGCGAGCGGTCTGGAACGCCGTTTCGGCGTCGATGAGCTGCGTGCGGGCACTGTTGAGTTGCAGGGATGCCGTGATCACGTCGGCATTGCCCGCCACACCGGCCCGGAAGCGGTCGCGGGCCTGCGACACCTCCTGCTCGGCGAGGCCCACCCGAACGTGCGCCGCATCCATGGCCTGCTGCGCCGAGGACAGATCCAGCTCGGCGCCGCGGACGTCGGCCGCCACCTGCTGGCGGAGATCGTGCTCCCGTACCTCGATCTCACGCATCACGGCCTGCTGCTCCGTGATCCGGGCGTCGCGGCGGTTGCCGTCGAACACCGGAACCGACAGTTCGACCCCCCACGTGTAGGTGGCGAGCAGATGGTTCATCCGGAGGCCGATGTAGCCGCCGTTGCCGAACGCGTTCACCGCCGGAAGCTGCTCGGCGCGGATCGCGGTGATCTGCGTGCGCGCCGCCCGCAACTGCGCTTCGAGGACACGCACGTCGGGGCGCCGCTGCATCGCCTGGTCCACGGCGGCACTGACGTCGCGTTCGTTGCCCGTCACGGCGGCGGCGGCCGGCGACGTCAGCGAGTCCGTGAGCTCGAGCGGGGTGTCGAGCGGGAGATTCAGTGCACGCGCCAGATCGAGGCGCGAGCGGGCCTGCGCGTTCCGGGCCGCGATGAGCTGGGCCCGCACGCCGGCCAGCTGCGCCTCGGCACGCGTCACGTCGAGTGCCACGCCCACTCCGGCCGACAGTTGATCGCGCGCGATGCCGAGCAGGTCTTCGGCGAGCGACGAGTCGGCCAGACGTGCCGAGAGCTGTGCGTCGGCGCGGAGCGCCTGAACGTACATCATCGCGGCCTGCGTCGCCGCCTGCTCGGCCGCCGTGCTCTCTCCGGCCTGCACCGCCGCGGCGCCGGCCTTCGAGGCTCGCAGGCGCTCGATCGCCGCCGGGTCGAAAATCGTCTGCGACGCGTGTGCCCGCAGGTCGAGCGTGGCCACCGGTCCGATGATCTGGCCCAGCGGGTTGAGGAACGGCGGCTGGCCGGGCTGCGTCGGGAAGTTGAAGCCGAACGTCGCCGAGTTGAGCGTGGTCTGCGCCTCGGTGGCTCCCGCCGAGAGATCCGGGAAGAACGCCGAGCGCGTCTGCGCGACGCGGGCCTCGGCGGCCGTCGCGGCCAGCCCCGCCGTCTGGACGAGCGCCGTCTGCTTGGCGGCCATGCGGACGGCCTCGCCGAGCGACAGGCGTTGCGGTGCCGGCTGTTGGGCGCCGGCCGACGGCGGGAACAGCAGCGCGATCACGAGGGATGGGCCGATGGCAGCCCGGAACACACGGGTCGAGAAGTTCATGAGACGGATGACGTGACGGTGGCCGGCGTGTCGGGGACGGGGCGGATGGCGGTCAGGTAGAAGTCCTTGATCTCGTCGAGCAGCTGCTGATCGGACTTGTTGCCGATGGAGTCGCAGAGCACGGGCTTGTGCCGCCAGTTGGCGTAGGTGGTGAGCACCGCGATGAGCATGCGCGCCGCCACGCCGGGATCCATGCGGCGGAACTCGCCGCTGGCCATCCCGCGCTCGAGGATCGAGCGCAGCAGGCGGCGGCCGTGACCGAAGATCTCCTCGCCGTAGAAGCTCGCCAGGTCCGGATAGGCGTGCAGCTCCGAGTGCACCCAGCGATGCAGCGGCGGAAACTTCGAGGAGCACATGAAGCGCCAGTGCGCGTCGACGAACGAGTTGAGGTCGTCGGTGGCCGTGGGGCCCGACATGCGCCGTTCCAGGTCGTCGATCGCATCGCCGAGCGTGTGCCGGACCACTTCCCGGAAGAGATCCTCCTTGCTCGGGAAGTAGAGGTAGATCGTCCCCTTCGAAACGCCCGCCCGGCGCGCGATGTCATCGAGCCGCGCCGACGCGAGGCCGTGCTCGGCGAACGTCTGGAACGCGGCATCGAGAATCTGGCGCGGCCGTTCCTCCGGCATGCGGCGCCATCTCGGTTCGCGCGTGAAATCGGGTTGAACCATTGGAGGTCCTCCAAACCGCTCTCACCGGCCGGGAGTAATCGACGCGCCGGTCAGTTATGGAACGGGCACAAAAAATTGCGAGGCCGAGAGTTCAGCCTCGCGCGCGGAGTAAGTTACTTAGGGGTCAGTTGGAGTCAAGGGACGTTGTCCGGGAAATTCGGACACCCGATGGCTCGGGGTGTCCCGAAGCGCCGATGTCCCGTGGGAGCGGCTGCGGGTCGCCGACGTGCAGACGGAGCCCCCTCCGGCCCACACCAGGGTGGAGGGAGTGATTGCTTCACGGATGCGGCGCGATGATCTGCGCGATGGTGCACACCTTCTTCGTGCTGTCGAGCTGCGGCGGAGTCATGGTGTAGTTGTTGCGTTGACCGGTGGCATCCGAGCAGATCCCGCTGATGTCCGGCTGCGCGAAGGTGATGACGGTCTTCGTGAAGACCGGGGAGTATGTCACTGGCATGCCGTTGTCGATTTCCAGGGCAAAATACACGTAGTTTTGCTGTTGCCCGCTCAGGTTCACGATCAGCGTATTCGACTCACGCAACGTCGTATCGTTCGTGACCACCGTCCAATCTTGCGACGTCGAGTCGAAGGTGATTGCCATCGCGATCGAGTCGCCGACGTTCGGAGCAAAATAGGTGGCGCTGTTGAACGAGTTGATCCCGTCGATCTGGTCAGGATACGTACTCTGCTGACCTTCTATGATCGGTATTTGGGACGTCCCGCTTGGATTCTGGTCATTGTCGTAGACCGAGAGCGCGGACCAGTTCTGATACGGCGCGTAGAACGTCAGCACTGGCTGCAGCACACCGTTGTTGATCGCCCCGAAGTTCGCCCGGGCCGGATCCAGTCCGATCCAGTAATTCCAGTATTGGTTTGGATTGGTCGACGTGTTGTCGATGGGGGCAACAACGGTGTGCGTCGTCGCGCGCACCACGTAATTGGGGGGCGGCACATCCAGGGTTGGCTCGTACCAGCTGGTCGTGATCGTCGGCACCAGAGGGTTCGTTGCGGTTGCCGGTGTCAGAGGACCGTATGCGGTCAGGACGACGGACCGTGCTACGGATTCGCCATTGCCATGACACGTCAACGTGTACGTGTCATAAGCGGGGGTGGCAGACGACGCGACCGACAGGGAGCCACTCGTTGCCTCCGACCCGTTCCAGCCGTTTGATGCAACGCACCCCGTGGCGTTCGTTGCCGACCACGTCAGCATTGCGGGCTGTCCGGCGGCGACCATGATCGGTGCCACACTCAGACTGACCGTTACTGGAGGCGCGCCCGTGCCGCTCAGCGCCACCGCCGTCGGGCTGGTCGATGCGTTGGAGGATACTTCCAGACTTGCGGTGGCCGCCCCTGTTGCCGTCGGACTGAATGTGACGGAGATCCTACAGGTGCCGTTCGGGGCTACGGTTGAGCACGTTGACGTTGATGCAAAAGCGGACGCGTTCGTTCCCGTAATACCGACCCCGTTCACCGAGAGCGCGGCGTTGCCGGTATTGGTGACGGTAACCGTGTCGGCAGAGCTGGTGGTGCCCGTGGCCTGAGCGGGAAAGACGAGAGTCGTCGGCGAGAAGGAGGCAGCGGGAGTGCCCGTGGCCGGCGGCGCGCTCGTCGGCAGCGATTCGCCGCCGCCGCACCCGCTCAGGACCGCGAGTACCGCGGTTCCCAGGAACGCCGAAAGGGCTCTGTGGTCGACCATCTGAAGCCTCCTCGACGCCGGACGTTGCCGACGTCCGCCTCGGCACGCCAGCTAAGACATTGCAAACACGACGGGCGTGCCGGTCGCGAACTGACCACGGCTTCGGGGCGAGGCGCCCGGCCCGAGCAGGACGTCACCGCTCCGACGAACGATCCGGCGGCCTTGCGGGATGCAGCTGCCTAGGAGGCGATCAGTGAATGAGTTATCGGATGACGAATGGTCCGCGACTGGTACCCCGGCAAGCATCACTCATCGACGGCCTGCCCGTTCCGACGCAGCGTCTTCGGCGCTCGCGTGCCACCGGCGTATTGCCCCGATCGCCGCACGTGCCGACCGGGGCGCACGGTTGGCCCATGCCGTTCGCAGCACGTCGCACACGGCACTGCGCACGGCGTCGGGCAGATGGACCCTCGTATGCCCCCGCCGTCCCCAGGCGCCGGTCACCGGGCGAAAGCACTCCGGGTGCGTCGCGATAGCCGCCGCCTGCTGGGCCGGGGTCAGCTTGACCACCGCCCAGGCGTCGTCCGGCTGGCATAGCGTGGCGAACACCCGCCCGGCGACGCGGAAGTCAGGGTGATCCTCGCACCCCCCTTCCGCGGCTTCGGGGAGGGCGAGGGCGAGGGACCGGAAATCGGCGGAGTTCATGGGGTAATTAGCATGTTGATGAGAATTTGCAAAAGTGCGCCCTGCGCGCCGGGGTCACAAGCCCCCTCGGTGGCGGGCAGCGGCGTGCGACGGCGCGGCGTCGCGCGGTGTCTGCGCGTCATCGCGCAGCGACCTGCCGAATCACGCGACGGCGAAGTGCGCCGTGAGGCGCTCGGTCAGGGATCACGGCAACGTGTGGAGCCGGGAGCGTCGGGTAGCACGTTCACCTCGCGCCGGTGCCAGCGCTCGTCCGCCACCGCGGAGACGCATTGGCGTCCGCCCCGGATGTTGCCGGGCGACTCCGGGATGCGCGTGTTGGTGCCGACCGTCGTTCCCGCTTTCCGACAGCGGAATCCTCAGGTGCGCCCCGGCATCGGAGCCGCTCTTGCCCCGGGTCCTCCAATCGAGCGAGGACACCTTCCACGAAGGCGACGCCTGGTGCGTGACCTTCGAAAGCAGCACGAACATACGGCGCGGACCGTCGGTCGGCCAGACGCAGATCGTCGATCCCGGGATGGAACGCATCCGGTCACCGGCTTGCGGGAACCCGGGAGCGACGCACACGATACGCATGCGCATGACGACCGACGAATCCCGACTCCGCGTCGACAAGTGGCTGTGGGCGGCGCGCTTCTACAAGACGCGCTCGCTGGCCACCGAAGCGGTTTCCGGGGGGAAGATCACGCTGAACGGGGAGCGGGCGAAGCCGGCGAAGACGGTGCAGCCCGGCGACGAGGTGCGCGTGCGGCTCGGGCCCTACGAGCACGTGGTGATCGTCCGCGGCCTCGCGCCCCGCCGCGGGTCGGCCCGTGAGGCGCAGGCTCTCTACGAGGAGACCGCCGAGTCGCGCGCGGCGCGGGAACGTCTGGCCGAGCAGCTCCGCATGGCGCCGGCGGCCATCGTGTGGGACGAGAAGGGACGCCCGACCAAGAAGGACCGCCGCGCCCTCACCCGGTTCCGCGATCGCCGCCGGCGCTGACTATTCCGGCGGCGGCCCGGCCACGCGCGCCAGCGTTTCGGCGTGCATGGTGTGGCCCCCGGGAAAGCGCACGAGGTCGAACGCGACACCGGCGGCTCGCAGGGCGTCGGTCTGCTGGCCGATGCGTGCCGATTCGAACAACGGGTCCTGGTCGCCGAAGACGTACGCCACGGGCGGGGCGCCCAGCCGATCGCGGAACGCCGCGACGTCGAGATCGTGTGGCATGCTGCCGCTCCAGGCGATGAAGCGATCGACGGGCGTGCTGCCGAGCGCGAGCCAGCGGACGGCCGTCGCCACACCCTGTGAGAATCCGAAGGCGACGAGCCGGATCCGCGTCCGGTCGCGCCCCGCCAGCAGGCGCGCCGCGAGAGTGTCGAGGTACTCCACGTAGTCCGCGATCTCGCTGTCGCGGTCCTCGCGGGTCATCCAGGTGGCCCCGATGCGGGCGTCGGGTCCGTGCGGCAGGGTGGTATCGAGGTAGAATCGCGACAGGGCCTCCGGCGCCACGATCAGGCGTGCCGGATGCTCGATGGCTTGAAAGTGCCGGAGGAAGCGGCCGGCCAGCTGCCCGTACCCGTGCAGCGCAATCCAGATCTCGCGCACGGCGCTGCCGCCGTCGCCGAGGACGTGGTACCGTGCCGTGCGGTTGACGCGGAGATGATGCTCGCTCAACGCGCCGGGGGTGCTACTGTGCGCGCGCCACTGCGAACAGCTGCTTCTGGCTCGACGCTTTTCGCAGGAGATCGACGGCCGTCGTCAGCTGCTTGTCGTCGCTGAGCGTGAGCTGCTTGGCCGCGCCGTCGCCGAACGCCTTGCTCACGGTGAGCACAGCGAGCTGGCGGGTCAGGATCGAGTCGCCCACCTCCGTGTACTTCGGGGCGATCTTCACGCCTTCCGCCGTCAGCCTCGCCAGCAGGTGATGCCGCCACGCCGGCTTGAGGGCGAACGTCGGCGCCTTCAGGCTGTCCTTCAGCACCCGCGCATACCGGTCCAACTCGCCGCGGATCACGTTTGTCGAGGCCGCGACCGACCGGAAGAATCCCTGCTCGATCGAGGTGAGCGTGTCGGGACGCACCACGACGTCGGGCGTGATCCCGCCGCCGCCGTACACGATGCGGCCGTCGTCGGACCGGTACTTGGGCCGCGCCATCCGCTCCGAATCCGTCTCCATGGAATCGGGGCGCACCTCCACCAGTTGGCCGGCGGCGTTGAGCACCCGGTCGCGGTGGATGGATCGTCCGCTCGGCGTGTACCACTTGCCCGTCGTCAGCTTGAGGGCGTAGCCGCCGTCGAGCCCGTACACCGACTGGACGAGCCCCTTGCCGAACGAGGTCGTCCCGACCACCAGCGCGCGATCGTGGTCCTGCAGGGCGCCGGCCACGATCTCCGACGCCGACGCCGTGCCGCCGTCCACCATCACGACGAGCGGGACCCCCACCGCCATGTGCACGCGCCCGGCCCGCGAGACGTCATCCGCCTGGCCGCGCGAGCGGACGCTGACGATCTCCTGTGAATCCTTGAGGAACAGGCTGCTGAGCTGCAGCGCCTGGTCGACGATGCCGCCGCCGTTGCCGCGCAGGTCGATCACGTAGCCCTTGGCACCCTGCGCCGAGAGCTTCCTGATCGCCGCGGTCACTTCCTCGACGACGTTCTCGTTGAAGGTCTGGATGGGGATGTAGCCGACCGTCCCGTCGAGCATCGTCGCGTACTGCACCGCGGGGATATGTACCTCGCGGCGGACGAACGAGATGTCGATCGGTTCGGGCACGCCGGAGCGCCGGTATCCGACCTCGACCTTGGTGCCGACCTCTCCCCGCAGGCGCGTGGCGATGTCCACGCTCGAGACGCCGAGCACGCTCTTCCCGTTCACGGAGACGATGTGGTCACCCTCCTGCACGCCCGCCTCCTCAGCCGGCGTGTGCGGGAACACCTGCTGAACGAACGTGCCCGCCGAATCCTCGCCAAGCAGCATCCCGGTGCCGCCGTAGCGGCCCCCCGTGCCCCGCTGGAAGTCCGCACTGGCCTTCGGCGTGAACAACTGCGAGTACGGATCGCGCAGCTCCTCGACCAGCCCCTCGGCCGCCTTGGTGTACACGTCGTCGGCCGACAGGGTGTCGACGTAGCGATTGGCCACGAGCGACATCACCTGGTCGAACAGGCGCGCGTTCGCATGCGCCGGCGGCTCCTGCAGCAGGAAGCCCCCCGCCACGATGGGCAGGAACAGGAGTGCGGTGACGGCGGTCGTGCGGATCCGGGGTTTCATGCGGGGGGTCCAGGCGGGTGAATGTGTCAACGGAAGAAGTATGTCACGGGCCCGTTTGTCAACGCGGTTTCGCACACCACCGAATGCGGTTTCCGCACCTCCGGTCGTGGCAGCGAATCCGCGGACCGGCGAGATTGGGACGCATGACGGCCGTTCTCCCCGACGATCCGCGGACCCCTCCTTCCAACCCGTTCCTGACCGAGTTCCGGGCACTCACGGTGCTCGCGTTTCCGGTCGCGGTCGTGCAGCTCGGACTCATGGGGATGGGTGTCGTCGACACCATGATGGTGGGGCGCGTCTCGGCACGCGCCCTCGCCGCGGTGGCCCTCGGCAACATCTACTTCTTCAACGTGATCGTGTTCGCCATGGGCACGCTGTTCGCGCTCGATCCGATCGTGGCCCAGGCGGTGGGCGCCCGGGACGAACCGGCCATCGCGCGGGGCATCCAGCGCGGCCTCGCCCTCTGCATTGCCCTCACGGTGTTGTGCGGGCTGCTCATGGCCCCGGCGGCGCGGATCATCATCCTGGCCCGGCAGCCGGCGGAGATCGTGCCCGATGCCGCCGCGTACGTGCGGATCTCGATCGCGGGGATCCTCCCCTTCCTGGCCTTCGTCGTGCTCCGCCAGAGCCTGCAGGCGATGGGCCGCCTGGCCCCGATCGTGATCACGATCTTCGGCGCCAACGCGCTCAACGCCGTACTCGACTGGGTGTTCATCTACGGCCATCTCGGCGTGCCGCCGCTCGGCGTGATCGGCAGCGCCATCGCCACGGTCGTGAGCCGGTGGATCATGTTCGTGGCGCTGCTCGTGCTGGCCTGGCCGGCCCTGCGTCCGTACCTGTCCGCGCTCCGCGCGGAGACTCTCAGCGCGAGGCCGCTCGGCCGTATGCTCGCCATCGGCGTCCCGATCGGGTTCCAGCAGGTGGTGGAGGTGGGAGCGTTCGGGTCGATCGGGCTGCTGATGGGACTGTTCGGCACCGCGCAGGTGGCGGCCCACCAGATCGCCATCCAGCTCGCGTCGCTCACGTTCATGGTTCCCGTCGGCATCTCGACGGCGGCGGCCGTGCGCGTGGGGCATGCCATCGGCGCCCGGGAATCGGAGCGCGCCCGGCGGGCCGCCCGCGTGGCGTTCCTGTGCGGCATCGCGTTCATGACCTGCACCGCCGTGCTCTTCCTGAGCACGCCCGTCTGGCTGGCCCGGCTGTTCACGACCGACGGTACGGTGATCGGGATCGCGTCGCTGCTCATCCCCGTGGCGGGTGTGTTCCAGGTGTTCGACGGCATCCAAGCGGTGGCCGCGGGGGTGCTGCGCGGCATCGGCGACACCCGGGCCCCGCTCGTTGCGATGCTCGCTGGCTACTGGCTGATCGGGCTGCCCGTGAGCCTCTACCTCGGCTTCCGCACCACTGCGGGGCCGACCGGCCTGTGGTGGGGCTTCGTCGCCGGGCTGTCGTCGGTGGCCCTCTTCCTCTCGCTGCGCGTGGCGGCGCTCTTTCGCGGCGAGCTCACGCGGCTGCACGTCGACGACGATCAGGCGGCGGTGGCGTAGCCACGCCGCCAGTTCGCGCGCGCGATTGGGGCGTGCTCGCCCACGTCGAGCGCGGCGCTTCCGGATACCGAGCCGATCAGGATGAGACGGGGGCTCGGTGGCGGCGGTAGCTCCGCTGCCATTCGATGAGGCCCACGATCGAGAGGACGAGGAACACCAGATACAGCCCCGAAGTCACGTACAGCTTCTTGTAGATGTACATCGGCACGTACACGACGTCGGCGATGATCCAGAGCACCCAGTTCTCGAGGATCTTGCGCGTCATCATCCACTGGGCCACGAGACTCGTGGCGGTGAGCGCGGAGTCGATCGAGGGGATGGAGACGCCGTGCAGCCGTCTGACGATCGACCAGATCACGTACCAGCCGGCCACGCCGGCGGCCCCCGCAAGCAGCCAGATCCGGCCCGAGGCCCTGGAGACCTCGAGCTTTCCCCGGTTGGCGCCGCCGTGCAGCCATTCGTACCAGCCGTAGATCGACAGGACGAGGTAGACCACCTGCAGCCCCATGTCGGAATAGAGGCCGCTGCGTTGGAACACGATGATGTAGAGCCCCACGTTCACGATCGCCGTGGGCCAGCTCCAGATGTTCTCGCGCGCACTGAGGTACACGCTGATCGCCCCGGCGATCGCGGCAATCCACTCGACGCTGCTCACGGAGAGCGCTCGTCGATCGACAGGTTGGTGTGGGCACGCACCGCGCGCCGGGCTGGACGTGGCATCGATGACTCCCTACGCCGGTACGAACCGGGTCAGGTTCGACGGGTGTACTCTCAGCGCGCGCGCAGCGGTGCGCGCGGGCACCCCGGTCACCCGCCCAATGTTAGCGCGCCGCCGCACGGCCAGACAGCCCGCCGCGCGCGGGGGCGCGATAGCTTTCCCCGTCACCCATGGAAATCCTGCCCGTCGATCCGGCCGCACCCGATCCCCGCGCGCTGCGCGTCGCCGCCGACGTACTGCGGCGCGGCGGGCTCGTGGCGTTCCCCACGGAGACCGTCTACGGGCTGGGGGCGCACGCCCTGGACCCTGAGGCCGTGAGCCGCGTCTACGACGCGAAGGGCCGCCCGTCGTACAATCCGCTCATCGTCCACGTGGCGGACGCCCACGCCGCCCGGGCGCTGGTGTCGACGTGGCCGGAGCCGGCGGAGCAGTTGGCGAAGGCCTTCTGGCCGGGGCCGCTGACCATGGTGCTCCCCAAGCGGCCCGTGGTACCGGACGCGATCACGGCTGGGCTCCCGACCGTGGCCGTCCGCGTGCCGGCCCATCCGGTGGCGTTGGCGCTGCTGCGCGAAGCACGGCTTCCCATCGCCGCGCCGAGCGCCAACCGCTTCACCGAGCTCTCGCCGACGACGGCCGCGCACGTCGTCGAATCGCTGGGCGACGCCGTGGACATCGTGCTGGACGGCGGCCCCACGACGGTCGGCATCGAGTCGACGGTCGTGGACCTCACGGGGCGCGTGCCCCGCATTCTGCGTCCAGGGATGATCGACGCGGCCCGCGTCGCGAAGGTGGTGGGCCCCGTGGACGACCGGGATGCGGAAGTGGCGGCCGGAACCGCGCGGTCGTCGCCGGGCATGGTGGACCGGCACTACGCGCCCCGGGCCCGCCTGCTGCTGTTCGACCGCCTGGGCAAGCACGCGGTGCTGGCGGAAGCGACGGCCGCAGCGGCCGAGGGAGAGCGCGTGGGAAGTCTGGCGTTCACGCCGCTGCCGGTGACCGACCCTCGGGTGATGCCGCGCGACGCCGCGGCCTACGCGGCGCGCCTCTACGCCGAGCTGCATGCGCTCGACCGGTTGGGATGCGGCCTCGTGCTCGTCGAGCGCGTCCCCGACACTCCGGATTGGGCCGGCGTGCGCGACCGGCTGGAGCGGGCAGCGCGCTGATCAGGCGCCGGGCTGGGCCGCGCCGACGCGGCGCTCCATCTCCACCTCGGCATCGAGACTCTCGGTATCACGGAACACGGTCGCGACGGCGGCGGATCGTCCGTTGACCCGGTAGGTCACCGTGCAGTCGTGCGCCGAGGGCTCCCCGTGGACCACGGCCTCGTCCCAGCGCTCGGCGTGACCCACGTAGTTGATGGTCACGTCGTAGTGCTGGCTCCAGAAGAAGGGCACGGCGTCGAACCGTTCCCCGGCCCCGAGCATGTTCCGCGCCGCCGTCTGGCCCTGGCGCTCGGCCACCACCCAGTGCTCCACACGGATCGACGTTCCCGACTGCGGGTCCGGCCAACGGGCGAGATCGCCGCCGGCATAGATGCCGCTTGCACTGGTCTCGAGGCGCTCGTTCACCAGTACGCCGCGATCCATGGCCAGGCCGGCCTCTTCGGCCAGACTTGCGGCCGGCCGCACGCCCACACCCGTCACCACGAAGTCGGCGGGCAATGTGCTCTCGTCGTCCAGCAGCACCTCGAGCTTGCCGAAGCCGCGCACCGAGCGGCCGAGATGGAAGTGCACGCCGCGCGAAGCGTGCAGCGCCCGGATCATCTCGCCGAGCTCGGGCCCCAGCACGCGTTCCAGGGGAAGTGCCTCCGGCGCGACCACGTGCACCTCGAGACGCCGTGCCCGCAGCGATGCCGCGACCTCCAGCCCGATGAAACTCGCCCCCACGACGACGACCCGTTCGGCCTTTCCGGCTGCCGCGATGATGGCATCGCTGTCGGCGAGCGAGCGGAGCGTCCGGACCGGCGTGCCGGCGTTCGGCACCGGCAGGTTGACGGGATCGGCCCCGGTGGCGATGAGCAGCGCGCCGTACGGAATCGTGGTCGCGTCGGCCAGCGTGACCGTTCGTGCGGACGGATCGATCGCCATCGCCCGGCCCTGCCGCAGGGTGATGCCCTGCTCGGCATAGAACTCGGCCGGATGCAGCGGGATCCAGTCCGAGGCCGCGGTGCCGGCCAGGTAGTCCTTGGAGAGATTCGGCCGGTCACACGGCGCCCCGGGGTCGGGGTCGATCATCGTGACCGGGCCGGCGTACCCCTCGCGGCGGAGCGTCTCGGCAGCCGCGTTGCCCGCTGCACCGGCGCCGATGATCACCACCGACTCCGGGTCGTTGCCGGCGGGCCGGCGGCGGGGCACCGGCGGTTCCAGCTTCTCACGCACGAAGACCGAGCCGCCGCGCTCCTCGACGCGGAAGCGTGGCAGATCGAACAGCGCCGGCGGGCGCAGCATGTGGCCGGTGCGCAGGGAGAAGCAGGCGTGGTGCCACGGACAGCGCACCGTGCCGGACCCGGCGCGGCCTTCCGCCAGCGGGCCGCCGTAGTGCGTGCACGTGGCGCCGACGGCATGCACCGTTCCGTCGATGCGCGTCACGAGCACCGCTTCGCCGCCGGCATGGCCCAGCAGGGGCTGTTCGCCGATGGTCGACGCGGGCACTCCATTCGCGAAATCGGGGCCTGGCAGCTCGGTGGGCTGGTCGCTCATGACATGCTCCGCGATTGGGACGGTGGAGGCGGGGCCGGCGGGCCGGCCCTCCCCCCAATCATGGCGGCAGAGCCGGCATTCCCAAAGTGTGACGGGCATGTTGCCTGGGGCGGGCGCGGCCTGCCTGACGGCGCCGCCCCCCACGGCTATGTTCCACGCACTGCAACCCACCGCGTATGCCCAGCATCCGAACCGTTTCCGCCTTCCCCGCGCGCGCCGCCCTCGTCTCCCTCGCCATCGCCGCGCTGGCCGGTTGCCAACCCGCCGCGCCGGGCTCCCCGATGGACTCGAACACGCTCCAGCCGACCATCGGCCGGCTGCCCACCGGTGTGCACCTCGACCCCGTCGCTCCGCAGCACACCGTGGAATCGTTCCCGCTCGGCATGGCCGTGTCGCCCGACAGTACGCACATCGCGATGTCGATGGACGGGTGGTACCGCCAGGGCGTGCAGATCGTCGACCGCGCGACGGGAGCGATCACCCAGACGCTGGAGCAGCCGGCGGCGTTCATCGGAATCGCCTTCTCCCCCGACGGGCACATGTTGTACGCGTCCGGCGGCAACCAGGACGTGATCTACCGGTACGACTGGTCGGGCGGGCGGGCCACGCTGCGCGACAGCATCGTGCTGGCGGTCAAGACGCGTCCGCGCGCCTCGGGCACGCGCTACCCGGCCGGCATCGCCTTCTCGCCCGACGGCAGCCGCCTCTACGTGGCCGAGAACCTCGCCGACTCGATGGCCGTGGTGGACGTCGCGAGCGGCCGCGTGATCCAGCGGTACGCCACCGGTCCCTATCCCTACGGCGTCGTGGTCGCGCCGAACGGCGACGTCTACGTTTCGGCGTGGGGTGGGTACACGGTGTCGGAGTTCACGCCGGACGGCGGCGGCTACCACGTGCGCGAGATCCGGGTCGGGCGGCACCCGTCGGCGATGGTGCTGAACCGCGACGGCACCCGGCTGTTCGTGGCGTCGGGGAGCACCGATCGCGTGGAGGTCGTGGGCACCGCGGGGCACGAGGTCATGGAGACACTGCTCGACCCGCCCCCGGCGGGTCCCGGCGAGGGGAGCACACCGAACGCCCTCGCGCTCTCGCCGGACGGGACCCGTCTGTTCGCGGCCGAGGCCGATGCCAACGCGATCGCCGTGTTCGATCTGACGGCACAGACATCGGGTGTGCCGACGGCCACCGGCAACGATCTGCTGGCGGGGCGCATCCCCACCGGTTGGTATCCGACGCTGGTGGCGGCGTTCCACGACACGCTGTTCGTGGCCACGTCCAAGGGCATCGGCACGCGGGCGAACCCTGCCGGCCCGTACCCGCTGCACCGGCCGGGCCATTCCTCGGGGCGCAACTACACCATGGGACAGCTCGACGGCTCGGTGATGCTGGCCCCGGTCGCGGCGGATCGCGGGCCCGCGCTGGCCGCGCTGACGGCGCGCGTCACGCGGGCGAACGGGTGGAACGGCC
>JBJKRG010000358.1:0-4415 GCA_046704805.1 Gemmatimonadaceae bacterium
TCGAGCGGCACAGGACGTGGCCCTCAGCCTAGTGGTGCCGGGGCTCGGGCAACTCGCCCAGGGGAGACGCCTCGCGGCCGCGATCCAGTTTGGCACCGTTGTTGGGTACACGGTCGCAGCGTGGGTCGGACTCGGAGGACGGGCGTGGTTGATCGCGTTTGCCTGGAACGTGTGGTCAGCCGTGGATGCGTATTGGTATGCGCGCGATTGATTGCGCCGAGCTGCCCAACGAGGCGCCGCTGCTGGCGGCGTGGGGTTGGGTAGCGGCTGGCCGCCTACGGCCACCGGCCGCCATTATCAAAAGACGCCGCCGCGGATCGCGGCGACGTTAGGCCGGCCACCAACTCACAGGAGGGGGGCACTGTGTCAGGATCCCGATGGAAGCGGCTCTTTCAGGCGTGGCTCATCGCATTCGGCGTCGTCGCCCTCCTGGCGTGGCCTATGCACCTTGGCCGTGATCGGATGATCGAGGCTGCGGCCGTCGCGTTCGTGGTGGGCACCGTGGTTGGCTTGTATGAGCGAGTGCCTGATGGGGCTGGATCCGGGAAGCCGACGGTCTGACGAGGCGTCGCGGCTCGGCGCGGGGGCATTGCAGCTACCCCAATGGACCGGGCTCACAACCAGGACGTTCCCGTAGCGATTCCATCGCTACCGATCGGCCCCCATCCGGAGATGACAGCCATGGGCAAACTCGTGTTCGGCATGATGCAGTCTCTGGACGGTTACGTCGACACGGTCGGGGACGCCCTCGAAATGCCTCCGCCCGGCATCATCCTCAGCCGGCACTTCACCGATCACGCCCGCGCGGTGGCCGGCAGCGTGTACGGTCGACGGATGTACGGGCTCATGCGCTACTGGGACGAGGATCAACCGGGCTGGGATGCGGGCGATCACGAATTCGCCTCGGCGTGGCGGGCGCAGCCGAAATGGGTCGTCTCGCGTACGCTGAAAGAGGTCGGTCCGAACGCCACGCTCGTCAGCGAGGACGTCGAGGCGCTCGTGCGCAGACTCAAGGACCAACTCGACGGCGAGATCGAGGTCGCCGGGCCCACTCTGGCCGCGAGCCTCACCGAACTCGGTCTGGTGGACGAGTATCGACTCTATTATCGCCCGATCATACTCGGCGAAGGCAAGCCGTACTTCGCCGGCACCCGGCCGAAGCTGCGCGTGATTTCCAGCGATCGCTTCGGCGAGGAGGCCGTGCGGGTGACGTGCGTCCCAGCCTGATCGAGCCGACTTCGGACGACGTGACGAAATTGCGCTCCACGCCCGGGAGAGCCGCGGAGAGTGCAAGCGGCTGGCGCCCTCCGGGTGCATGCCGCCATTATTAGCGAACGCCGCAGCACTGCTGCCGCGGCGTTGAGCGAGCTGCTCGGGCCTCACACACAGGAGAGTGCCTCGTGGAGTCAACGCACGTCACCAAGCCGACCAATGCCCTTCAGTGGGCTGTAGGACTCAACGTCGCTCTGCTCGTCCTGCTCGGAGCGTTTCCGCTGCTGGCCCCCGGAGTGCTATTGCGAGGCTTCGGCATCGCCGACGCATCGTTCGCCGTCATGGGACTCGTCCGAGTCTTTGCCGTGTTCGCGCTGCTCCTAGCGGTCCTCGTGTGGGGGGCACGCCATTGGCTGCAATCCGCTGCGGGGCGATTCACGGTCGGCGCTCTCGCGGCCGCATATGCACTGAGTGCCCTCCTGCTATTCACGCAGCAATGGGCGCTATGGGATGGACGAAGTGGCGTCGCGTTGATGCTGGGATGCGTGGCGCTCGCACTCTCGTACGGTGGGGCGCTCCGAAGGTCGCGCCCCGTCGGCGCCCCAGTCGCCTGACGGGGCGTTGCTGCTGCGGGCCGGGGGCAGGGTGGCGACTGGCGCCGTGCGGACGCCGGCAACCATTATTAGCGAACGCCGCAACGGAGCGCCGCGACGTCAGGCGTCCGCGGCGCGCGGCCTGGATCGCAACCGGAGGGCGGTCATGAGTTCCGCGAGCATGCAAGGCCAGCTTTGGAGCAAGGCGGCACGCGACTGGGCGGAGCTGCAGGAGCCGATGCACGCGCCGCTGTGGCGGGCGATGCTGAACGCGGCGGAGGTGGTGGAAGGCATGCACGCCTGCGACGTGGGCTGCGGGGGTGGGGGTGCCGGTATCATGGCAGCGGAGAGGGGAGCCCGGGTGAGTGGCGTCGATGCCGCGGGGGCATTGATCGACCTGGCACGGGAACGCCTGCCTGGGGCGGACTGGCGAGTCGGCGACATGGAAGCCCTGCCATTCGCCGATCAGGCCTTCGACGTGGTGATTGCCGCGAACTCGGTCCAATACTCCCAGGATCGCGTTGCTGCGGTTCGTGAGCTTGGGCGAGTGTGTCGGGCAGGTGGGACGGTCGTCGTCGGGTTGTGGGGGGCCCCCAACAAGGTCGAGTTTCGAGACGTCTTCGGGGCCATCCGCGGTGCCCTGCCGGAGCCACCGGCCGGGAAGGGACCATTCGAACTGTCTGAGCCGGGCGCGTTGGCGGGCCTTCTCGGGGAAGCGGGTCTCCGGGTCAGAGACGCCGGGGAAGTCGAGTGTCCCTTCTCGTACCACGACTACTCGGCTTTCTGGCGGGCGAATGTCTCCGCCGGGCCTTTCCAAGGGGCCCTGACTCAGATCTGCGAAGATGAACTGGCGGAGGCCGTACGCCGGGGCCTCAGCGCGCGAATGTCGCCTGACGGAAGTCTGGCGTTCCGGAATGCGTTCCAGTTTGTCGTGGCCGGTTCGTCTGCCTGAGCCGCAACCATGGCGAGCGACACCGAGGCACTGTCGGCGGTGTGGGTGAGTGCGGTAGGCTCGCCGCGATCGCCTGCCGCAACTATCGTCGAACGCGCCCGCCGAACACTATGGCGTTTGACCTTGAGAAGTGACAGAAGTGAGCGCGGAGACGAACACCGCTGAGTCGAGAGAGGTAGAATGACGATATGGGCAGACTTTACTCCTACCTTGCAATCCTCGTCGGTGCGATATGCGTTTATTTCCTCGCCCGCACCGCCCTCTTCCCCGACCGGATGGTCTTGCGGAATGCCATCATCCAGGGCGCGCTGATCGGCTTCGGGCTGGCGTTCGTCTCGGCCCGGATCTACGCCCGGATCAGGGCCACGAAGGTCAACGGGTGGATCACCATGTACGGCCTGGGCCGTCCGACCAACGGCATGTTTCTGCGCGCTGCCCACGCCCAGCTCTTCCCCGGTCCGGTCAACACGCCGGACGAAGCCATGTACTGGTGGACCAACACGGACGGCGCCGGTCATGCCCTCACCGGCGACCACGAGTACGTGCTGCACTTCCCGGCCAAAGGACTCCCGCCGAATCAGGGTTTCTGGTCGATCACGATGGGGGATGCACGGAATCGTTTCGTGGCCAATCCGCTCAACCGGTACTGCGTCGGCGACCGCACCGGCCTGGCCCCGAACCCCGACGGCTCGATCGATGTACGTATTCAACACACATCTCCGTCGGGGCACGAGTCCAACTGGCTGCCTGCGCCTCCCGGCAATTTCAACCTCTGGCTGCGCGTCTACATCCCCGGCGAGGCCGTCCTCAGGGGCGACTACGTCGTTCCCCCGGTGGCCCTGGTGAGTTGAAGACCATGCATAATCCCAATTTGCTGGTCTTCGCAGCGGTGGTGGTCGTGGTGTGGTGCGTGGTGATCTATTCGTGGCCGCGCCTCATGCTTTCCGCGTACAAACGGGCAGCGCTCGGCAAAGGGTTCGGCGACGGCCCGATTCCGCTCAACACGCTCCATACGCAGCCGCAGGAACTGTTTGCCGATCCCATCGCGGCGCTCGCGTCCTCGGGCGCCAACGTGCTGACGGTGGGCGTGAACCACGACACGCTCCTCACCGCCGGGTGGTTGGACCTCCGCGAAGGGCCATTCGTCCTGCACGTCCCGGAGATGAACGACCGCTACTACAGCGTGCAATTCACGAATCCGGCGAAGAACACCGTTTTCGCGTACGTCGGCACACGCACCACAGGCGCGCAGGCGGGAGACTAACTCGTAGCAGGGCGGAATTGGAAAGGACAGGCCCCGAGCGGCATGAAACAGATATCCTCGCCGAACAACGCGGTGCTCGTGGCCGGGCGCGTGCTCGTGAAGAACGACAGCGACTTGTCGACCGCCTATCAGCTTTCGAAGCAGATACGGCTCACCCCGCTGAGCGGCTGGCACGCCGAATAACAGGGGGAGAGGAGCCGGCCGACCCGGGGATGCGCACGCCCATCCCTGGTGCTGCGCGCCCCGCCGGCGATCGCTCCACTTCCCATCCGGGCCCTGCGACTGCAACTTCTCGCGTACCTCCCTCCATGCCGGCGCCGTAGCGTGCGTCGGCCCCGCCCGCAGCCCGATCCAGACGCCCGATGAGCGACCCCCATTCGCAATCGGCGGGACT
>JBJKRG010000359.1:0-6984 GCA_046704805.1 Gemmatimonadaceae bacterium
GCCCCGGGCGCCTCAGGGGGCGACCCGCTGCCGCGCGCGCCGTGCCGCCGCGACCTGCTTGCTGCTGGCGCCCTTCCCCTCGACGGCCCTCGGGAACTTGGCTTCGATCCACAGCAGGAGGGCCCCCGCCACGTAGATCGAGCTGAACGTTCCAGTGAAGATGCCGAACGCCATGATCCAGGAGAACGGCCGGATGACCTCGCCGGCGAAGATGAGCAGGGCGACCGTCGCCGTCAGCGTGGTCACGTGCGTCAGCACCGACCGCGGCAGCGTCTCGTTGATCGCGCGATTCATCGTATCGCGCAGCGATTCCTTCCGCTGTTTCTTCAGGTCCTCACGCACGCGGTCGAAGATGATGATCGTGTCGTTGAGCGAGTACCCGATCACGGTGAGGATCGCCGCTACGACGGTGAGTGAGATCTCGAGTCGCATCATCGAGAGAAACGCCAGCGTGGTGAAGACGTCGTGCGCCGTCGCGACCACGGCGGCCACGCCGAACCGCCACTCGAACCGAATCGCCAGGTAGATCAGCGTCACGAGGAAGGAGATGGCCACGGCGATCATCGCATTCCGCTGCAACTCCGCACTCACCTGCGAGCCGACATACTGGGAAGAGATGACCCGCACCTGCGTGGTGTCCCCGAACTGGGCGTGCAGCGCGGCCTGAATTCGCTTGGCGGTGCTGTCGGTCGCCGCGAGTTGGGAGCCGCCCTTGCTCCGGGCCTGCGCATTGATGGTGTACATGGTGGGCGAGCCGAATTGCTGGATGATCGAACCAGGGTACCCGGCCCCGTCGACGGTGGTCCGGATGACGTCCGGATTCGGCGCCTTCGCGAACTCCACCTGCATCGTCGTCCCACCGGTGAATTCGATGCTGTAATGCGGGCCCGTGATCGCGAGGACCGTCAGGCCGGCGACGATGAAGACGATCGTGAGCACGGCAGCGCGCCGCCAGTACTTGATGAAATCGTAAGTTGTATTGTGGAAAATGCGCAGCATTTAGATGCTCAGCGTCTGGGCGCCGCGCGAGCGGAGCAGCCACAGGAGGAAGAGGGTTCGGACGACGAAGATCGCGGCGATCATCGAGGCGGCGACGCCCGCGATGAGCGTGACGGCGAATCCGCGCACGGGACCGCTGCCCCACTGATAGAGTACCGAGGCCGTGAGGATCGTCGAGATGTTCGAGTCCACGATCGCCGGCATGGCGTGTCGGAACCCTTCGTCGATGGCCGTCCGGATCGTCTTGCCACGGTCCATCTCCTCGCGAATGCGCTCGAAGATCAGCACGTTGGCGTCGACGGCGATGCCGATCGAGAGGACCAGTCCTGCCAGCCCCGGCAGCGTCAGCACCGCGTCGAACCCGGCGAGCGCCGCCATCGTGTACAGC
The DNA here is from genome assembly GCA_046704805.1 of Gemmatimonadaceae bacterium. Classification (GTDB taxonomy): domain Bacteria; phylum Gemmatimonadota; class Gemmatimonadetes; order Gemmatimonadales; family Gemmatimonadaceae; genus JAGWRI01. The sequence goes on from JBJKRG010000359.1 coordinate 1,388, forward strand.
ACGTAAATGCTCAGTCCGCACACCGCCAGGAACCCGGAGAAGCGATAGTAGATCGTCATGATCAGCACGATCGCGATGATGGCGATGACGCCGGCCTGGAAGCCCTGGCGGATGGAGTCCTTCCCGAGGCGGGGCCCGATGACCACCGCCTCGGCGACCTTCAGCGGCACCGGGAGGGCACCCGCCCGCAGGACGAGCGCCAGATCCTGTGCGGCGGCGAGGTCCTTGCCGCCCATCGTGATCTGGCCGTGCCGCCCGATGGCGCTCTGAATCACCGGGGGACGTCCCATAACGCGGTTGTCGAGCACGATCGCCATGTAGTCGTTGATGTGCCGGGACGTCTGTTCGCGGAACCGGCGCCCGCCCGTGTTGTTGAGCGTGAATTCGACGACGGTGCCGTCCGTGGGCGTCTGTGACGGCCGGGCGTCGGTGATGTACGTACCGGTGATGATCGGGGTGGCGTCGGTCACGTAGAGCGCGCGATACCACTCGGAGCCGATCTGGGTGGAATCGGTGCCCCAGAAGATCTTCTTGCCCGGCGGAATCGCCGCCTGCAGGGCGGGGATTTCCAGATAGCGCGTGATCGCGTCGACCCGGTTGAACGGCACATAGTACTCGCCGGGCATGCCGCCCTGCGTGATGGCGCTCGAGAACGGCCCCCCCTTGGCGCCAAGCGTGTCGAGATTGGCCGTATCCGTCGTCGACTTGGCCGCGCCCCCCTTCTTCTGGCCGGCCTTCTCCTTCGCCGCCGCGGGCTTCTTCGCCGTGTCGCCGCCAAGCAGACTCTGCAGCCCGCCGGTCTGGGTGCTGCCCGCCGGTGCGCCGGCGACCTGGGCGCTGCCCGCCTTCGGGGCCAACCCCGCCTGCCGCACGATCTGGTCGAACCGGGGCAGGACCTTATCCAGCGCCTGGGTCTTGTCGGTAATGAGGAACTGCAGGAAGGCCTGCTGCTTGACCAGGGCCTCGGCGCGTTGCGGGTTGTCGTAGCCGGGGATCTCGACGATGATGCGGTTCCCCACCTTCTGCACGACGGACTCCGAGACGCCGAAGCCCTCGATGCGAGTGCGGACGCTCTTCAGGGCCCGATCGATGGCCTCGGGGATACTGTCCGGCGCGAGGTGCTGCTTCGACTGGTCGACCTCGAGCGCCAGTTGGATCCCCCCCTGGAGGTCAAGCCCCCGGCGAAGCGGGATGTGTCGCTCGGTGGTATCGTGGAGCACCCCATCCGCCCCCCGGTACTGCACCACCTGGTTGCGGGGCACCAGGAACCAGATGGAAAGGAGGACCGACGCGGCAATGGTGATCAGGCGGTACTTCAGGCTGGACATGCGACGCGGGTGGGAAGAAGGAATTTATGTGGAACCTATAACGGTATCCGACGCGAGGACCACCGTCAACGCACGCCGCGCATCTGCGGCATCGACCTGCAACTGGGCCCTGAGGGCGTCGGGGCCCGCGAACTTCAATGTGTCCCGCAGACGCGCGATGAACTGCACGGACACGGGTCGTCCGTACCAGTCTCCCGCCGCGTCGAACACGTGGACCTCGAGTCGGACCCCCTGGTCGCCGAAGGTGGGCCTCGGTCCCAGGTTCATCATCCCACCAAAGGTGCCGGCCGCGCAGACGACGCGCACCGCGTAGACCCCGACCGGTGGAAGAAGCTTGCGCGGCGAGGGCAGGCTCAGGTTGATGGTGGGAAAGCCCAGCAGCCGCCCTCGCCCCGCCCCACTGGCGACGCGCCCGAACACTTCGTAGGGGCGACCAAGCCCCCGTTCCGCGCTGGCCAGATCGCCGCTGGCGACGGCTTCGCGAATGACGCTCGAGGAGAGTCGGCCGCCGGCGGTCAGCGCGACGGCATCCACGACCTCGAACGTGAAGCCCGCGGTCGCAGCGATGCCCCGCACGAGTTCCGCGTCCCCCTCCCGGCCCCGGCCGAACCCGTGATCGTGCCCGATCAGCAATTCCCGCAACCGATACCGCGCCACGAGCACCTCACGGATGAACGCCTCGGCACTCAGGGCCCGGAACGCGGGCGTGAAGGGAATCTCGGCCACATAGTCCACGCCGCAGGCGGCGAGCGCGACGAGTTTCTCGACGCGGACCGTGAGCCGGAGCGGTGCGTCGGCCGGACGGACGATCTCCAGCGGATGCGGCTCGAACGTGACGACGAGCGTTGGCAGGCCCAGCGCCGCCGCCCTGGCGCGAAGCCGCTCGAGCACGTGTTGATGGCCGCGGTGGACACCGTCGAACGTGCCCACCGTGGCAACCGTACCGTGGACATTGGCCGGCAGTGGGGACGCGTGCTCACTCATCGGCGAGCACCACCCGCGGCTGCCAGACGTCGCCCTGCCGAATTCCCACGGCCACGAGGCGTCCGTCGTGAATGAGCGCCGCCGTCTCGCCCCCGCCGAACGCCGGCACGGCGCGCCCATGGGCAACGTCACGCCACTCGGCCTCGTCGAGGGCGCGCTCCGGGAGGTGAGCCACCGCGCGACGCAGCGGGAGCACCGGTGCCTCCCCCGATGCCACGGCAGCGAGATCGTGGGCCTCCGTCACGTCGAACCGTCCCGCCCGGGTGCGACGGAGCGCGGCGAGGTGCGCCGCACTGCCGACCGCTTCACCGAGGTCGCGCGCCAGGGCCCGCACGTAGGTGCCCCGTCCACAGACGATCGTGACGTCCAACTCCGCGGCGCGGCGCGCCCGGATCGTCCACGCGTGCACCCGAACCTTGACGGGCGCGAGCGCGAGGGGCCGGCCGCGACGCGCGGCGGCGTACGCACGCACGCCTCGCTGCTGCTTGGCCGAGTAGGCCGGCGGCCGTTGCTCTAGGTCGCCGACCATCATCGCGATGGCCGCGTCGAGGGCCCCCGGGTCGGGCAGTGGGGCTTCGCGCACGATGTTGCCGGTGGCGTCGTCGGTATCGGTCGCGGCGCCGAAGCGGATGGTCGCGTCGTAGACTTTGGGGTCGGCATCGAGGTACGGGATCAGGCGCGTGCCGCGGCCGAGGAGCAGCACGAGCAGGCCGGTTGCAAACGGGTCGAGCGTTCCGGCGTGTCCGATGCGTCGCTCCCCGACGGCACGGCGCACCAGCGCCACGACGTCGTGTGACGTCCGGCCGGCCGGCTTGTCCACGAGGAGGAGGCCGTCAATCGTCCTGGGATCCATCCACGGGTTTCCCTTCGCGAACGCGCGCCAGTAGCGATTCGATCCGCGCCGCCCGCGCGATCGTCTCATCGAGCCGGAAGGTGATCTCGGGCGCCACGCGCAAGCGCAACTCGCGTCCGACGCGGGACCGCAGATGCGGCGCCAGGCTGGCCAGTCCCTCGATCGTGGCCGCCCGCTCGGTCCCCGACCCCATGATGCTGACGTAGACGCGGGCGTGCCGGAGGTCGCGCGTGACGTCGACTCCCGTCACGGTGACGAGGCCCACCACGCGCGGGTCCTTGACCCGTTCGGCGAGGAAGCTCGCGACGACCTCGCGCACGCCTTCGGCCACGCGGTCCGCCCGTCGATTCTCAGCAGCCATGAGATCCCTGCTCTGCCGGTGCCGCACGCCCGGACGGTGCGGCCCCAACGCTTACGCGGTCGGCGACGACTCGAGCGACCGGGCAACCTCCTCAGTCCGGTAGCACTCGATGACATCGCCCACCTTGATGTCGTTGAAGTTCTCGATGCCGATGCCGCACTCGAAGCCGTCCTTCACCTCGCGGACGTCGTCCTTGAAGCGACGCAGCGACGCGATGGCTCCGTCGTACAACTCGACGCCGTCGCGGATGACGCGGGCCCGCCCCTGGCGGTTGATCACGCCGCTCCGGACGTAGCAGCCGGCGATGGTCCCGACGTGCGAAACCTTGAACGTCTGGCGCACCTCGGCCTCACCGAAGATCACCTCGCGCTGCTCCGGCCGCAGCATGCCTTCGAGCGCGGCCCGGACGTCGGCGACCGCCTCGTAGATGATGCGGTAGAGCTTGATGTCGACGCCCTCTCGCTCCGCCGCACTCCGGGCATTGGTGTCGGGGCGAACGTGGAAGCCGATGATCACTGCCCCCGAGGCCTTGGCGAGCAGGATATCGCTCTCCGAAATCGCGCCGACGCCGCGGTGCACCACCTCCACCTGGACCTCGCTCGTGGACAGCTGCTGGAGGGCGTCGGCGAGGGCCTCGGCCGGCCCGCCCTGGTCCGCCTTGATCAGAATCCGCAGGGTGCGCCGCTCGCCGGCACCGGCCTGCTCGATGAAGTCCTCCAGCGTCACGCCGCGCGAAGTGCGCCGGCTCTTCGCTTCGCGGTCCAGCCGTTGGCGGCGCTGGGCGATCTCGCGCGCCGCCGCGGCATCCTCGACGACCAGCAGCTGGTCGCCCGCCATCGGCACTCCCTCGATGCCGAGCACCTGGACCGGGATCGCCGGACCGGCTTCGGGCACCTGGTTGCCGCGCTCGTCGAGCAGGGCGCGGACGCGTCCGGAGTGCATGCCGCAGATGAAGTCGTTGCTGACCCGGAGCGTTCCGGCCTGCACGAGCACGGTCGCGACCGGTCCCTTCCCCTGATCGAGCTGCGCCTCGATGACGGCCCCCGACGCCGGGCGGTTCGGATTGGCCTTCAGGTCGAGGATCTCGGCCTGCAGCAGAATCTGGTCGAGCAGGGCCTCGACGTTGGTTCCCTTCTTGGCCGAGATCTCACTGCTCAACGTCTGGCCGCCGAACTCCTCGAGTACGACGCCGTGCTGCAGCAGGTCCTGCTTGACCTTCATCGGGTTGGCCTGCGGCAGATCGATCTTGTTGATGGCCACGATGATCGGCACGCCGGCATTCCGGGCGTGCGAGATGGCCTCGATGGTCTGCGGCATCACGGCGTCATCCGCCGCCACGACCAGCACGACGATGTCGGTCACCTGGGCGCCGCGGGCGCGCATGGCGGTGAACGCCTCATGGCCCGGGGTGTCGAGGAAGGTGATCGACTTGCCGGTCGGGAGGGACACGTGGTAGGCACCGATGTGCTGCGTGATGCCCCCGGACTCGCCAGCGACGACGTTGGCGCGGCGAATGTAGTCCAGCAGGGACGTCTTCCCGTGGTCGACGTGGCCCATGATGGTGACCACGGGCGGACGCTGCTCCAGGTCTTCGGGTCTGTCCTCCTGCGCGACGCGCACCTCCTCCACCTGATAGGCGTCCTCGCGCACGGCCTGGAAGCCGAACTCTCCGGCGATCAACTCGATCTGGTCGAAGTCCAGCCGCTGGTTGATCGTGATCATGAGGCCGAGGTTCTTGAACGCGAAGGCGACGATCTCGGTGGCCGGCACCTTCAGAATCTGCGCCAGCTCGCTGACCGTGATGAACTCGTTGACGCGCACGAGGCGTTTCTCGCGCTCCGCCTCCGCGGCCCGCTGGGCCTGCAGTTCCTCGCGATGGCCGCGGCGGGCGTCGCTGGAGCTGCGGCGCGTGGGCGTGCCCCGCATCGCGGCCATCGTCTTGGAGATGTTCGCGTCCACGGCCCCCTGGTCCACGGTGCTCCGACGCCCCTTCTTGCGCCGCCCCCGATCGCCACCCTTCGCCGGACCCTTTTCCTCGCGGCGCGGCGGCGTGGCCACACCACCACCGGGA
>JBJKRG010000360.1:0-4826 GCA_046704805.1 Gemmatimonadaceae bacterium
GAATGGTGACGGCCCGCCGGCGCGCCGTCCTGCTGTTCGAGCGGCGCGCCGCCGTGGACGTTCCCGTCTGAATGCGGGCCATCGCCGCGCTCCTCACGGCCGCATGCCTGCCCGTCGCGGCCCTTGCTCAGGGCGGCCTGCGGACGTTCGGCAATCCGGCGGTGTTCCACTGGGCACCGAGCCGCAAGTACCACGTGCTCGATTACCGGCTCTCCCTGCATTTCCACGAGTCGCACGGCGAGGTGTTCGGCGACGAAGTCGTGACGCTCCGCCCATTTGCCGGTGCCTTCCGGCGCTTCTACCTGAACAGTGCGGGCCTCACGATCGATTCCGTGGACCTCGAGAGCGCGCGCGGCGCGCAGACCCCGCTCGCCCACCGGAGTGAAGACTCCAGACTCTGGATCACCCTCGACCGCTCGTACGATCGTCGCCCTGTGCTGCGCGTGCGGATCATCTACCACGGTGAGCCGCGGACCGGGCTGTTCTTCGTGAATCCCACGGCCGCCCATCCGGATGCGCCCCGGGAGGTCTACTCGCAGGGTGAGCCGGAACTCAACCACTACTGGTTCCCCTGCTGGGACTATCCGAACGACATGGCCACCAGCGAGACCATCACCACGGTTCCCGACGGCCAGCGGGTGGTCTCGAACGGACGCCTCGTGCGGGAGACCCACGGGGCCGGGACCGTTACCTACGACTGGGTGGAGGGCGTTCCACACAGCTCGTATCTGATCTCTGTCGCCGTTGGTCCCTGGCGTGAAATTTCGGATCACGCCGGCACGACGCCCGTGGACTATTACGTGCCGCGCAGCGTCGCCCCGGCGACCGCCCGCCGGTCGTTCCACCTCACCCCCGACATGATCGGGTTCTTCGGCCGGATCACGGGGGTCCCGTATCCGTACGAGCAGTACGCGCAGACGACCGTCCACGACTACCTCTTCGGCGGACAGGAGAACGTGAGCGCGACGACGCTCACCGATCGGACGCTGCACGACGCCCGTGCCGACGCCGACTACCCGAGTACCGCTCTCGTGGCGCATGAGCTGGGGCAGGAATGGTTCGGCGACTACGTGCAGGCCCGCGACTGGGCCGACATCTGGCTCAACGAGGGATTCGCGACGTACATGGAGGCCCTGTACACGCAGTACCACGACGGCAACGATGCCTTCCGCTACGAGATGTCGCAGGACCAGGCCGCCGCAGCGCAGCAGGACCGTAGTGACTATCTGCGCCCGATCGTCGACCGGCACTACGACGATCCCCTGGACATGTTCGACGCCATCACCCACGAGAAGGGCGCCGCCGTCCTCGACATGCTGCGCTACGTGGTGGATGGACCGTCCGCCGCCATCCACCCCGCGTCCCAGCGCGAACCGCTGTTCCGCGCCCTCCACCACTACCTCGCACGGTATCACACCCACACGGTGACGACCGCCGATCTCGTCGACGCTCTCCGGGCGTCCACCGGCCTGGAGCTGGGGTGGTTCTTCCACGAGTGGGTGTTCATGGCAGGCACACCGCATTATCGCGTGTCGGCCCGGTACGATTCCACACGTCGCCTCGAGGTGATACTCGTCGCGCAGGGGCAGCCCGTCGACTCCCTCGTCCCCGTGTTCCGCATGCCCGTGCAGCTCGCATTCCATGACGCGGCTGGACGGTCCGCGATCGTGCAGGTGGACGACTCCCTGCCTGCGCAGGAGTTCGACGTGCCACTCGACTTCGCCCCCGCCTGGGTGGACTTCGACCCCCAGGACTTCATCGACAAGACGCTGGATTTCCCGCAGCCGGCGGCGGCACTGGGGGCCAGGGCCGAGCACGACCCCGTCATGATGAGCCGGCTGAGCGCCGTCCAGCAGCTCGGCCGGATGCCCCGCTCGTCGCCTGACGAGCGCCTGCGCGTGCTCGCGCGGGTGCTGCGCACCGACGGCTTCTACGGCGTTCGTGCCGCCGCGGCGAAATCGCTCGGCGAGCTCGGGGGCCCCGGGGCACGGGACACCCTGATTTCGGCGCTGCACACGGAGCCGGATGGTCCCGTACGCGCGGCGGCCGCAGCCGCTCTCGCCCGTCTTGCCGGCGATCCCGAAGCCCTCGCCGCGCTGGTGAGGGCCCTGCATACGGATTCCAGCTATGGCGTCGAAGCCGCCGCCGCACACAGCATCGGCGGATCGCGGGCCTCCGGTGCCGTGCCCGCGCTGCTCGACGAGGCGCGGACCCAGCCCGACGTCCACGTATTCACCGCCGTGCTGGGGGCGCTGGCCGGCACGCGTGATCCGCGCGCGGCGGACGAGCTGTTGAAGGAAGCGCAGCCGGGAGTCCCGGACGTGATGCGCGAGAGTGCACTCGGAGCCCTCGCCGCGATGAGAGATTCGGTGCCTCGCGACGACTCGGCGCGCATCGTCGAGACGGCGCGCGCCGCGCTCGGGTCCCACGCCCTCGCCGTGCGGCTCTCGGGTGAGGAGATGGTGGGAGCCTTCGCCCTCGTGCAATTCCGCACCGCCGTGGCGCGCGACGTGGACGCGCCCCTGGTCATCCAACGCCGGCTTGCCCACCAGGTTCTGGCCGAGCTGGCGACCGCTCGTCACTGACGTCCGGGTCCGGCGGAGCCGGCGTCGGAACCGGGTGCACGCCTGCCGGCGCGGGCGACCGTCGCACGCTCCCCACCCGCCTCCATCACGGCTGGGTGAGTCCGACGGTCCAGACGAAGTTGGCCCACGCCATGCGGAGCTGTCCCGTGTCATCGCTGGCAGGAAGCGTGATCGTGAAGTCCTGCTGGATCGGCTGGCCACGCTGCACCTGCATCGGCACCCGCGCGATGTCACGCGTCGAATCGTAGTCCGTCCCCCACTGACCGTGCTGCCCGTTGATGATCAGCGTGGCGCCCTGCGGTTCCGGCACCGTCCAGAGCGTGTACGTTCCAGCCGGGATCTTCGTCCCGCCGATGGTCAGCGGGCGATCCACCGCCAGCTCGGTGGCCGCGTTGGCGCCGGTGCGCCACACCTGGCCGAACGGCACGACCGTTCCGAGGATCTGCCGTCCCCGTTTGCGCGGGCTGCTGTACCGGATGGTCACCGTGGCGGACCCGATCCGGCCCGTCACCGAGTCCTGCGGTGACAGCTCCCCGAAGGAGTGCCCGGCCCGATCCCGGCGCACGAACACGGCAACCGCCGAATCGAGGTTGATCGGTCCCGTACGCACCGAGTGGGTCTTCTCCGTCGTCCCCGACGCATCGGCGCCCTCGATCCGGCCGGCCGCGTCCACCGACAGATGCGTCCAGCCGATCCGGAAATAGTCCACGTCGAGGTCCGTCGGGCTTCGCCGGATCAGGTGCTTGGTGCGGAGTCCGCCGTTCGCCAGATCGATCACCGGCACGTCGTGGACCACGTGGAGCGCGGGGCCGAGGGTCGCGGCGATCGCCTGATACATGCCGAACGAGATGTAGAGCCCGTAGTCCGCGCCGAATCCCGTCATCAACGCCGGCATCACGTGGGGAGACACGGGGCGTTTGAGGGTCTGCACGCCCCCGGCGCTGTCGACGGTGATCAGGGCGCTGTCGTGCCTGACCGTGATCGTCGTCCGGACGCGCGGCGCGTTCGGAAGCCCCGGCTGGGTGAAATCGAGCACCGACCGGACCAGCCGGCCGTCGCGCCGGAACGTGATGGCGTAGTGATACCGGACCGTATGGGGGGCGCGCAGTACGATGTCGCCCTGCAGGTTCTCCGGAGCGATGTCATAGTGCTCGAGGGCGATCGTATCCCGCCCCAGCGTCGTCACGAACGTCGCCGTGTCCGGGACCGGCGGCCGCGCGCCGGCGGCCGCCATCAACGTGACCAACGCTGCGACTGCAGTGAGCATACCGTCTCCAGAAGCTCGGTGGAGAAGATCGTTCCGGTACGCTACTCAATCGCGTGGGCGTCGAGCGGCCGGCACGAACGACGCGAACAGCTTCCGTACAGGGCGGTTTCTCGAAGCTGACAGTTCGGGAAACGACACGGCCAGCCACCTTGCGGTGGCTGGCCGTGCCCCCCGATGGTGCCGGGCTCAGCGCTTCAGGACTCTGTCCGCCGCGGCGAGGTCGGCTTTCAGGCGCGCGACCCCCGTGCCCTCCTGCGCGATGTATCCATTCGCGACCTGCACCATCGCAGGGGTCGGTGCCACGTACGCCAGTTCCACCTGGCTCGCGATGGACGTCAGCCACGAACGCAGCAGGCCGGGATAGACCAGCGCGCCTTCCCCGGACTGGATCTTGAGATCCACCAGATCGTTGATGTCGCGGTTGAGGTCGTCCGCGGCCGCGCCCTTGTCACCCGCCTTCTGGAGCGCGTCGCGGGCGTCGATGGCCTGGTTCAGGGTGGTGTCGAGCTGGGCCACCGCCTGGTGCAGCTGCATCAACAGGTCGAAGCGCTGCTGCAGCTCCGCCTGCGTGGTCTGGAGGTTCGGGTCGAGCTTGACGTCGAACGACTGCTTCTGCGTGCTGCCGTTGTACGTGAGCGACACGTCGTAGGTGCCCGGCACGACTTCCGGACCGACGGGCACGCCGGCCGAGAATCCCGAGTTGAAGATCCCCTTCACGTCCACCGCCGTCGGATAGCGCAGATCCCACTGGAAGCGGTTCATGCCTGGCGCGACCGCCGTCAGTTGCGCTTCCGCACGCGCCCGGGCCGCCGCGATGTTGCCCCCCCGCGCCGCCGCGCCCGGCCGGCCGCCCCCGCGCTTCTTCGGGTGCAGCGTGAAGCTGCGAATCACCGTGCCGCTCGCGGTGGCGAAGGTGAGCTTGGCCGGCGTGCTGCCGCTGTAGTCGGCCGGGAGGTGGAAGAACACGGTGACGC
>JBJKRG010000361.1:0-49169 GCA_046704805.1 Gemmatimonadaceae bacterium
GGCCGGGGCCGACCCGGCAGCCGCGCGCCGCCCGCGGGGCGAAGCGGCGATCACCGCAGGCCGACCGTCGCGGGGTGTCCTTCTCGCCCAGCTCGGCATCGGCGCCTACGGCGGCTATTTCGGCGCCGGGATCGGCATCCTCATGCTCGCCGCACTCGGCTTCATGGGCCTGGACAACATCCATCGCATGAACGGCCTCAAGGCGTGGGGCGGGCTGTGCATCAATGCGATGGCCGCCGGGATCTTCATCGCCGGGGCGCTGGTCAGCTGGCCGATCGCCCTCGCCATGGCGGTGGGATCGATCACGGGGGGGTACGGCGGAGCCCGGATGGCACAGCGCGTGCCCCAGGCGTGGGTGCGCTGGGCCGTGGTCTTCGTGGGCCTCTCCGCCGGCGTGTGGCTCTACATCGCCCAGCGCCACGGACTGCTCTGATCGGACGGCCACGGCACCCCCCCGCCGCGCCCCGGTGCCGGGCAGGCGATCCCCTCTTTCCCGGCCCCGTCGACCCTGACAGGTTTGGAGATATGGCTCTCTCCATCGACGCCTCGCCCATTCACCGGGTCGAGTCCCGCGACCCTGCCACGGGTGAGATCTGGCGGCAGTTCGGAAGCGCCTCGGCCACGGAGGTCGCCGACGCGCTGACGGCGGCACGGCGCGCGCAACGTGAATGGGCGAGGCGGCCGCTCGAAGAGCGGGCCCGTCATCTCGAGGCGTTTCGCCGGGTGCTCTACCAGCGGCGCCACGAGGTGGCCGAGATCATCGGCCGCGAGAACGGGAAGCCGCCGGTCGAGGCGCTCACCGAGGTGCTCGTCACCCTCGATTTCGCGCGCTACTACAGCCGCCGGCGGGTTCTCCGGGTTCTGCGGCCGAAGGGATTCATCCCCGCCTCGCCGCCGATGTGGCGCAAGCGAATCCGGATCACCGAGCAGCCGTTCGGCGTGATCGGGGTGATCTCGCCCTGGAACTACCCGCTGATGCTGGCATCGGCGATCACGCTTCCGGCGCTCGTCGCGGGCAATGGCGTGCTGCTCAAGCCATCGGAATTCACCACCCTGACCGGACTCTTCATCGGAGACCTGCTCTACGAAGCCGGCATCCCCCGCGACCTCTTGCACGTGCTGCCGGGCGCGCGCCTGACGGGCGCGGCGCTGATCGAGCAGGGGTGCGACAAGATCTTCTTCACGGGGAGCGATTCCACGGGCCGCAAGGTCGCCGCGGAGTGCGCCGCTCGTCTCATTCCATGTGTCCTGGAGCTGGGCGGCAGCGACCCGGCGATCGTGCTCGACGACGCCGATCTGGCGGTCGCGGCAGACGGCATCGTCTGGGGCCGGTTCTCCAACAGCGGCCAGACCTGTGTGGCCCCCAAGCGCCTGTTCGTCCACGAGGCGGTCTACGACCGGTTCTCGGCGCTCGTCGCCGAGCGCGTGGAGCGGCTGCGGGCGACGACGGAGCGTCCCCGGGCGGACGTGGGCCCGCTCATCCGCCCCGAGCAGGCGGCCCGGGCGCGGGCGCAGTACGACGACGCCGTTTCGCGCGGAGCGCGCGTGGCGGCCACGACGCCGGCCGCCGACGGGGACACGCTGCCGCCCGTGCTGTTCACCGACGTCACCGCCGACATGCGCGTGCTGCGCGAGGAGACGTTCGGCCCGCTGCTGCCGCTCATCCGCGTGCGGGACGACGACGAGGCCGTCGCGAGGGCCAACGACTCGCCCTTCGGTCTGAGCGCGAGCGTGTGGAGCCGCGATGCGCGCCGGGCGCGAGCCGTCGCCGCCCGGCTGGACGCGGGGACGGTGATGATCAACGATTCGGTCGCCGTCGCGGGGATGAGCGACGTCCCGCACGGAGGGACCAAGGCCAGTGGGTCGGGGCGGACGCACGGGATCGCCGGGCTGCTGGAATGTGTGCGGACGAAGACGGTGGTGGAGGAGCGTCTGGCGCGGCTGCGTCAGCCGTGGTGGTTCCCGTACCGCCCGTGGGTGAGCGACGCCTTCGACGGCGTCGTCGTGGCCCTGCATGGTCGCGGAATCGTGACACGGGTGCGCGCTTTGTGGCGGGCGCGGGCGCTGCTCGGGCGGCTGCGCCCTTGAAGCGATCGGGAGGGCGGTCGAGCTTTCACTCATGATCGATTCGATGGCACCGCTGGCCGCGTTCCTCGTGATCCTGCGGAGCGTGGTGCTGGGCATCGGCATTGCCGCCACGCTCGCCGCCACGCTCGCCTGGGCGGTGCGCACCCGCCGCATTGGTCCGTTCAGCGCCGGGGCGCGGTTCGCCCGACGGTGGATCGATCCCCTGCTGGCGCCGGTCGAGCGCGTCGTCGTGCGGGCGGGGGGGCGGGGCACCGCCGCGCCCTGGTGGGGGCTCGTGGTCGTGGCTGTCGCCGGCGCGCTGCTGATCACGGGCGTTCAGGCCCTCGCCGGCGTGGCACTCGACGTGAACTGGGCGTTCCAGTCCCCGGCCCGCATTCCCCTGCTCCTGCTCTCCTGGGCCTTCACGCTGCTGGAGGTCGCGCTGATCGTGCGGGTGATCGCCTCGTGGCTACCGATCCCGCCGTATTCCCGCTGGATCCGGTGGAGCTACCCGCTGACCGAGTGGATGCTGCGCCCGCTCCGGTCGATCATTCCGCCGTTCGGGATGATCGACATCACGCCCCTGGTGGCGTACTTCCTGCTCTGGTTCATCCAGAGCCTGCTCCACATTCCCTGATGGCGGTGGATGCGCGGGCGCGGGACGGCGGGGTACGCGTACGGGTGCACGTACAGCCGCGGGCTTCGCGCAGCGAATTGGCCGGCGCGCACGGCGACGCTCTGAAGGTCCGGCTGGCGGCCCCGCCCGTCGACGGCGCGGCGAACGATGCGCTGACCGAGCTGCTGGCGCGGCAGTTCGGGATCCCGCGCCGGGCCGTGCGCATCGTCAGCGGGCACGGGAGCCGCACGAAGGTCGTCGAGCTGGACGGTGTCGAGATCGCGGCCGTGCGCCGGGCCGCTGGCGAGGCCTAGCTCTTCGGCCGGGGGGCCATCGCGCGCAGGATCGCTTCGTCCAGCTGTTCCATCGTGAACGGCTTGCCGAGGAACGGCGTGCGGTGGTCGCGCAGCTCGGTGCGCGTGAACTCCTCGGCGTGCCCGGAGATGAACAGCACGCGCAGGTTCGGGCGCTGCATCAGGAAGGCATCGCGCAACTCGAGCCCCGACATGCCCGGCATGCGGATGTCGGTGATCAGCAGATCGATGTGCTCGTTGAACATGCGGTTCAGCTGCAGTGCCTGCTCGCCCGAGGCGGCATCGAGCACGGTGTGCCGCCGCCGCTCGAGCGAGCGGCGGATCATGTCGCGCACGGCCTCGTCGTCGTCCACGAGCATGATGGTGAGCCGGGGCGCCGGCTGCGGGCGCGGAGCATCCAGGGGGCGCGTTCCCGGCCGCGGCTCCCGGGTGGAGCTTCCCGGTACCAGGCGGAGCACGGGCGTGCCGGCACTGGGGGTGGTACGGTGCGTCGCGGGCGCGGCGGCCCGCGGCGGCCGATCGGGCGCCGCCGGCAGCTCCTCCTCGCTCTCCGCCGTGCTGCGCCGCGCGGCCTCCGCCTCCCGATGCGCCGCGAGGTCCGCCTCACTCGCCTCGAACCGGGGCAGGTATACCGTGAACGTGGTCCCGCGCGGCGACGAATCGCTGATCCAGACGTAGCCGCCGCTCTGTTTGACGATGCCGAACACCGTGGCCAGCCCCAGCCCGGTCCCGCCCTCCTTCGTGCTGTAGAAGGGATCGAACGCGCGCGCGAGCGTCAGCGGGTCCATGCCGCCGCCGGTGTCGGTGACGTCGATGCGCACGTAGCGCCCCGGGCGGGGGGCCACCCCCCACTGCTCGAATTCGTGCTCCAGTTCCACGCTGGCCGAGCGGATGAAGATCCGTCCGCGCTCGACGATCGCGTCGCGCGCATTCATGACGAGATTCAGCACCACCTGCTCCACCTGCACGGGATCGGCCATCACGAAGCCGACGTCCTCGCCCGGCTCGATCGTCAGCTCGATGTTGCTGGCCGCCAGCACGCGCAGCATCGGCTGCATCTCGGCCAGCCGTGCATTCACCTCGATGATCTCGGGACGGAGCAGTTGGCGCCGGCTGAAGGCGAGGAGCTGGTTGGTGAGGCCCGCCGCGCGCTCCGCCGCCTTGACGATCTCGTCCACGCACTCCTGCGCCACCTGGTTCTCCCCCACGGCTTCCAGCAGCAACGCGGAGAAGCCCTTGATGGCGGTGAGCAGGTTGTTGAAGTCATGGGCGACGCCGCCGGCCAGCAGGGCCACGGCCTCCATCTTCTGCGCATTCCGCATCCGGATCTCGAGCTGTCGCCGCTCGGTCACGTCGATGAACATCCCCATCACGGCGACCGTGTTGCCGACGCTGTCCCGCAGCGCCGCCGTGTGGAGGAGGACGTTCACGCGGGTGCCGTCGCGCCGCCCGCGCATCACCTCCGTGCCGCGCACCGGATGCCCCTGCGCGGTCTTCCGGAGCTGCTCGTAGAACGTCGGGAGGGCATCGGGCGGCACGTGCGGCGGGTGCCGCCCGATCACGTCCTCGGCCTTCCAGCCGAACAGCCGCTCCGCTTCCGGATTCCACATCTGGAGCCGGCCCTCGAGGTCCACCACCGAGATCGCCACGGGGGCCTGCCGGAGCAGTTCCCCGTACGGCTCCAGCGCCGGATGGAGCCCGGGGTGGGAGCGATTCCAGTTCTCGTGGTCAACCATGAAAGCGATGCGGAGGAGGTGACGGGCGACGGCGGGCTGCTTGCCGCACCGGCCGGCTGCCGATTAATATGCTGCGCACAAGCGTTCGTGGCGATTTCCGGCAAATTGCGGCCACGTTAAACAATTGCTAAAGCGCCCGGCTCGGCGCTCTTCGCACCGGGCCTTTGTGCTCTCCCGAACATTGTGATGCCCAGCACGCCGCCTCCACCCCCGTACCTCTCCGCCCTCGCCGACCACGTCCTCGTCTTCGACGGCGCCATGGGTACCAATATTCAGCGGTACGGACTCGCGGCGGAAGACTTCGGCGGACCCGACCTCGAGGGATGCAACGACCACCTCGTGCTCACCCGGCCGGACGTGATCGACGAGATCCACGAGTCCTTCCTGGCCGTCGGGTGCGACGTGGTGGAGACCTGCACGTTCCAGTCCAGTCCCCACCGGCTTCGCGAATGGGGGCTCGAGGCGCGGGCGCACGACCTCAACGTAGCGGCCGCCCGTCTGGCGCGCGCCGCCTGTGACCGTCATGCCACTCCCGAGCACCCGCGCTTCGTCGCCGGATCGCTGGGACCCACGGGCATGCTCCCGTCGAGCAGCGATCCCGTGCTCTCCAACATCAGCTTCCAGCAGTTGGCGGACACCTACCACGATCAGGCGGCCGCGCTGGTCGAGGGCGGGGTCGACCTCCTCCTGATCGAGACGGCGCAGGACATTCTCGAGGTCAAAGCCGCGCTGGCGGGGTTCGAACGCCTGTTCGCCGAGCTGGGCCGCCGCGTGCCCGTCCAGGCTCAGGTCACCCTCGACGTGGCCGGGCGCATGCTGCTCGGCACGGACGTCGCGAGCGCCCTCACCACCATCGAGGCGCTGCACGTGGATGTGCTCGGGCTCAACTGTTCCACCGGGCCGGAGCACATGCGCGACCCGATCCGCCACCTGACCGCCAACGCCGCCCGGCCGGTGTCGTGCATCCCGAATGCCGGGCTGCCCATCAACACGGGGACCGGCGACGCCGAGTACCCCCTGAAGCCGGAGCCGATGGCGGAGATGCTCGCCGAGTTCGTGTCTCAATACGGCGTGCGCGTCGTCGGGGGCTGCTGCGGCACGACGGCCACCCACCTGGAGGCGATCGTCCGCCGGGTCCGGGCACTCCCGGAGGCGGCATGGCCGTGGGAGGGCCGGCCCGCCGCCCATCGGCCCCAGGTTTCATCGGCGATGCGCGCCACGGCGCTGGAGCAGCAGCCGCCGCCGCTGCTGATCGGCGAGCGCGTCAATGCGCAGGGCTCCCGCCGCGTCAAGCAGCTCCTGCTCGCCGAAGACTACGAGGGCATCGTGCAGGTGGCGCGCCAGCAGCAGGAAGCCGGCGCCCACGTCCTCGACGTCTGCGTGGCCGTCACCGAGCGCGCCGACGAAGCCGAGCAGATGGCGCGGCTCGTCAAGCTGCTGTCGATGAGCGTGGAGCTCCCGCTGATGATCGATTCGACGGAGCCCGCAGTCATCGAGGCCGCACTCGAGCACGTGCCGGGGCGGCCGATCATCAACTCCATCAACCTCGAGAACGGGCGGCAGCGCATCGACGCCGTGCTGCCCATGGCGCGCCGCCACGGTGCCACCCTCGTCGCGCTGACCATCGACACGCAGGGCATGGCGAAGACCGGGGAGCGGAAGCTCGAGGTGGCACGGGCCATCCACGACATCGTCGTCGGCGAGTACGGTTTGGCTCCCGAAGACCTCATCTTCGACGCGCTCACGTTCACCCTCGCCACGGGCGACGCCGAGTGGGTCGACTCGGCGAAGGAGACGATCGAGGGCATCCGCCTGATCAAGCGCGATCTGCCCGGCGTGTTCACCTCGCTCGGCGTCTCGAACGTGAGCTTCGGGCTGGCGCCGCAGGCCCGCGCCGTGCTCAACTCCGTCTTCCTGCATCACTGCGTCGAGGCCGGCCTCGACATGGCGATCGTGAACCCCGCGCACATCGTCCCCTACGCGGAGCTCTCCGAGGCGGAGCGCACGCTGGCGGACGATCTGGTGTTCAACCGGTCCCCGGAGGCACTCCAGCGGTTCATCGACCGCTTCTCGGGGGCCGCTGCGGCATCGGCCGGTGACGCCGGGCCCGCCGCCGCCGACCCCACCGCCGACATGCCGCCCGACCGCAAGGCCCACTGGATGGTCGTGCACCGCCGGAAGGACGGGATCGAGGACGTGCTCGACGCCGCCGGCGTCCGCGAGGATCCGGTGCGCGTCCTCAACGACGTGCTGCTTCCGGCCATGAAGGAAGTGGGCGACCGGTTCGGTGCCGGCGACCTCATCCTGCCCTTCGTCCTCCAGTCGGCCGAAGTGATGAAGAAGGCCGTGCGGCATCTGGAGCGGTTCCTCGACAAGGCAGAGGGCTACACCAAGGGACGGGTGGTACTCGCCACGGTCTACGGCGACGTGCACGACATCGGCAAGTCGCTCGTCAACACGATTCTCTCCAACAACGGCTACACCGTATTCGATCTCGGCAAGCAGGTGCCCGTGAACACGATCCTCGACAAGGCGGAGGAGGTGGGTGCCGACGCCATCGGCCTCTCCGCCCTGCTCGTGTCGACGTCCAAGCAGATGCCGGCGTGCGTACAGGCGCTCGACAAGCGCGGCCTCCGGATCCCCGTGTTGATCGGCGGGGCGGCGATCAACCGGCGGTTCGGACGACGGGCCCTGTTCGTCGAGGACGAGCGCCCCTACGCCTCCGGCGTCTTCTACTGCCGGGACGCGTTCGAGGGACTGGAGACGATGGATGCACTGCAGGACCCCGACCGGCGTGACGCCACGATCGCCCGCCTGCTCGACGACGCCCGGCGCGACGTCTTCCTGCACGCCGCGGTCGGCAAGGACGTCCGGGCGGGAACGGACGACGAGCAGCGCAGCGGGGTGCGGGCCGACCATCCCATTCCCGTGCCGCCGTTCTACGGCGCGCGCGTGCTGCAGGACATTCCGCTGGACGAGGTGTTCGAGCTGCTCGACCTCGACGAGCTCTACCGATTGCAGTGGGGCGCCCGCGGGTCCGGAGAGGCGTTCGAACGGGCCGTGCGTGAGGAGCTCGCCCCGGCGCTCGAACGCCTCGAAGCCCGGGCGCGCGCCGAGGGCTGGCTGCGGCCGCGCGCGGTGTACGGCTACTTCCCGGCGCAGGGTCTCGGCAACTCGCTCCTCGTCTACGACCCGGCGGCGTACGCCGCCGACGGGACGACCGTCGAGATCGCGCGATTCGCCTTCCCGCGGCAGGCGGGCCGGGAGCGGCTGTGCATCGCCGATTACTTCCGGCCGGTGGGATCGGACGACATGGACGTCCTCGGTCTCCAGGTGGTGACCGTGGGGGACGGTGCGACCCGCGAGTTCGAGCGCCTCCAGCAGGCCGGCGAGTACGCCGAAGCCTATTATCTGCACGGACTCGCGGTGGAAACGGCGGAGGCAACGGCCGAGTGGCTGCATCGCCGCACGCGCCACGAGCTGGGCATCCCGGGCGGCCGCGGCAAGCGCTACTCGTGGGGGTACGGCGCGTGCCCCGACCTCGAGGACCACCAGACGGTGTTCCGGCTGCTCCCGGCCGAGCGCGAGCTGGGCATGCAGCTCAGCGCGGCGCACCAGCTGATTCCCGAGCAGAGCACGGCGGCGATCATCGTGCACCACCCCGAGGCGAAGTACTACTCGGTGCGCAGCGCCGGAGCGGCGTCGTGAGCGCGCCGTACTCGCTGGCCCGCCTGCTCGATCCCGGCCGCATCACCGTCTTCGACGGCGCCATGGGCACCATGCTCTACGCACGCGGCGTGTTCATCAATCAGTGCTACGATGAGCTGAACGTGCGGTCGCCGGAGCTGGTGCGCGCCGTGCACACCGAGTACGTACGCGCCGGCGCCCAGGTGCTGGAGACGAACAGTTTCGGCGCGAATCGGCTGAAGCTCGCCCAGCACGGACTCGAGGCGCAGGTGGTGGAGTTCAACCGGGCCGCGGCCCGCATTGCCCGGGAGGTGGCCGGCGACCGCGACGTGCTGGTGGCGGGCGCGGTCGGGCCGCTCGGCGTGCGTCTGGAACCGTTCGGACCAACCGGCGTCGACGAGGCCCGCGGCTACTTTCGCGAACAGCTCGAAGGGCTCCGGGAGGGCGGCGCCGAGCTGTTCATTCTCGAGACCTTCGGCGACCTCCACGAGATCGAGCAGGCGATCCGCGCCGCCCGCGATCTCGACGCCGGCGTGCCGGTGATCGCGCAGATGACCATCGGCGTCGACGGCCTCTCTCCCTACGGCGCCACTCCCGAGGACATCGCCCGCTCGCTCGACGAGTGGGGGGCCGACGTGATCGGACTCAACTGCTCGGTCGGGCCCCAGATCATCCTCGAGGCGATCGAGCGCATGGCCCCGATCACCAAGCGCAAGCTGAGCGCCCAGCCGAACGCCGGCATGCCGCGGGCGGTGGGCGGCCGCAGCATGTACATGGCCAGCCCGGAATACATGGCCACGTATGCCCGCCACCTGGTGCAGGCCGGGGCCAAGATCGTGGGCGGGTGCTGCGGCACGACGCCCGAGCACATCCACGCCATCGGCGAGGGCGTGCGCCCGCTCGCCCCGCGGCTGGCGGAGGCCCGTACCCGGCCCGAGGCGCGCGGGGCGACACCCGCCGATGCCGAGGCCCCGCTGCCCCCGGTGGTGCCCCTGCCCGACCGCTCCCGCTGGGGTGCACGATTGGCGGCAGGGGAATTCACCACCTCCGTCGAGATCGTCCCCCCGCGCGGCGTCGACGCTTCGCGCATGCTCGACGACGTCCGGCGGCTGCGGGCAGCGGGGATCGACGCCGTCAACGTACCGGACGGCCCGCGCGCCCAGAGTCGCATGGGGGCCCTGCTCACCAGCGTGCTCGTCCAGCAGCAGGTGGGCATCGAGACCGTCACCCACTACGCCTGCCGCGACCGGAACCTGCTCGGCATGCTCTCCGATCTGCTCGGCGCGTCGGCGATCGGCCTGCACAACCTGCTGCTCATCACGGGCGACCCGCCCAAGATGGGCCCGTATCCCGACGCGACCGCCGTGTTCGACATCGACTCGATCGGGCTCACCAACCTCGTCCACAACCTCAATCGCGGCCTGGATCCGGGCGGGAACCACATCGGCCGGCCCACACAGTTCGTGATCGGGGTCGGGGTGAATCCGGCCGCCGTCGACCCCGAGCAGGAAGTCCGCCGCTTCGAGTGGAAGGTGGAAGCGGGCGCGGAGTTCGCGATCACGCAGCCGGTGTTCGACGTCGCGCAGCTCGAACGCTTCCTGGCGCGCGTCGCGCACGTCCGCATCCCGATCGTCGCCGGCATCTGGCCGCTCACCTCAGTGCGCAACGCCGAGTTCCTCGCCAACGAGGTGCCGGGGGTGACGGTCCCCGACGCGATCGTAGCGCGGATGCGCCGCGCCAACGAGCGCTCGCGGGACCACGCAGTGGCCGAGGGAATCACGATCGCCCGCGAGATGCTGGCGCGGGTGCGGCCGCTGGTTCAGGGCGCGCAGGTCTCGGCCCCCTTCGGCAAGGTCGATCTGGCGCTGGAGGTATTCGCGGGATAGCCCGCCGCCGGTCGATGTGTCCGGACTTCCGGTCAATCCAGGACCATCGATCGAACGGCACGCCGCCCCCCGGTTGCTGGAATTCCGCGGTCGTGCCATTACTCCAGCAGCAGACTCCGGCGTCTCTCGTGCCAGGTACACTCCCCGCCCGGCGCTGTGATGCAGCGCTTCGGGGAGCGCCGATCGGGGGCTCATGAACCTTCCCACCGGTAATCCAGAGGATGACCGTCCGGGCCCTCCGTTCGATCCCGAGGCCCGCATTCTCGTCGATGCCGATAACGTGGAGTGGGAGGTCTACGACGAGAGCCAGTGGGATTTCCGCATGGCGCTCGACTGGGACATGATGCCCCAGCTCGAGAATCCGGGGCTGATCTTCTCGTCCCGCGTCGATCGCCGCCGCGTCTGGCCGGCGCCGGCCGACTGGAAGCGCATGAGTGACGAGCAGCTGCTGGCCCTGTGCGCCGGCGCGCGATCGGTGTTCTGAGCCCGGCCGCCGCGGCTGGTATCGTGCGTGGCGGCCGCATCCGGCCGCCGGGAAACGGGACGGGGTGAACCGCGGACGGCCCGGCTCCTGACGGGACCGTATATTGGGACGGACCCTTTCGCCCAACCGTGCCATGGCCACCGAACTCGACGCCCCGCGCCCGCCCCTCACGACACTGTCCGACGACGAGATCCTCTTCCGCGACGCGGTCGCGGCGCTGGCCGAGGAACAGGTGCGCCCGCGCGTTCGGGAGATGGAGCGTGCGGGCAAGATCGACGCCGAGATGTCCCGGACGTTCGCCGAGATGGGCCTGATGGGCATCGAGGTCGCAGAGGACTACGGCGGCGCGGCGGGCACCCTGATGATGGTGACGCTCGCCGTGGAGGAGATCAGCAAGGTGGACGCCTCGGCCGCGATCCAGGTGGACGTCCAGAACACGCTGGTCAACTTCCCGATCCGCACGTACGGCAGCGAGCACATCCGCTCGACGTATCTCCCGCGGCTCGCCGGAGGAGCGATCGGCGCGTACGCCCTCTCGGAGCCGGGTTCGGGCTCGGATGCCTTCGGCATGGCCACGCGCGGCGAGCAGAAGGGCGACCGGTGGATCCTGAACGGGCGCAAGATGTGGATCACGAATGGCGCCGAGGCGGAGATCTACGTCGTGTTCGCCAACGTGAACCCCGAGGTCGGATACAAGGGAATCACGGCGTTCGTGGTCGAGCGTGGCTTCCCGGGCTTCAGCGTCGGACGGAAGGAAGACAAGATGGGGATTCGCGCATCGAGCACCACGGAGCTCATCCTCGACGGCGTCGAGGTGCCGGCCGAGAACGTGCTGGGCCAGGTGGGCAAGGGCTACAAGGTGGCCATCGAGACACTGAACGAAGGGCGCATCGGCATCGGCGCGCAGATGATCGGCGTGGCCCAGGGCGCACTCCGGGCCGCCACGGAATACGTGAAGGAGCGCAAGCAGTTCGGCCGTCCCGTCGCCGATTTTCAGGCCGTGCAGTTCCAGCTCGCGCAGGCGCGCACGGAGGTCGAGGCGGCGCGGCTCATGGTCTACAACGCCGCCCGCCTCAAGGACGCCGGCCAGGACATCGCCATGGAAGGCGCGATGGCCAAACTCTATGCCTCACAGGTCGCCGAGCGCGTCACCTCGGTCTCGCTGGAGCTGTTCGGCGGATACGGCTACACCAAGGACTTCCCCGTCGAGAAGTACTACCGTGACGCGAAGATCGGCGCGATCTACGAGGGCACGTCGAACATGCAGCTCCAGACGATCGCGAAGCAGATGCTCCGCTGAGGCAACAGGTCCCCGGCGGTGCGGATCACTCGAAGAGTCCGGTGATCTCCCGGGCGTAGATCTCCTCGACCACGCGGCGTCGGACCTTCAACGAGGGCGTCAGCTCACCACCCTCGACGGTGAACTCCCGCGCAACGATCGCGAACCGCTTCACCGCCTGCACCCGCGCCAGCCGTGCGTTCACGGCGTCGATCTCACCCTGCAGGAACGTCCGGAATCGGTCGCACGTCGCGGCCGAGGCGGGGTCGCGGGCCGGGCTGCCGACCGCGCGTGCATCCACCGGAATCCGCTCGGGATCCAGGGTGACGAGCGCCGCCAGGAAGCGCCGACGGTCGCCGATCACCACGGCCTGGCTCACGACGGGGATCGCTTTCAGATAGCCCTCGATGAGCTGCGGCGCCACGTTCTCGCCGCCCGCCGTGATGATGAGATCCTTCTTGCGGTCGGTGATCCGCAGGAAGCCCTCGGTATCGAGCTCGCCGATGTCGCCGGAGTGCAGCCACCCGTCGGCGTCGAGCGTCGCCGCCGTGGCCTCGGGATCCTTGTAGTAGCCCTTGAAGACGTGGCGCCCGCGCATGCAGATCTCGCCGTCGTCGGCAATCCGGAGCTCGGTGCCCGGCAGCGCAAAGCCCGCCTTGCCGGTCCGATACCGCCGCGGCGTGCTCACGGTGGCCGGCCCGGTGCACTCGGTCATCCCGTAGACCTCGGCGATCGGCATGCCCAGCGAGAGGAAGAACTCCAGCGTGCTGCGGGCGATCGGGGCGGCGGAGCTCACGAGCACCCGGGCGTGATCGAGGCCGAGCCGGCGGCGAACCGCCCGGAAGACGAGAAGGTCGGCCAGCGGCTGAAGGAGCGGCCGGCGGCGCCCCGCCTGATCGGCGTACCCCGCCGCGAGCCCCACCCGCCGGGCCCAGGCAATGAGCCGCCGCTGCAGCGCGGAGCGCTCGCTGCCTGCCGCCTGCATGCGCTCCTGGATCTTCTCCCACACGCGCGGCACTCCGAGAAAGAAGTCCGGCCGCGCCTCGCGCAGATTGGTGCCGAGATCCGCCATGTCCGGGGTGAACCACGTGGCGCCGCCGAACGACACGGGCCCGAAGATCGACACGATCTGTTCGGCGATGTGGCTGAGGGGGAGATAGCTCACGATGTCGTCGCCCGCCCGGACCCCGAGCGCGGTGACCCCGATGCTCGCGGTCCAGATGAGATTGTCGTGGGAGAGCATGACGCCCTTGGGCACGCCGGTGGTGCCAGACGTGTAGATGAGCGTCGCCACGTCGTCGGGCGCCTGCTCCGCCAGACGGGCGTCGAGCGCCGATTCGGGGACATCGTGGGCACGCCGGAGCAGCTCCGGCCATGCAATCACTCCCGCGCCGGCCGGCTCGCCGTCCATCTGCACGACGGCGCGAAGATGTGGCAGCGCGGACTGCACCTCCTGGAATTTGGCGAGCTGCTCCACGCCCCCCACGACCGCCACCTGCGCTTCGCAGTGATGCGCCACGTATCGGCACTGCTCCGCCGTGCACGTGGCGTAGATGCCGGCGGGCAGTCCTCCGGCGTGGATCGCCGCGAGGTCCGCCACGGCCCACTCGGGGCGGTTCTGGCCGATGATCGCCACCCCCTTGCCCGGGTCGAGGCCCAGCGCCATGAAGCCGCGCGCCGCGAGGCGGATCTGCTGCCGGTAGGCGCGCCACGACAGCGATCGCCACGCACCCTCCTCCTTCCAACGGACGGCCGCGAGATCGGCGCAATCGGTCGCTGTGCGCGTGAGGGCCTGCGGGATCGTTGTGGCGAGCATGCGGGAGCAGAAGGTGGGGACGGAGGGGGACCGGGTCCCGTCCGCCTTCCCACGTGATACCGCGGCGGGACTGATTTGTCGAGGCCCCTGATGGCGGTCCCGCTCCGTACGCTCTAGCTTCCGCCGCCAATGCCTCGCGCGCCCCGAGTACCCGTCCTCGGTGATGCCCTCCCCAGCACCGGCGGACCGGTTTCCCGGACCTTCGGGCGTTGGCTGCTCACCGTGCTCGGTTGGCGGATCGAGGGCAGTCTGCCGAACATCGCCAAGGCCGTGGTGATCGTGGCGCCGCATACCAGCAACTGGGATTTCGTGGTCGGCATCGCAGCCAAGCTCGCGCTCGGACTCCGGGCGTCGTGGCTCGGCAAACACACGCTCTTCCGGCGCCCCTTCGGCGGCTTCATGCGCGCCCTCGGAGGCATCCCGGTGGACCGCTCACAGCCGGGTGACGTCGTGGCGCAGTCGGTGGCCAGGTTCACTGAGGCGAGCCGCATCGTCCTGGGCCTGTCGCCGGAGGGCACGCGCCGGACGGTGTCCCGGTGGCGGATGGGCTTCTACCACATCGCCCGGGGGGCGCGCGTGCCGATCGTTCCGGTGGCCCTCGACTGGTCGCGGCACACGCTGGCGATCGGGCCATCGGTCATGCCGGGCGACGATACGTCCGACGACCTGCGCCGCCTGGAGTCGTTCTTCGCGTCGGCGCGTGGCAGGCGGGGCGAGCGGACGCCGCCCCCGCAGTAGCGCAGCGCGCTCAGGCGCCGCGCGTGACGATCAGGCGCAGCGGGGCCTTCTCCGTCGCGTGCTCGGTGCGCTCCGGCAGGATCGTCTGCCGCATCGCGTGCACCACTTCCGTGGCGAAGGACCGGCCGGCGCCCCGCTCGATCTCCTCCAGCGCATTCCACGGCGCGACCGCCGGCCGCGCTTCCGTCGGCGTCACGAGCGTCTCGTAGGCGTCGGCCACGGCGAGGATCTTCACACCCATCGGAATGCGCAGCGCGTCCACCGGCCAGTCATCGCCGATCAGCTCGTGGTAGCTGCCGTACGCCGTCACCGTGTCCAGCGCGGTCCGCATCGAGGCGGCGACCGGCACTTCGCGGATCTCGCGCGGGAAGTCGGCGAACATCCGAGAGACGCGGGGATCCTGCGGGCCCATCTCGTGCAGCAGACCGGCGACGCGCAGGTCCTCGATCTCGCTGCCCCGCATGCCCAGCTTGCGGCCGATCGCCACCGCCCGCTCGGCCACCCGATAGCTGTGCCCGCGGCGGTGACGGTCGGCCGCATCGAGATGGAACGTCAGCATCTCGAGCAGCGCGAAGTACGTGCGCTTGACGTCGTCCGCGCGCGCCTTGCGCTGGTCGGACAGCGAGCCGACCGCGTAGCCGGTGAGGACCAGGAACCCGGCCCACGGCAAGAAGTACATGACCGTCGTTCCGGAGAAGCCGGGCACGCCGCCCAGCCCCGTCACGGCCTGGAAGAACGCCACCAGCAACACCGTGAGCACCGCCGCCCACACCGCGTTGTTCCGGCCGAGCAGGAACCCGGCGGCGATGATCGGGAGGTAGTAGAAGCTCAGGAAGGCGAGCTTGTAGTCGACTTCGAAGTTGATGAGCACGAGCGAGGCGACGAGCACGATGACCAGCGTCTGCTCGAAATGGTCGTACAGCGCCTGCTTCACGCGATCCGCCACTGGTTGCACGTTGCATCACTCCGATAGCGACCGGAGCCCCGCGGGTCCGCCTCCTTCGGCGGATTCCGCCCTGGACTCCCCCTCGGCTCCACTCGCAACATCGGACTCGGAGCCGTGAGCCCTAGTGTCATCAGGACGGAAAAACGCCGCAAGCCGTCAACGCACGCTTTGACGCGTTAGAAACACGACACTCACGGGCAACATGTCCGAAGCGCCGTTGCGAGGGGGTGCGACAGCGTCCGATCCGGTGATCGAGGTCACGACTGGAGCGTGATGGCCAGCCGGTGGTAGTATTGAGTCATGCGCATCGATGCGATCCTCCGGACTGCGACGAGGGCGGCCCTGCTGCTGGTCGTCGCCATCCCCCCGCTCACTGCCCAACAGGCCACGGGCCCGGCCACCATCAGCGGCATCGCGTACGACAGCGTGCGAAACCGCCCGATGAACGGCGCCCAGATCGCCATCGAGGGCACCCCGCTGATCACCGTCGCCGGCAACGACGGCCATTTCCATTTCGACAGCGTGCCCCCGGGATCGTACCGGCTCATCGCGGCGCATCCCGTGCTCGATTCCCTCGGCATCCAACTCATGTCGCCGGTGCTGAAGGTCGCGGCCGGCCAGCACCTGACGGTCGACATGATGACGCCGTCGCCGGGACAGCTCGTGAAGCAGCTCTGCCCCGCCGCCTGGTTGACCCGCGGACCCGCGGCGTTGTTCGGCCGCGTGCGCAACGCGGAGACCGGCGACCCGATCGCGAAGGCCCGCGTGTCCATCGTGTGGACGCAGATCATGCTCGGCGGGCTCGAGAAGGTGCCCATGATGCGCGCGGCCGACACGCAACCCGACGGCACCTATCGCATCTGCGGGTTGCCGAGCACGATGGACGGCAAGGTGCAGGTGCAGTACGGCGGGGTGAAGAGCGGCGACGTTCCCCTGTCCTTCGACAAGGAACTGCTCCAGATGCGCAGTCTGAGCCTCGCCGCCGGCGCGCCCGTGACCGTGGCCAAGGGCGACACCAACCCGCCGGCCCGCCGGCCGGTGGCGCGCTCCCGGCTCACCGGGCGCGTGCTCAGCGTGAGCGGCCAGCCGGTCGCGGGCGCCCGGGTACAGCTCGAGGGAACCACGCGCGCCACGAACAGCCACTACGACGGCACGTTCACCCTCGACAGCCTGCCGGCGGGCTCGCAGGTCGTGGTCGCCCGGCGCATCGGCTACAACCCCGTCGAGCACTC
This sequence comes from Gemmatimonadaceae bacterium, assembly GCA_046704805.1. GTDB lineage: Bacteria > Gemmatimonadota > Gemmatimonadetes > Gemmatimonadales > Gemmatimonadaceae > JAGWRI01. Next base: position 16,802 of record JBJKRG010000361.1, read on the forward strand.
CGTGGAACTCTCCGGCGATCAGCCCGCCAAGGTGACTCTGCGGTTCGATCAGTCCGTGGCCCTTCTTCCCACCGTGCACACGCGAGCGCCGTCGATCAGCGGGCTCCAGGCGATCGGGTTCCTCCAGCGTGAGAAGACGGGGATGGGCTTCTACATGGACGATTCGACGATCGCCAAGCGGGGCGCGCTCAAGGTCACCGACCTGCTGCGCACCGTGCCCGGGCTGCGCGTCGTGTCGTCGGGGTACGACACCTACGTCTACGACGTGCGCACCCAGGACCAGGGGTGCGTGAACTACGTCGTGGACGGCACTCCCTGGGTGTCCATGAACCCGGGCGACATCAACTCCTTCATTCTGCCGAGCAACATCGGCGCCATGGAGATCTACCACGGCAGCGAGACGCCGCCGCAGTTCGTGACCCCCGGTCAGGGCGGGTGCGCCACCATCGTCATCTGGACGAAATGGCGAATTCAGTCTTCCGCGAGGAAGTGACCGGCGGCTAGATCAGCTCCCGGAGCCGACTCAGGTCCACGTTTCCACCGCTGACGACGCACACCACACGGGCGTGCGCCGGCAGGGCGAGCTTCCCGCTGATCAGCGCCGCCACCGCCGCCGCGCCGGCGGGTTCGGCCATCAGCTTGGCCGACGACAGGATCACGCCCATCGCTTCCGCGATCTCGTCGTCGCTGACGACGACGATGTCGTCCACGAAGTGCTGGGCCGCCCATAGGGGGAGATCCGTGGTCATCGGCGCCGCGAGGCCGTCCGCGATGGTCTTCGGGGCGTCGATCGGCACGACGCGGCCGGCGTCGAGGCTGCGCCGCAGCGCCTGGGCCCCCACGGGTTCCACCCCGAAAACCTTCACCGTCGGCTTCATGTGCTTCGCCGCCACGGCGATGCCCGACAGCAGCCCGCCGCCGCCGACCGGCACCACGATGGCATCGGTCTCGGGCAGGTCCTCGAGGATCTCCAGCCCGGTCGTGCCGGCACCGGCCACCACGCGCGGATCATCGAACGGATGGATGAAGACGTATCCGTGCGTCTCCGCGAGCTCGCGCGCCCGATCGAACATCGCCGACCCCCAGGCGTGCTGCACGACTTCGGCACCGTACCCGCGCGTGGCATCGAGCTTGGTCTGCGACGCGGCCTCGGGCATCACGACGGTGCATCGCGTGCCGGCCGCCCGTGCCGCCCAGGCGAGCGCCTGCGCATGGTTGCCCGCCGAAACGCCGACCACGCCGCGCTGCCGCTCCGCCGGCGAGAGCTGGCGAATCGCGTTCAGGGCGCCCCGCACCTTGAATGATCCCGTCTTCTGCAGCAGCTCGCACTTGAGCGAGAGCACGACGCCCGCACGGGCGCCGATGCGGGACGCCGAGAGCACGGGCGTCCGGTGAACCTGGCCCGCGATGCGGTCGCGGGCAGCGATGATGTCGGCGTGGCTGAGCATGGCATGCGGGATGGGTCGGTCACACGCTAGCCGATCGAAGCCCCCGGGCGCAACGGTGCTTGCCAGTTTCGCCGGTCCCCCGGAGATTTGAACGATCCCGAGGCCCCCACATGTCCCGCCTGAGCAATCCCGGTTACATGCTGCGCGCCACGAGCGCCCTGTTCGGCGCGATCTTCCTGCCCGTCGGCGTGTCGTTCTTCTTCGTCCTGCAGCATCGGCACTGGCCCGAAGGCATCGTGTGCGTGGCCGCCGCGTTCGGATTCTTCTACGTCGCGTGGCGCGCCGAAGACATCCTGGGGTTCGACGAGATCGCGAACACGGCGGACATCGTACTCCCCGGTGCGGTGGCGGCATTGACTGACGATCGGCCCGACGCCGATCCACCAGAATCGGAGTCTTCCCCGTGAATCGCTTCCGCGCTCGCTCCTCCGGTGTGTTGTCGTGGCTGGTCATCGCCCTCGCGGCCGCGCCGTCTCCGGCCGCCGCCCAGTGGCGGCTGGCGGCCGTCGACACCCACGCGGAATTCCGCGGACTCGGCCTGGCGGACGCCGGCGTCGCCTGGGCCAGCGGCACGCACGGAACGGTGGCCCGGAGCGTGGACGGCGGAGCGACCTGGACTGTGCACCATGTGCCCGGCGCCGATTCGTTGGACCTTCGCTCCATCGCGGCGCTGAGCCGCGACGTCGCGGTAGCGGCGAGCGCCGGCCCTGCCGAGCAGGGTCAGGCCCGGATCTTTCGCACCACCGACGGTGGCGCCACCTGGGCGCAGACGTACGCCACCACACGGCCCGGGGTGTTCCTGGATGGCCTGGCGTTCTGGGACGCCGACCACGGCATCGCGCTCAGCGACCCGGTCGACGGGAAGCTGTTCCTGCTGCTCACCGACGACGGCGGCCGCAGCTGGCATCGTGTGCCGCCCGCCACACTCCCGCCGGCGCTCCCCGGCGAGGGCGCCTTCGCCGCCAGCGGCACCTGCATCGCCGTCTGGGGAGACCGCGACGTCTGGATCGGCACCGGGGGTGCCGATAGCGCGCGCGTCTACCGCTCCACGGATCGCGGCCGGAACTGGTCGGTGAGCGACACCCCGATCCACGCGGGCACTCCGGCGTCGGGAATCTTCGCCCTCGCGTTCCGCGATGCCGCCCACGGCGTCGCGGTGGGAGGCGAGTACACGAAGCCCCATGCGGCCACGGTGAACGTGGCGCTCACCGATGATGGAGGCCGCACGTGGCACGCGGCGCCGGGCGTCCTGGTGCCGGCCTACCTGTCGGGCGTCGCGTGGCAGGGACCGCGTACCGTCGTCGCGGTAGGACTGGCGGGAACCGCTCGATCCACCGGCGGCGGCTCCGGGTGGACCATGGTCGACACGTTGCCGTTGAACGCCGTGCGCTTTCGCGGCTCCGGGTTCGGAGTGGCCGCCGGCCCCCGCGGGCGGCTGGCCCGGTGGGTGGAGGCCCCGAGTCCTCGCTAGCCGCCGGCCGCCGGAAGGGCGTCGCGTTCTTCCCGCTCCGGAACGGTCGTCACGCCGCCCGACAGAATGAACGCCATGACGTGCGCGCTGTCGGCGTCGAGCCGGCGCACGTTGGCGGCGGGCACGACCACGAGGTTCCCGGCAAAGCCGTAGGACTGCGGCACGTAGACCGTGGCCGATCCGCCCATGCCGAACATGTCCAGCGACTGCTGCGTGAGGAACCCGAACACGTGTGCGCCGCCGCCCAGCGTGACGAGCACGGGCTTGTCGAAGCGGCGATGCTCACCGACGAAGGCGTTGAGCAGATCGCGCGTGCTCGAGTAGAGCAGCCGGACGAAGGGTAGGCGGGCGAACAGCGCGTCGAGCCCCGTGCTCAGGGCGCGCTGCGCGAACGTTTGCGCCGCGAAGCCGATCGCCGTGATCAGCACGACCATGACGACGAAGCCGGCGCCGGGAATCGGCAGTCTGAGCCAGCTGTCGATGCTGGTGAAGATCACGTAGCAGATGTACACCGTCAGGAACACCGGCGCGGTGACGATCAGCCCTTTGAGGAAGTAGTTCAGAACGCGTGACATGGCGGAATCGGGTGGAAGGGGCGCGAAGCCGCGACGGCGAAACGGGCCTCCGCGCGTGGGGAGGCCCGTCGGGAGCGCGTGGCACTCGTGGAGCTTAGTTGACCCCGAAGGGAATCGAAAGCTCGCTGCGGTTCCGGTGCATCCAGACCAGGCCCGCGCCACTGAACCAACGGACATGAGGAGCGGGCATCTGCCCGAGACTTCCGCGGCGAATTCGTGATCTGCGTCGCAACCGGCGCCCGCCTCGCGGGCCCCGGACGGCCGCGACGTTGCATCGTCGTTGTAATTCGTGACCACGAACCCCGCCCACCTGTCGTTCTCTCGAACGACCTCACAGTGAGACGTGTATGAAGAAGTTGCTGGGGTTCCTCGGCAGCGCCATCGGCAGCACCCTCGGCTGGTACATCGCCGCGAAGTTCGGGTTCATGACCGCGTTCTTCGTGAGTACGATTGCGGGCGGGGTGGGGCTGTACTACGGCGTCAAGGTGGCAAACAACCTGGTTGGGTAGGCGCCAGCACTTACCGGGGTCCGTGCGTTGACCTAGGGGGCGCCGGGTGCGCCCCTTTTTCCTGGCCGCATCCTGGAACCGCCGTGACTCCTCTCGACCTGTCGAGCGACGCCGCACTCGTTGCGCTCTGCCTGCTGACCGTCAACCTGTTGCTCGGCCTCCTGCTCTCCATGCATTACAACCCATGGAAGCACTGGCCGCACAAACGGTTCAACTACTTCACGGTCCACAACTGGACGGCCTACGTCGCGCTGGCCCTGGTGCTGGTGCACGTGCTGCTGCTGCTCGCGGTCAAGACGCCCGCCTTCCGCTTCATCGACCTGATCTATCCGGTGGATGGCCCCAAGCAGCCCTGGATCAACTCCATCGGAGCCCTCTCGCTGTACGTCCTCCTGCTGGTGGTGGTCACGTCGTACTACCGCACCGAGATCGGGCGCGATCGATGGCGGCTGCTCCACTACCTCACGTACGTGACCGCGGGCCTGTTCTTCGTGCACGGAGTGCTGACGGATCCGACCCTCACCGACAAGCCGGTCGACTTCCTCGACGGCGAGAAGGTGCTCGTGGAAATCTGTGCCCTGCTGGTGCTTGCGGTCGCCGTCTACCGGGTGCGGTGGGCCCTGCGGCGCCGGTCGGAGCAACCCGCCGCCGTCCGACCCGCGCGGGCGGCGTGACACGGCACACTTCCCCTCGCGGACGAATTGTAGAACATTTCGCGTATGCCCCGCTTCTGGGTCCCCGCCCTGGCGCTCGCCTTCGCCGCCTGCGCCTACCGGAGCACCCCCAGCCAGCCGAACTCGCCGCAGGTCGCCAAGATCGTGGTGGTTCCGGTCAACCCCTCGGTGGCCGTCGGCGCCACCGTCCAGCTGTCCGACACGGCCTACGACGCGAACGGCCGGGTCCTGACGGGAGTCCGGATCACATGGAAATCCAGCCTGCCGGCCGTCGCCCAGGTGGACACCAGCGGGCTCGTGAGCGGCGTGGCCGCGGGAAGCGCGCAGATCTCGGCGGCGGCGAACCACGCCACCGGCGCACAGAGCGTCACCGTCGTCCTGAAGTAGCGGGGGCCGCGGCTAGAGCAGCCGCTTGTGCCGCTTCCGCCGCCGGCACTTTCCGGACGCGTGGTACGGCGCCCGTGGCGCCGATTCGCTGATCGCGAGGAGGGCCCGCTCGGCCGTGTGCCGGGAGACGCCCCAGCGCACCCGGCTGTGCTTGGCGCGCCGGATCTCTTCCAGCCGCTCGCGGACGGCGGGCTCCGCTTCGCCGTTCGCGTCCCGGTCCGGCTCGTTCCCCACGCGCTCGCTCTCCGATGGTTCCCGGCTCATATTCGCTCGTGCGTCATGCACCCCGTGAACTAACCTCGTGACGGCGCTCGCCCGTCACGGCTCGACCATCGACGATCGCAGGTACCACCCGATGACTTCCCGTTCTCCCGGCCCCGCGGCCGGTTCCGCACCCTCCGTCCCCTCATCGCTGAACGAGCACTGGATGCCGTTCACGGCCAACCGCTCGTTCAAGCAGGCGCCGCGCCTGCTCGTTTCGGCCAAGGACATGCATTACGTCGCCGCCGACGGGCGCCGCATCCTCGACGGCACCGCCGGCCTCTGGTGCGTGAACGCCGGCCATGCCCGCGAGCCCATCGCGCGTGCCATCGCCGAGCAGGCCGCGACCCTCGACTATGCCCCGGGCTTCCAGATGGGGCACCCGCTCGCCTTCGACATGGCCCGGCGCGTGGCCGCCCTTACTCCCGACGATCTGGATCGCGTGTTCTTCACCAACTCGGGGTCGGAATCCGTCGATACGGCACTCAAGATCGCCCTCGCCTACTGGAAAGCCCGCGGGGAGCCCGATCGGATCCGCTTCGTGGGACGCCGCCGCGGGTATCACGGGGTGGGCTTCGGGGGCACGTCGGTGGGCGGCATCGAGGCCAACCGAAGGCAGTTCGCCGGGCAGCTGCTGCCGAATGTAGACCATCTGCGTGATACCCACGACCTCGCGCACAACGCCTTCAGCCGCGGCCAGCCCGAATGGGGAGCCGAGCTGGCCGACGAGTTGGAGACGATCGTCGCCAGACACGGTGCACAGACCGTCGCGGCGGTGATCATCGAACCGATGGCCGGCTCCACGGGTGCGCTCATCCCGCCGCGTGGCTACCTCGAGCGGCTGCGCGACCTGTGCAGCCGCCACGGGGTCCTCCTCATTTTCGACGAAGTCATCACGGGATTCGGGCGCCTCGGAGCCCCCTTCGCTGCCCAGTTCTTCGGCGTGACCCCGGACCTGATCGCCATGGCCAAGGGCATCACGAACGCGGCGGTGCCGATGGGCGCGGTGGCGGTGCGGACGCGGATCCACGATGCCATCGTCGACTCGGCGGGACCGGGCATCGAGCTCTTCCACGGATACACGTATTCGGGGCACCCCCTGGCCTGCGCCGCCGGCCTCGCCACCCTCGACCTGTACGAGCACGAGCGATTGTTCGCGCGCGCCGCCGAGCTCGCCCCGTACTGGGCCGATGCCGTGCACCGTCTGGACGACAAGCCCCACGTGATCGACGTCCGCAACATCGGCCTCGTCGGAGCCGTGGAACTGCAGCCGCGGGAGGGAAAGCCGGGCGCCCGCGCGCTCGACCTGTTCCTCGACTGCTTCGAGCACGGCGTGCTGGTGCGGATGGCCGGCGACACGATCGCGCTGTCTCCGCCACTCATCATCAGCACGGGCCAGATCGACGAGATCGTCGACGCGATCTCGAGCGCGCTCGACCGCCTGGCCTGAGCCACCCGCCGATCGCCCACCGCTCGCATCGTCCGTGCCCACGCTCGCCGTCCGACAGGCGCTCGCCCACCTCCGTCGGGTGGACCCGGTCATGGCCGGTCTCATCCGCCGGGTGGGGCCGTACCGTCTGCGGCCGCGGCGCGGCCACTCGCACTTCCACGACCTCGTGCGGGCGATCGTCTTCCAGCAGCTCTCGGGCCGGGCGGCCGGCACCATCCACGCGCGGTTCAGTGCCCTCTTTCCGCGGCGTCACGTCACACCGGAGCGGCTGCTCGCGCTCTCCGACGACTCGCTGCGCGCCGTCGGCCTCTCACGGCAGAAGATCGCCTACCTGCGCGACCTGGCGCAGAAGGTGCATACGGGCGCGGTGCCGCTCGACCGCGTGCGTCACATGAGCGACGACGCGATCATCGAGCACCTGGTGCAGGTGAAGGGCGTGGGTACGTGGACCGCGCAGATGTTTCTGATGTTCAAGCTCGGCCGCCCGGACGTGCTGCCGGTGCTCGATCTCGGCATCCAGAACGCGGTGCACCACGCGTACGGACTCCGGCGGCGTGCCACGCCCGACGACGTGCGGCGCGTGGGCGCCGTCTGGAGCCCCTACCGTACCGTCGCCTGCTGGTACCTCTGGCGGTCGGTGGACGGGGGCATCTGAGCCTGCGGCGAACCGAACGGGCGCCGAGGCAGCGGTCGACGCGCGCCGTCACCGCCTCACCGTCAACCGCCGCGGAACGCCGCCCTCACACCATCTATTACTGCGTCAACTCCGGCGTCGGCCCCAGGAACCCCTTCGGCAATCCGGCCATCACGTCGCGGTGGGCGAACACGACGTCGGGGTGGCGCTGCAGCATCTGCAGGTACCGCGCCGCGAACGGCGTCGTGGGCGGCACGGGGGTGAGCAGCGCACGCACCTGTACCAGCAGCGTCGCCGTGACCTCACCCGCCACCGGCGCGCGCTCCCGCTCGGCGGCGTCCAGGGCCTCGTCGATCTGCACGATGAGCTGGGAGGCCGGCCGCAACCACTCGAACGCGGGATCCTGCAACACGGCCTGCAGGTACTCGTTGGGCGTGAGCCGCCCGCGCGTGCGCTCCAACTCGACGCGCTCGACTTCGAGCAGCAGCCGATGGACGCGCAACAGGCCCTGGCGGGCGTTCTTCAGTGTGTTCGTCGTCAGGTCGCCGGCCGCGAGGGCCGGAGACGTCTCGTCTGGATTCATTACTCCCTCCGACTGGAAAGTTAGAGGGTCGGGCAAGGGCACAGATCACAACGGAGACGGCTCACGGCCTATTGTCTACCGTCTACCGTTTCCTGCTCGTCGATTCTCACCCGGAGACTTCGAAGATTCCCGCCGCTCCCATGCCGCCGCCGATGCACATGGTGACCAGGCCGAGTCCACCGCCCCGCCGGTGCAACTCGTGGACGAGCTGCGTCGTGAGCTTCGCCCCGGTGGCGCCGAGCGGATGCCCGAGGGCGATGGCGCCGCCGTTCACGTTCACCAGCGCCGGATCCATCCCCAGCTCGCGCACGACGGCCACCACCTGCGACGCGAAGGCTTCGTTGAACTCGATGAGCTTCATGTCCTTCAGGGCGAGGCCGGCCCGGTCGAGCGCCTTGGGCACCGCCTTGATCGGCCCCACACCCATCACGTCGGGCTCCACGCCCGCCACCGCGAACGTCACGAAGCGCGCCAGCGGCTCGAGTCCCAGGGCCTTGGCGCGTTCGGCGCTCATCAATAGAAGGGCCGCGGCTCCATCGGAGTATGGGCTGGCGTTGCCCGCCGTGACCGTCCCCTTCACGGCGAACGCCGGTCGGAGCTTCGCGAGCCCCTCCATGGTCGTGCCGCGCCGCGGCAGCTCGTCCTCGGCGAAGTCGCGCGTGGTCTCGCTCTTCCGCGCCCCCACCCACGTGGCCTGCGCCACCGGGACGGAGACGATCTCGCCCCTGAAGGCCCCCGAATCGAGCGCGGCGACGGCCTTCTGCTGGCTGCCGAGCGCCCACTGGTCCTGGTCCTCACGCGTGACCTTCCACCGCTTCGCCACGCGCTCGGCGGTGAAGCCCATGCCGATGTAGCTCTCGACGGCCTCCGGATCGAGGCGCGTGTGGTACCCCGACATCGGCACCTGGCTCATCATCTCGATGCCGCCCGCCAGGACGACGTCCGCCATCCCGCTCAGGATCTCCTGGGCGCCGAAGGCCACGGTCTGGAGTCCCGACGAGCAGAACCGGTTGATCGTCGCGCCCGGCACTTCCACCGGGAAGCCGGCGCGCAGCAGCGACAGGCGCGATACGTTGAGCCCCTGGGAGCCCTCGGGCATCGCGCATCCCCACAGCACGTCGTCGACGATCGCCGGGTCCACCCCCACGCGATCGACGGCGGCGCGCATCAGGCGCGACGACAGCTCCACGGGATGGACGCCCGCCAGCGCGCCGTCCTTCTTGCCACGTCCCACGGCGCTTCGCACCGCGGACACAATCACCACGTCAGTCACGGGTCTTTCCTCTCAGTTGCGGAGCGGTTTGCCGGTCTTCAGCATGTGGGCGATGCGCTCTTGCGTCTCCCGGTTCCCGAGCAGTCGCAGGAACGCGTCGCGCTCGAGATCGAGGACGTCGTCCTCGGTGACGGTTCGCGCCGGGCCGTCGCCGCCGCAGAGCACGGTGGCGACCTCGTGCGCCATGCGGACGTCGTAGTCGCTGGCCTGGCCCGCCTCGTGCATGGCCCATGCCGCGTAGTCCAGATTCCCGATGCCGGCACGCCCCACGGCGTCGATGGTGCGGGGCGGCGGAGCCACGTAGTCCGGGGCCAGCTCGAGCACCCGCTGCTTGGCGTCGGCCAGCAGGAAGTCGCGGTTCATCGAGATGCGGTCGCGATCACGGAGGAAGCCGAGCTTCGCGGCCTCCGCCGCGCTCGTGCTCACCGAGGCGAGCGCGATCAGCTTGAAGGCCCGCTTCGGCGCCTCGAACGGATCGGCATCCTCGAATGGCGCGAGCGCCTGCGCGAACCGGAAGAGCAGCTCCTTGGTGCCCCCGCCACCCGGCAGCAGTCCTACCCCGACTTCGACCAGGCCCATGTACAGCTCGGCGTGGGCCTGGATCGCGTCGGCGTGAAGCGACCACTCGCACCCGCCGCCGAGGGTGAGCCCGAACGGTGCAGCCACCACCGGGAAGGGCGCCGAGCGGATCGACATCGAGCAGCCCTGGAACAGCAGCACGGCTTCCTCGAGCCGCTTCCAGTCGCCGGCCTGCGCCAGCGCGGCCACCATGGCGAGGTCGGCGCCGGCCGTGAACGTCCGGGCATCGTCGTTGCCGATCACCAGGCCGGCCAGATTGTCGCGCTCGACGACCTCGAGCGAGCGCATCAGCATCGACAGAATGCCCTCGCCCAGGGCGTTCATCTTGCTGTGGAATTCGAGCACGGCCACGCCGTCCCCCGCGTGCCACAGCGTGGCGTCGGGCGACGAAGCCAGCGACCGCCCGGCCCGCCGCAGCGGCTCGATGCGCAGCAGGCCTTCGGGCTCCTGCACCGGCTCGTACCCCTTCCAGTCGAGCGCGGCGACGCGGGCGCCGTCGGCGCTGTAGTACCCCTCGTGCAGTACCGGCGGCCGGAGCGCGGCCGCGTCGGGCAGCGCATCGCCCAGCAGGTCGAGCTGCCGGAACGGTCCCGCCTCCCACGCGAACCCCCACTCCATGGCATGGTCCACGTCGGTCAGGTGATAGGCGATCTTCGGAGCCGTCGCGAGCACGTACCGCGCCAGCCGCGCCAGGTACTCGCGTGCGAATTTCCCGTACGAGCCGTCGAGCGCGACCGCCGCCCGCAGCCGCTCGTCGAGCGGGAGGCGCATCGCCCGGTCCAGCTCCGGCGACTTCGGCTTCGCGGCCGGCGCGTACTCGCCCGTCTTCCAGTTCAGCGTGTGGATTTCCTTCCCGACGCGCTTGTAGAAGCCGGCGCCGCTCTTCTCGCCGAGCTGCCCGTTCTTCACCATCGTGCCCACCCAGCCGGGAAGCGCGAAGTCCTCACCCGTCGCCCGGGCCAGCCCCTCGGCGACGTGCGACAGGACATCCAGTCCGGTGAGGTCCGCCGTGCGGAAGGTGGCCGACTTCGCCCGGCCCAGCAGCGGCCCGGTGAGCACGTCCACCTCATCGATCGTCAGATCCAGCTCTTCCATCATCCGCAGGGCCAGGACCATGCCGAACACCCCCAGCCGGTTGGCCACGAAGCCCGGCACGTCGCGGGCGGTCACGATGCCCTTGCCGAGAATCCGCTCGCTGAATGCGCGGACCTCCGCCGCCGTCTCGGCCGCCGTGTGGGCCGTGGGGATGATCTCGAGCAGGTGCAGGTAGCGCGGCGGATTGAAGAAGTGCATCCCCAGGAACCGCTTCGTGAAAGCGTCGCGGCGCCCCTGGGTCAGCAGCGCCATCGGAATCCCCGACGTGTTCGAGGCGATGATCGTGTGCGGGGGCAGGATGCGCTCGAGTTGCTCGTAGAGCGCCCGCTTCGGCTCGAGCTGCTCGATGATCGCCTCGATCACGAGGTCGCACGCGGCGAGGCTGCCCAGATCATCGCGGGTGTTGCCGATCTGGATGAGCGCGGCGCGTGCCGGGTCCATGAACGCCGCCGGCCGTGCCTTCGCGGCGCGCTCCAGTCCCTGACGGGCGGGTGCATTCGGGTCGTCGTCCGGCCCCGCGATGTCGAGGAGATCCACCGGAATGCCGGCCGACGCGGCGAGTGCGGCGATGCTGTGGCCCATCGTCCCGGCGCCGATGACGCCAAGCCTTCGAATCCTCATCCGACCCTCTCCGATTTGTGCGGTAACGGCCCGGTCCGGGCCGGATTCGAGAGATATCGCAAGGCCTGTACTCAGGGCAGTGGGAGTCCCTCCGGTTGTTTACACGGAAAACCCCGACGCTTCGACCGTGGCCAGGCCCCGCAAGAGGTACCGGCGGCCCGAAACTTATTGCGTAGTTCGGCCGCGGTAACGGCCGTCACAACGCGATCTAATCCTTTCCACAACAATGGCATACACGCGGCACACTCCGTGGATCAATTCCTGCGCAAGAGGCCGGCATGTCACGCTCCAAGCGATCGCCATCATCCGCCGCCCGAGGGTCCCTCGGGCGGCTGGGCTTCACGCTCATCGAGATCATGGTGGCGATTGCCGTCGTCGCCCTGGTCGTCGGTCTCTCGGTTGGACGCATCGACGCCATCATCACGCAGGAGCGTGTGAGCCGGGCTGCATACGCGGTGAGCAGCGAGCTGCAGACCGCGTTCACACTCGCCGCGCGCGACCGCAAGCCGGTGCTCATCACCTTCGATTCGACCAACATGGAGATGCTGCTCTCCGACGTGCGGTCGGGAACCGTGCTCCGCCGGACGTCGTTCGAGGGCTACAACATCAGGCCCTCCGACGTCACGCTGTCGCGCGACGATCTCAGGGTGTACCCGGAGGGCCTCGCCGGCGATACGCTCTCCATCACTCTCTCGGCCATGATCGGCGATACCCGGTATTCGCACCGGGTGCGGATGACGCGTGGCGGACTGGTCCAGGTGAAATGACGCGCACTCCTCGCCGCCGCGCCCGTCTGCGCGGCCGTTCGGGCATGTCGCTCATCGAGGTCATGATCGCGATGACCATGTTGGCCATCGTGCTCGTGACCATCGCCAAGCTGTCGCTCGACGTGTCCACCGTCGGCCGAATGAACGACCTCGTAGCCCGGCGCTCCGCCGTGCTGCAGCAACAGGCGTCGCGTCTCGGCGCCATCCCGTACACCACGCTCCAGACCATGGCGAGCGGCACCTCGACCATCGACGTCGGCGGCCGCTCGTACAACCGGACGATCACGCTGACGCCGTTCACGCACCGCATCACGGTGAAGATCGTGATCGCACCGACGCTCTATCCGACGAAGACCGATTCTCTCGTCTTCGACCACGCTTACAGCACGGGCTCACCGCTCTGTTCGGGATGCTGACCATGACACGACTGACGACGCGCCCCCGGCGCCTAGGCTTCACGCTCATCGAGGTAATGCTCGCACTGGTGATCGTCGCCGTGATCGCCACCGCATTTACCCGGCTGCTCGTGGCCCAGTCCCGGTTCTTCACGCAGGAATACGGAGCGCGTTCCGCGCGCGCCGTGGCCCGCAACTCGATGAACCTGATGCTCAGTGACCTGCGCATGGTGCAGGACTCGGGCGGCGTGGACTCGGTGTCCAGCAACGGACGCGCGATCCAGGTCATCGTCCCCTACGCCTTCGGGCTTTCCTGCGGGAACAGCTCCTCGGCCACCGTGGTGAGCCTCCTGCCGGTCGACAGCAGCGTCATGGCACTGGCCACCTACGGCGGATACGCCTGGCGCGACCCTTCGAGCGGGCGGTACACGATCATCACCCCTCCGTCGCCGACCGGTTCGGACAACATTCGCCTGTCGTCGAACCCCGATCGGTGCACGGACTCCACCCAGGCCGACATCCAGACCATGACCCTGGGCGGACGCTCCGGGGAGATCGTGTCCCTCGAGCCGCCGGCCACGGGCTCGGTGGCGGGTGACCCCGTGTTCCTCTGGCAGAAGGTCACGTATGCGTTCGACACCTCGGCGTCGTTCCCGGGGCTGTACGGCCTGTACCGGAGCGTGTCCGGCGGCCCCACCGAGGAGATCCTCGCTCCGTTTGCGTCGACGGCGCGGTTCAAGTTCTACGTCCCGAATCAGGACACGTCGCAGACGACGGTCCCGGCGCTCTCCAGCATCCGCGGCGTGGACATCCTGCTCAATGGACTGAGCCCCAAGCCGTCGAACGACGGCAAACGGACGGAGACCGACATCACCACCGCCGTGTTCTTCAAGAACACGCGCGTCTTCTGAGGATCGAACGATGCCTCGCCTTCAGAACCGAGAGGGCTTCGCGCTTCCGATGGCCATCCTGGTCATCGCCGTGATCACCGCGGCCGTCGCGGCCGCGTTCATGGCCACGAACGCCGAGATCGCCGCCAATCAGGCCGAGAAGGGCACGGAACGGGCCTTTGCCATTGCCCAGAACGGACTCGAGCAGTTCATCGTGCGCCGCAGCGAGAGCGGGTGGTGCCAGTACTGTGGATCGCCGCCGACCACGGTGGCCGAATCCACGATGGTCGCCTCGAACGGCGGCTACGCGTGGGTCGTCTCGCAGCGGGTGCACCCGTCCTCCGGTCCCAACGACCCCGCCATCTACTACATCACGTCCACGGGCGTCGACACCACCACCAAGCTCTCGGCCGGCGGCCGCACGATCAACGCCATGAGAACGGTCGGCATCTATGCGAAATGGAACAGCACCACGATGAAGGTGCTCGCCGGGTGGACGAGTCTCTCCGGCATCGTGAAGAACGGCACCGCCGGCGTGATCAGCGGCGCCGACCAGTGCGGAGTGGCCGACACGCTGGCCGGCGCCACGGTGCCGAGCGGCGGGTGGACGTCCAACGGCGGGTTCCTGCCGACCGGGAATCCACCCATCGACTCCACCAGCACGGCGAACCAACTGGCGAGTGCGGTCCACATCGACTGGGCGGGGATCATGAACGGCTCGATGGGCGCCGACGTCGTGATCCCGCCCGACGCGTTTCCGAGCCCGGCACAGTTCGCCGACACGAGCTACTGGCCCATCATCCGCATCCACACGAACAACTATTCGCTCCCCAACGCCGGCCGCGGGATCATCATCGCGGACAGCAATTTCGTGATCAGTGGCAGCAACATGTGGAACGGCATCATCCTGGTCGGCGGCTCGCTGACCTCGAACGGAAACAACACGACGTCGGGCGCCACGGTCAGCGGCCTGAACGTGCTCCTCGGCGATACCACCGCCGCGAGCGTCGTGAACGTCGACACGTCGATCGCCAACGGGCAGAAGAGCTACGTGTACAACTCGTGCAACGTCGACCGGGCTACGAAGGGACTGCGCACGTACGTCGCCCTGCCGAACACGTGGAGCGACAACATCTCGGGGAGTTGACGGACCGGTGGTCTCGAACAATCGATCGTGAGCGGTGAACAGTGGGCCGTTGGCCGTGGAAACGGCGAACGGCCCACTGTCTGCTGTCTATCGTCTACGGCTCACCGTCAACCCCGTCCGCCGCACCGGCCCATCCCTACCCACCCCCGAACGGATCCCCCGGCGGCGCGACGAGCGCCTTCGTGGGCTCGGGCAACTCGCGGCGGTCGATCCACCGCTGGAAGTCGCCGGCGATGGCGTTCCAGTGGGCCCGCACCGTGATGCTCCCGGTGGTTGCACGCCGCGCCGCCTGCGGTTGCAGGTCCCGGATCTCCAGCTCCACGATGGCGCGCACCTCGGGCGCGGCCGTGGTATCGGCGGCCAGCAGCAGCATCTGGTCGGCCAGCGCCCGCTGCGTCACCCGCTGCAGCGCCGCCAGCTTGCCGCTGGCCGGGACCGGGGCATTCCACGTGTCGGCCACCAGCGTATCGATCGTCTCGGGCAGGGTGAGCATGTTCGGCCGCCGGTTGGCGAAGGCCACCAGCCGGCCCGCACGCTCGGGCTGCAGCAGCATGCCCATGATCATCTGCGACAACGTACGGGCCGCGCCCAGCTCATCGAACGCCGGCTCGGTGCGCGAGCCGAACAGTTCCACGCGTGGGGAGACCAGGGTGGCGTTCGGCGTGAGCAGGGTGAGCACCGTGTCCGGAATGGCCAGCGACTGCGGCGCGAGCGCGCCCATCATCTGATGGAGGGCGGCCCGCTGCTGGGCCCCCGGGATCGGCCACGTGGCCTGCTGCCCGTCCCCCACCACGGCCTCCGAATACTCCATACCGCCGATGGTCTTCGACAGCGCGTTCAGCGCGTACCGGTGGAAGAAGTAGAGCTGCGCGAACCGCTGCTGCAGCGCCGACAGCGGCTCGCCCGGCCGCAGGTTGCGGAGCCCGAATCGGGCCATCGCCACGCGGCGCACCGCCATCTGGTTGGTCAGGAACTGCGACGCCGTGTGCTGGTCGTCCCACAGGTTCACGCGCGGGTCCGAGGCGTAGTCGGGGCGCGCGTCGGCGTCGGAGAGGAAGAGGTAACCCTTCTTCAATCCCTCGGCGATGATCGCGCGCAGGGAATCCTTCTCTGTCCCCGGGGGAAAGATGCCGTAGCCCCAGTGGATGGCCCACACATCGTACGCCCCGGGACCCACGGCGTACGCGTCGGACAGATCGATGTGCCCGTTCTTGTCGAGTGTCGCGCGCGGCGGCGGGTAGTCCATGACCGAGGCCCGGCCGTACGTCGAGGCGATGTAGTTGTGCGACAGGCCCAGCGTGTGCCCGATCTCGTGGGCACTCACCTGGCGCACGCGGGCGAGCACGAAGTGGGTGTCGGCCGGCGTCTTCGCCGCGCCCATGAGCGCGGCGAAGATGCTGTAGTCCGTGCGCGCCCGGTGCGAGTCGAGCCGCGAGACCCCCTTGATGATCTCCCCGGTGCGCGGGTCGGAGATCGCCGCGCTCACCGACCAGCCGCGCTCGTTACGGTTCTCCCAGACCAGCACGTTGTAGCGCGCGTCCATGGGATCGATTCCCTCGGGGCAGAGCTCGGCCTTGAATCCGCCCTTGAGCCCGGCCTCGTCGAACGCCTTCTCCCACCACTTCACCCCCTGGAGGGTCGCCGTCCGGATCGGCTCGGGAATGCCGCGGTCCACGCAGTAGACGATCGGATCCTTGATCGGGGAGTTCGGATCGTTGGGATTCACCCGTTCCAGCCGGTGTCGCTCGATCCACCGCTGCTGCAGCGGCTGGTCCACCGGCTGCGCATAGTCGTTGAACGCCACGTTGAAATAGCCCACGCGCGGATCCCAGGCGCGCGGATGGTACCCGCTGTCCGGCAGCTGCAGCAGCGAGACGTGCTCCCGCAGCGTGAACGCCTTGCCGTCGGGGGCCATGCGGCTCACGATCGGCCCGGGGCGGCCATTCGTCGCGAACGTCAGCGAGACGTCGACCTCCGTGTTCTTCGGGAATGCCTTCGTGTACGGCGCGTAGATGGACGACCGGTCCCGGGCCACGGTGTACGTGCCCTGGTGCGTGCGCTGCAGCGTCTGCGTCACGTTGGTCCAGTCGCGGATGAAGAATTCGGTAGCATCGACCAGCAGCTTCCCGTCCTCCACCGCCAGGATCGGGAGCGCCGCGACCGTACTCACGGGAAACGACTCGGTCACGGTGCGCTCGTGATCCGGATTGTTCGCGGCGCCGCGGAAGCGCGTGTTCTCGAAGACCACGAGCACGTGCTCGCCGTTCCGGACGAAGTGCACGATCTGGGTGCGCCCGCCGGCGCCGCGGTCGATGCCGATGGGATTCGAGCCCAGCCCCGTCGACTGCATGGTCACCATCAGCGCCGGGAACGAGTCGTGCGGAATCTCGGCGAGGATCTTGCCCGTGGTGTCGTTGAGGTAGATGGGGATGAAGCCGTCGTGTTTCACGTAGCCGGCGGTCTTGGCGGCGATGCTGGTGCCGATGGCCGCCGGTCGAGCGGCGCCGCGCTGGGCGCCCGCCGCCGGCGCCGCGCCGACGACGAGAGAGGCGAGCAGGAGGGATGCGAGGTGGGAGCGCATGTCACGTCGGGTGGGAGTGTACGTGGACGCGGACGTTCGCCCGGACGGGGGAGGATCGGGAACCGTCACGCACGATGCCCCAACCTACACCGCGCGCCGCCCCCGGCGCGACCAGGACCGGCCACCATTCCGTCCGTCTTCCCCGCGCGAGGCGCCCTTGCCGTACCGATCGCCGGCCCCCCTGGCCTCGGTGTCTATATTGGGAGAACGGCGGTCTCTCGACGCGAGCAGCAGACCGCGAAGTCTGGCACGACGAGGAGTTCCGATGGGTTCACCCGCATCCGGTTCGCGCACGCAGCCGGAGCACGAAACCGCGCAGTCGCCGCAACCGGCGGCACCATCGCGCAGCTACGCCTGGCTGACGCCGGACCGCCTCGGGCAGGTGCGCGGCATCCTGCTGGGGCTCACCCTGTTCCTGGCGCTCGCCGTCTGGGTGCTGTACAGCCTCGGGTTCGAGGCGCGGGGCCCGCATCTGGCTGGCAAGCTCCGCATCGTGGGCGCGATGACCTGGATCTATGCCCTCGCTCAGATCCTCGATCACCGGTTCTGGAACAGCCGCTTCGCGCAGCGCCGGCGAGCCGCTCTGGGCATTCCCGAGCCGCTGTTCGCGTGGCTGCTCGGGCAGATGCTGGCCTGGTTCGGCATCGTGTTCTATGCGCTCACCGGCGACCCGCACTGGTACATGGCCGGACTCGGCATCTTCGTGCTGAGCTTCGCGGCCTTTCCGATCCGGCGCGAACCGCCGCGATAGGCACCGCCGCCCCGCGCATCGCGTCTTCCTTCCGACGCGGAATCGCGCTACCATTGGCCCACCGACGGCCTATTACAGTTTCCTCCTGTCCCCCGCCCATCCATGCTCAGCCAGTCTTCCCTCGCGTTCCTGAAGCGCCTGCTCGATACGCCCGGCCCATCGGGCTACGAGTCCGCGGCCGCACGCGTCTGGCGCGCCGAGGCACAGACCTTCGCCGACGTCGTGCGCAGCGACGTGGCCGGCAACAGCCTCGCCGAGGTCAACCCCGACGGCTCGCCGACGATCATGCTCGACGGGCACATCGACGAGATCGGCCTCATCGTCCAGTACATCGACGACGACGGCTACGTCTACATCTCGTCCATCGGCGGCTGGGACCCCGAAGTCCTGGTCGGGCAGCGGCTGCGGTTCCTCGGCACGAGCGGCAGCGTGATCGGCGTGGTCGGCAAGAAGCCGATCCATCTCATGAAGGCCGCCGATCGTGAGAAGGCCGTGAAGATCACGGATCTCTGGGTGGACATCGGCGCCGCAGACCGCGCCGAGGCCGAAGCCCGCGTGGCCGTCGGCGATGCCGCCGTCATCGATTCGCACGCCGTCGACTTCCCGTCCGACCGCATCGTGTCCCGCTCCATCGACGACCGCATCGGCGCGTTCACCGTGCTCGAAGCGCTCCGCCGCTACAAGGAAGCGCCCGGCAAGGCTCGCGTGGTCGCAGCGGCGACCACGCAGGAGGAGATCGCCTGGAACGGCGGCGGCGCGCTCGTCGCGGCCAATGCGGTCCGGCCGCAGATGGCCGTCGCGGTGGACGTCACCTTCGCCACCGACCATCCCGGCCTCGAGAAGAAGGAGATCGGCGACCACAAGCTGGGCAGTGGCCCTGTGCTGGTGCGCGGGGCCCTGATCTCGCCGGTGGTCTACGAGATCCTGCGCGAGACCGCCACCGCCTCCGGCATCCCCTTCACCGTGCACGCCGAGGGGCGGGCCACCTCCACCAACGCCGACGCCATTCACCTGGCGCGGGAGGGCGTCGCCACTGGGCTGATCTCGATCCCGAACCGCTACATGCACTCACCCAACGAGATGGTCAGCCTCGTGGACGTGCATCACACGGCGGCGCTCATCGCCGACGCGTGCCGCGCGGTGGACGACCGCACCGACTTCACCGCCCTCTAGCTCGCGTCTTCAGGTGCGCGGGTCACGGCGTAACAGGCGCACGGCGGCCTCACGTACCTCCCGGTCGCGGTCCGTCGTCAGCGCTTCCAGCGCCCCCCGGGCCGCCCAGACCTCGAGAGAGTTCACCTCGGCCAGGGCCTGCGCGGCCGCGATCCGGATCTCCCGCGGTTTCCGGCGGAAGAGACCCCGTTCCGGCTCCGCGGCGCGGATCAGCCGCTCCACGGCTTCCTTCGTCCCCACGCGCCCCAGCGCCAGCAACATCGCCATCTGCACGTCCCGGTTCTGCTCCGCATCGATCGCCGTGATCAGCGTCGCCGCCGTCCGCGGATCGCGGTCCGTCGCGATCGCGAACGCCGCCAGCGTCCGCACGTGCGGGGTCTCGTCGCGCACCGCCTCGCGCACCGCCTGCCGGGCGCTCTGCGTACCGAGATGCATCAACGCGCTCGTGGCCGCCCGCCGCACCCGGTCGTCGTCGTGCCGCAGCAGCGACACCAGCGGTCCCTCGGCCTTTGTCGCCTGCATCTCGCCCAACAGGTCGGCAGCGTTCCGCGCGATGAACCAGCGCGCGTCGCCCAGCATGTGGACCAGCGCCGCCTCCGCTGCTGCCAGGTGCTGGAGCGCCGTGAACAGCACCCGTCGGTCCTCGGCCGTCCGGGCCTGTGTGATCTGATCGATCACGGCTTCCGCGCCGTCCTGCTCCATCCGCACCAGCACTTCCATCACCGCCCCACGCCGCGCCGGCGCCGCCACGAGCTGCGCCGCCACCGCCCGCAGCAGCAATGGCTTCGACAGCCGGCGCACGGCCATCACGTAGGCCCGGCGCATGTCGCCCTCGGCGGCCGACGGCTCCTGCGTGATCACGCCATGGATCAGGTCGAGCGCCACCTGCGGCTTCCCTTCCCGGACGGCGGTCTCGGCAAGAACGACGATCTCGTCGAGGAGCCGCATGGTCTCGATCGTGCTCGTGCTCCTGCCCAACCGTTCGAGCAGCGACTCCGGTGAATCCTTCGGACCTCCGATGACCGAGAACTGGAAGAACAACCCGCCCGAATCCTGCGAAACGAGCCCGGACACGCCAGTATCGGCGTCCAGCTCGCCGATCGGGCTGCTCTCCAGCTCGTGGAGCCGCACCGCATCCGCCTCTCCGCATACCGCGGGTGGCTGGTCGGCAGGCCTGGCCCGGGCTTCTTCCGTCCTCTCCGCCTCCTCGGCAGGCATCGCCCAGATATCCGGATAGACCAGGGCCTCCGTGATCCCGTCAGCCGTTGTTGCGCCCGCAAGCTCCACTTCGGAGAAGAGAACCGCTTCCGGTTCGGCCGCCTCCACGGGCTCCGGCTCACCGGCCCCCACGGGCTCCGGCTCAACGGCCCCCACCGGCTCCGGCTCAACGGCCTCCACCGGCTCCGGCTCAACGGCCTCCACCGGCTCCGGCTCAACCGCCTCCACCGGCTCCGGCTCAACGGCCTCCACCGGCTCCGGCTCAACCGCCTCCACCGGCTCCGGCTCAACCGCCTCCGCCGGCTCCGGCTCGACCGCCTCCACCGGCTCCGGCTCAACGGCTTCGACACGCCCTAGCCAGGCGGCCTCCAGAGGCCCCGGCGCACGCTCGGGCTCAGGTTCAGGCTCCGGTTCGACGGCCTCCACGGGCTCCGGCTCGACGGCTTCGACACGCCCCAGCCAGGCGGCCTCCAGGGGCCCCGGCGCAGGCTCAGGCTCCGGTTCCGGTTCGACGGCCTCCGCGGGCTCAGGCTCGACCGCTTCGACGCGCCCCAGCCAGGCGGCCTCCAGGGGCCCCGGCGCAGGCTCAGGCTCCGGTTCGACGGTTTCCATGGGGCCTGACGCCACGGCCTCCGGGGACTCCCCTACAGATGCCTCGGGTTGCTCCTCCTCCGCCTCGACGGCTGCTCGCGGTTCCTCCGGCGTCGCCGGTTCCGCCACGTCGAAGGCCTCCATTGGCCAGGCTGCCGCCGGCGGCTCCAAGGGATGGTCCTCGACGGGCACGAACCGGAGTGTCTCCGCCCTCAACCCCATCAACCGGTCGTACAAGTCGTCGGGATCGGGAACGGCAGGGTCGACTGCCGCCAGGAGGCGCGCCAATCCGAGGACCTCGCCCGGGGCGGGATGCCGCTCGAACTCGATCTCGACCAGGCCCCCCGCCTTCATGCGCTCGACGACCTGATTCACGCCGGGAAGCACCCTGGGCATCGGCTCGCCGTTGGCGTACAGCCCACCCCCGTTCCCCGCCCACAGCCGGGTCGCACCCTCCTTGCCCACGGCCGCCACGGCCCGCAGCGACATCTTCTGCTCAGCCACGTTCCCGCTGTCGCTGATCAGCAACCAGACGAGACGCGAGAAGAATCGGGCGAATGTAGTCGAGTGTTCCATAGAGACTGCGCCGGGCTGCCCCCCGAACCGGTGGGGGGACTCAAGTTAGGACGGGCCCGTGCCATAACGCCAGCAGCCGGGCTCTTGGTGGCCCGGCTCCAGGTGTGCGGCTAGACTTCCACTCTCCCCCTGGACGAGCGCCACGCATGAAAGTCAACCCGTTTGCCCCGTTTCTCCTAGCCCTCGTGGCGGCCGCCGGCTGTGCGACCGCCCACCCCACACCGGCTCCGGCCACCGCCGTTGCCCCCGATTCGGGCCGCCTTCGGGCCGACATCGCCTACCTCGCCAGCGACCGGCTGGAGGGCCGGCGCACCGGAACCCCCGGGAACGACAGCGCGGCCGCCTACATTGCCAGACGCTACCGGTCGCTCGGCCTGGCGGCGATGACGCCGACGTCGTACCTGCAGCCCTTCACCGCCCGGCCCGCCGTTGTACACGGCTCGGCCCCCGAAGTGCTGCCGACGCAGAACGTCGTGGCCATGCTCGCCGGCACCGACCCGGTGCTCCGAGACCAGTACGTGGTGATCGGGGCGCACTTCGATCATCTCGGCCGGTCC
Organism: Gemmatimonadaceae bacterium; assembly: GCA_046704805.1. Lineage (GTDB taxonomy): Bacteria > Gemmatimonadota > Gemmatimonadetes > Gemmatimonadales > Gemmatimonadaceae > JAGWRI01. Next base: position 39,008 of record JBJKRG010000361.1, read on the forward strand.
ACGGAGGGCGCCCTCGACCCCCAGGCGGGGAACGTCATCCGCAACGGCGCCGACGACAATGCCTCGGGCACGGCGGCCGTGCTCGAGCTGGCGCGCGTCTTCCGCGCCACGCCGACGCGCCGCTCGCTCATGTTCGTGAACTTCACCGGTGAGGAGGAGGGACTGCTCGGGTCCGCCTACTTCGTGGAGCATTCGCCGGTGGCGCTCGACAGCATCGACGCCATGGTGAACTTCGACATGGTGGGTCGCCTGCGGAACCGCCGGCTCATCGTCTACGGCGTGGCCACGGCCCGTGAGTTCCCATCGCTGCTGGACTCCGCCAACGCCGGCCGGGTGCGGATCTTCGGGCAGGGCGACGGGTTCGGGCCGTCCGACCAATCGTCGTTCTATGCCCGGGACATTCCGGTGCTGCACTTCTTCACCGACCTCCACGAGGATTACCACAAGGCCACCGACGACGTGGACAAGATCAACGCCGGCGGCGAGGCGACCGTGGTCGGCATCGCCGAGCGGGTGATCCGGGACATTGCCGACCGCCCGTCGCGGATGACGTTCGTCCGCATACCCGCCAAGCCCGCCGTCGCCGCGTCGCCGGGTGCGTCGGAGGTCTACTTCGGGTCCATCCCGGACATGGCGGCCGGAGACGTGGCCGGGGAGCGGCTCACGGGCGTCACACCGGGGAGCCCGGCCGATCAGGGTGGCCTCCGGGCGGGTGACATCGTGGTCGAGTTCGGCGGCGTGCCGGTCACCGACCTCGAGACGTACTCCCGGGCCATGTACGCGCACCGACCCGGCGACGTCGTTCGGGTGGTCGTCCTCCGCGACGGCAACCGGCTGACGTTCACCGTGACGCTCGGGAAGCGCGGGGGATAGCGCACCGCCCGCGGCCGCGCGCCCAGTTCCGCCATGCTCGACGCCTGGTCCAGCGCCCGGTATGCGTTCCCGCTTCCTGCGGGACATCGGTTTCCGATGGAGAAGTACGAGTTGCTCCGGACGCGCGTCGTCGAGGATTGCATCGTCGCGGCCGGTCACCTGCACGATCCGGCGCGCGTCGGGCTGGACGACCTGCTCCGCGTGCACACGGCCGCCTACGTCGAGCACTTCACGGCCGGAACCATCGATCCGGCCGCGATGCGCCGGATCGGACTGCCCTGGTCGCCGGCCCTCGTCGAACGGTCCCTCCGCGCCACGGGCGGGACCCGTGAAGCGGCGGCGTGCGCGCTGGAACGTGGCATCGCGATGAATCTCGCCGGGGGCACGCACCACGCGTTTGCCGACCACGGTGAGGGATTCTGCGTGTTCAACGACGTGGCCGTGGCGATCCGGAGTCTGCAGCACCGCGGCCGGATCGACCGGGCGGCCGTGGTCGACCTCGACGTGCACCAGGGCAACGGCACCCACGCCATCTTCGCCGGCGACCCCCGCGTGTTCACGTTCAGCATGCACGGCGGACGCAACTATCCGTTTCGCAAGGTTCCGGGCGATCTGGACGTGGAGCTGCGGGACGGCACCGGCGACGACGAATACCTCGGCCGCCTGGAAGCCGAACTGCCCGGGGTCTTGAAACGCGCGCGCCCCGACATCGTCGTGTATCTGGCAGGGGCGGACGTGCACGAGCACGATCGACTCGGCCGGCTGGGCCTCACGGCGCGGGGGATGGCACGGCGCGACGTCATCGTGCTGCAACACTGCCGTGAAGTGGGGCTCCCGGTGCTCGTCACGATCGCGGGCGGGTACGGGCGCGACCTGGGGGTGACCGTCGGACTTCACGTGCAGACGGCCCGGATCGCGGCACAGTTCGCCTGACGTCGGGCCGGGTCCCAGGACGGTTTGTGGGGCGCCGTGGCGTCGGCTAGAATGAGTCTTCCCGCGAAGTTGGAGCGACGCCGCTCACCGCCAGTCCTCTTCGTCGCGCGCCGGCTTCGACCCGGTCCCGCGACCATGCGCTGTACGGATCAGGTCCATGGCGTCTGCCGCTCTGCTCGTTCCCGAAGTGATGGCCACCACTCCGCCCATCCCGATGCCGCGCGCATCGGGCTACACCACGACCACCGACGTTCCCCTCTACTGGGCAGCCTACGGGCCGGCCGGAGGCCCGCGCGCGGTGGTGTTGCATGGGGGACCCGGGGCCGACCACCGGTACCTGCTGCCGCAGATGCTCGAGCTGTCGCGGCACCGCGAACTGGTGTTCTACGATCAGCGCGGCGGCGGCCGCTCGACGACCGACGACCGCCGGCCGGTCACGTGGCAGACGCACGTTGCCGACCTCGGCGCTCTGATGCGGGAGTTGGGGTTCGACGCACCGACGCTCATCGGGTACTCCTGGGGCGGGCTCCTGGCCGGCCTCTACGCGGCCGAGGCGGTGCGCGACGGTTCGCTCACGCGTCCGGCGCGGCTGGCGCTCATTGACCCGGCCCCCATCTCACGGCAATTTCGGGAGCGTTTCGAGGCGGAATTCGCCCGCCGTCAGGCCGCCCCGGCCGTGCAAGCCCTGCGCGACGAGCTGATCCGATCGGGGCTGCGTGAGCGGGACCCGGAAGGGTATCGCCACCGCACCTTCGAGCTGAGCGTCGCCGGATATTTCGCCGATCCGAGGGCGGCGCAGACCCTCACCCCGTTTCGCGTGGTCGCACGCATCCAGCAGTCGGTATGGGAAAGCCTCGGCGAGTACGACCTCGCGGCGGACGGCCGGCTGGCCGGCATTCGCCGTCCGGCACTCGTCGTGCACGGAAAGCAGGATCCGATTCCGCTCGCTTCGTCCGAAGCGTGGGCGCGCGCCCTCTCCGCCAAGCTGGTGGTGCTCGAGGGGAGCGGCCACGTACCCTACGTCGAACAACCGGCCGCGCTGTTCGCGGCGCTCGAGGAGTTCCTCGCCTGACCGCGGTGCCTGCGCACCGCCATCCCGCGTCCTGACCATGTCTCTGACCGACAGCATCATCCAGCCGTACATCACGACCATCGAGCCCGAAGGGCACAAGCTGCACGTGTCGTGCCGCATCGCCTACGACGGGATCGAGTACGTGGGCCGACTCTGGTTCGCCGACGACGGGTGGGAGGACTCGGGGATTCCGGACCGCGGGGCCCTGCCGGGCCGTTCGCACGACGAGGTGATCGCACTCGCCAGGCGGCTGAACCCCACCGAACTGACCCTGCGCTACCGGCGGGCGCTGGCCGAGAAGCGGCGGTTCATGAAGCTGCGCAAGGCCACCGAGGAGATCCTCACCAAGATCCGCTACCTCAACCAGGTGGCGATCTCCATGCGCGCGGGTTTGCTGGACGAGGAAGGGGCCACGCAGGAGATCGATCTGACGGAGAAGCAGCTGCACGAGTGTGTCGACCGGTTGAAGCTGCACGCCGGTGTCGAGTCCTGAGCGCCGCCGCCGGGGCGGCATGCTCCGAGGCGCCGCGCTCGAACGGCAGGCCACCGAGATTTTGCGGCGGCTGCTCGCCGAATACCCCGACGCCCACTGCGCGCTGGATTTCCGGAATCCCTACCAGCTCCTGGTTGCCACGATCCTCAGCGCGCAGTGCACCGACAAGCGCGTCAACATGGTCACGCCCGCGTTCTTCAAGAAGTATCCCACGGCGCGCGCCCTCGCCGGTGCCCGCCGGGACGACGTCGAGACGCTGATCAAGAGCACCGGGTTCTTCCGGAACAAGGCAAAGAGTCTGGTCGGCATGGCTACCGCGGTTGCCGAGGAGCACCGCGGCCGGATCCCCGACACGATGGACGAACTCACCCATCTGCCGGGCGTCGGCCGGAAGACCGCCAACGTCGTGCTCGGCAATGCGTTCGACAAGAACGAGGGGATCGTGGTCGACACACACGTCACGCGGCTGGCACAGCGCCTCGGCCTCACCGGGGAGAAAGACCCCGTGAAGATCGAGCAGGCGCTGATGCCCCTGTTCCCACGTGAACGGTGGGCGATCCTCTCGCACCTCCTCATCGAGCACGGCCGCCGCATCTGCGACGCGCGCAAACCCAGGTGCGGCGAGTGCGTGCTGAGCGACATCTGTCCCAGCGCGAACGTCTGACGGCGTGGCGGGGCCTGCGCCGCAGATACCGTGATCCGGCCTGAACAGCGGAACGACAATCCCGCGGAGGGAGCGGATGCCGCTGAAGTGAGGCTTCCGCTTCGTTCGTCTGGTCCGCGGAATCGTCGTTCAACAGTTGGCCCCGGCCCCGCAGTCGGAACGAATTCGACCGAGCCCCTCCCGAGCCACGCTGAATCCCCTAGTTTATTCCCGGCCCACCAATCCTTTCTCTCGCCCACTGACCCGTGAGCAAGACCGCTACGTTCGAGACCAATCGCGGCACCATCGTCGCCGAACTCTACGACAAGGAAGCGCCCAACACCGTGGCGAACTTCGAGAAGCTCGCCAATTCCGGATTCTACGACGGCGTGAAGTTCCACCGCGTGATTCCCGACTTCGTGGTGCAGGGCGGCGACCCCCTCTCCCGCGACCTCCCACCGGGCGATCCGCGCATCGGCACCGGCGGCCCCGGGTGGAAGATCAAGTGCGAGACGGCCGGCAATCCGCACAAGCACGCGCTCGGTGCGCTCTCCATGGCCCACGCCGGCAAGGACACCGGCGGCAGCCAGTTCTTCATGGTCCTTAGCGAGGCCAACACGCGGCATCTGAACGGCGTGCACACCGTCTTCGGCCGCGTGACGCAGGGCCTGGACATCATGCAGAGCATTCACCAGAACGACGTGATGAACACCGTGCGCGTCGCCTGACGGCGCCGTCGAACAGGAGAACCCATGAGCCATCCGCACGATTCGCAGGAGTCCCACGCCAGTGACATGAAGGCCGGCTTTCTCGGCCTCATCATCGGGGCCATCTGCGTCTTCGCGATCCTCTTCTCGATCGTGAAGATCACGCAGCACCACTACGCGAACGAGAAGCCGGCCGCGACGGCACAGAAGGCCGGCTGAGCGGGCACCGGGTCCCGTAACCCGGTATGGCCCGTCGTCGTAAGCGGCGGGGCCATGTCTCGGTCCGGCGAGGACTGCGGATGTGAGCGGCAGCACCGGCGTCAACCGTACGGAACGATAGGGCCGCGGAAGTCGCGGATTCCGCAGACGACAGCCAACGGGGCCTCGGTAGCCGGAGAACGGTGCCGGGGCCCGGTCGTGTCGAGGCGGGGTCGTTCGCCCTGGAGTTGATCCGCGGCTTCCGCGTGGTCCGTGGGATTGTCGTTCCACTCGTTGGCGCTCGCCCGGTGTCAGGCCCGGCATCGCGGCGGGCAGCGGCAACGCCGGGGGGGCTTCGCGCGAGCGGCGCCGTCTATCGGATGGGACCCCGAAGCACCAATATTGTGGGTACTTAACACGCTTCCGAAGCAGGTCGTCGCCATGTCCGATCTCCCCACCCGCGAATCCGCCCTCGCCCTCATGCAGGAGTACACGGCGAGCGAGTCGTTGCGAAAACATATGCTTGCGGTCGAGGCGGCTATGCGGGCCTACGCCGGCCGGTTCGGGGAGGATCCGGATCGATGGGGACTCGCCGGCCTGATCCACGACTTCGATTATGAGCGCTACCCGAATGCCGCCCATTCGGCCACGGAGGAGCACCCGGCATACGGCGTCGGCGTCCTCCGCGAGCAGGGGTGGCCCGACGACGTGCTCCAGGCGATCCTCGGGCACGCCGGCTACTGCAACGTCCCCCGGGAAACCCGGATGGCGAAGACGCTGTTCGCCGTCGACGAGCTCACCGGGCTGATCACCGCCACGGCCCTGGTGAAGCCGACCAGGAGCGTGCACGACGTGAACGCCCGATCCGTGCGGAAGAAGATGAAGGACAAGGCGTTTGCGCGGGGGGTGAGCCGGGAGGACGTGTTGCTGGGAGCCCAGGAATTGGGCGTCGACCTCGACGATCACATTCAGTTCGTGATCGAGGCCATGCAGGGCGTGGCCCCGGAGCTGGGCCTCGCGGGAACCCCGCCTGTGACGTGACTCATGTTCAACGACCCCCTGGCGACCCGCGTACATCGGGGTGGACAGCGTCGGGACGCCAATGACTGTAGCCATCGCTCCACAAATCCCGCGGACGAGAAGACCGGTGTCTGAAGCGGGACGCCCGGAGCGTGAATACGTGCTGGCGGCTCAGCACGGCGACCAGGATGCCTTCGCCGCGCTGGTGCGGCTACATCAGCGCCGGGCCTATGCGGTGACACGGGCGATCGTGACCACGCATGAGGACGCGGAGGATGCGGTCCAGGAAGGGTTCCTGCACGCATATCGGGCGCTGGACCGGTTCCTGCCGGACCAGCCGTTCGGGGCATGGCTGTACCGGATCATGGCCAATTCGGCCCTCGATCTGGTGCGCCGCCGGAAGGTTCGCGAGGCGGACGAGTTGACGGAGTTGGTCGCGATGCCGTTCCGCGACCCGGGGGAGGCGGATGAACTGCGGACGCGCCTGGCCGAAGCCATCACGCATCTCACGGAACGCCAGCGGTCGGTGATCGTGTTACATGATGTGGAGGGGTTCACGCATGGCGAGATCGGCGGCATGCTCGGCATCCCCGAGGGCACGGCCCGGTCGGACCTGCATCACGCCCGCGCAACTCTGCGCGGGCTTCTGAGAGACGTACGGAGTGATCTATGAGCGACCTGCGACTGGTACATGGACACGAGGAGGACGAGGTCACGCGCGGCTTGCGCGGGATGTACGCCGCTCCTGGTGACGAGGCGTACTGGAGCGAGCTCGAAGCGCGGATCATGCATCGCATCTCCAGCGTGGAGCTGGGATGGTGGACGGAGCTCGATCAGTGGACGCGCCCGGCGCTGCTGGCCGCGGCGGCGCTCATCCTCGCGTGCAGTGCGGCGCTCTTCCGCGCGCACGAGGTTGCCCAGAACACGGCGTACGAGGCCCTGCTGGCGCCGGTCCCCGGCCCCGCGGAAGCCGTGGCGCGCCCCATGCTGCAGGACCAGCGCGACGGCACCGTGCGCTACGTCCTGTCGCACGACTGACCGGAGCGGCGGATGATGCAGCATCCCAAGCAGCAGGCCATGCTCTTCCTCCTCGGGGCGGTCCTCGTGGGCGGCGTCCTCGGCTTCTCCGCCGATCGCGTCATGCAGCGCCGGCCCCACAACTGGGCCGAGCGCACCGCCATGTACGATGACATCGGCCTCTCTCCCGCCCAGCGCGTGGAGGCCGATTCCATCTGGGACGCCACCAACTGCGCCATCGAGCAGGTCTATCGTCCGGTCCGGACCGTGCTCGACTCCATCCGCCTCGAGGGTGGACGCAAGTTCCGGGGCCTGCTCACGCCCGACCAGCTGGCCAGGTTCCAGGCCCGGCTCCGGGCGGATTCCATCCGTCGGGCGCGCGCCGACTCCACCCGCCGTGCACACGGTGATTCCACACGCCACCACGGCCGATCCTCCAATTCGACACAGGAAGCCTGCAAGAAATGAAGATGCTCCTCATATTGGCGGCGCTGCCGGCCACCCTCCTGGCGCAGCAGCCCGCGGACTCCGCGCGCCCCATCACGCTGAAAGAGGCCATCGCGCTGGCCACCGAAAAGTCCCCGGCGGCGATCGCGGCCCAGGGGCAGGTGACGACCGCCCACGCCGGTGTCACGTCTGCCTATGCGGAATTCATTCCGACGCTTTCCTGGTCGATGGGACAGAGCCAGCAGAGTGGTGAGCGGTTCGGTCAGTCCGGTACGATCGTCCCGTACTCGGCTCAGCCCTGGTCGTACAGCGAAGGGCTGCGCACGAGTCTGACCCTCTTCCAAGGGGGACGGCGCTTCGCCGATCTCCGGACCGCCAAGGCCGGAGTCCGCAGCGCCGAAGCCAATGAAGTGGCGCAGAAGTTCAGCGTCGCCCTGAACGTCAAGACGCAGTACTACAACATCCTCGCGGCCGAGGAGTCCGAAGGCGCCGCCCGCGCTCAGCTCAAGCAGGCGCAGGAACAGATGAAGGTCTCGGTCGCCAAGGTCGTCGCCGGCGCTGCCACCCGTGCCGACTCGCTCACGTCGGCCATCCAGGTGGCCAACGCCAGGCTGGCGCTCCTCAACGCACAGAACAACAGGCGGGTGGCGAATGCAGCCCTTACCCGGCTGGTGGCCACCCCGTATCTGGTCACCGCGGTGGCGGCCGATACCCTCGACCAGACCGTCACTCCGATCGACAGCGCGCTGATCGCCCATCTGGCCGACCAGGGACCCGCCATCCGTTCGGCGCAGGCGGCGCTGGCAACGGCCCAGGCCTCTCTGAGTGGCACCAAGTCCAGCTACTTCCCAACCATCTCCCTTTCCTACAGCCGCAGCGGCAACGGATACGACAAGTACTACGGAATCGGCGGCGGACGGCTGGTGTACAGCAAGAACCTCTCTCTCTCGCTGAGCTACAACATCCTCGACGGCTGGAGCCGCGAGAGCCAGACGAGCGGCGCGATCGTGCAGGTGGACAACGCCCGGGCCAACCTGCGTGATGCGCAGCTCGCCGCCCAGGCGACCGTCGTCCAGTACGTGGCCAACATGCAGACGCTGGAAGAGGAGATCAGCATCCAGCAGCAGTCCATCGTCTCCGCGGAAGAGGCCCTCCGCGTCCAGGAGCAGCGATACGCCGTCGGGGCGTCCACCCTGCTCGACGTGCTCACCGCCGAGACCACGCTGAACCAGGCGCGGGTGCAGCTCATCCAGTACCGGCTGAACTACCGCACCACGAAAGCTCAGATCGAACAGCTCATCGGCCGGGACCTCGAGTAGATCGCCGTCCCTGCCCTTCCCGAAACGCTGGCACGGGCTCCTGCCCGTGCCAGCGTTTTCTTAATGCCCCCCGTACTAGGGCTAGCTATAGTCGCTTAACAACTCGAGGAACGGATTCGTGAACAAGATTGCCCCCCTGATCGCAATCACGGTCCTGGCCGGGTGTGCCGGCCGCAACAAGCTCCCCCCAGTGCAGACGGAGGCCATCCAGCGGCGCGACATCGTCGTGACTGCCGAGGCCAACGGCGCGATCGAGCCGATCGTGGTCGTTGAGGTCCGTTCCAAGGCCTCCGGCATGATCACCGACATGCCGGTCGAGACCGGCACCTACGTGAAGCCGGGTGACCTGCTCGCCCAGATCGACACCCAGACGGTCCAGAAGCAGTTCCGCCAGGCGGACGCCGACCTCAACTCGGCCAAGGCCCAGCTCGAGGTCGCCACCGCTCAGAAGAAACGGAGCGATGAGATGCTGGCCGTCGGTGTGATCACGCCCCAGGAGAACGAGCAGACCCGCCTGACCTACGAGAGCGCCCAGGCCACCGTCGTCCGCCAGCAGGCCAACCTCGACATCGCCAAGCAGGCGCTCGAGGACGCCACCGTGCAGGCGGTGACGAACGGGACGATCATCGAGAAGGACGTCTCGGTCGGCCAGATCATCCAGTCGTCCACCAACTCGGTGAGCGGCGGTACGACGCTCCTCAAGATGGCCGACCTCACCCACGTCCGGATGCGGGCGTACTTCAACGAAACCGACATCGGGAACATCCGGGCCGGCGAGCCGGCCACGGTGACCGTCGATGCCTTCCCCGATCGCCGGTTCCAGGGAAAGGTCGAGAAGATCGAGCCCCAGGCCGTGGTGCAGCAGGGCGTGACGATGTTCCCGGTGCTGGTGAACCTGGAGAACTTCGACGGGGCGCTCCGACCGGGCATGAACGGCGAGGTGTCGGCGCTCGTGGACCAGCGCACCGGCGTGATCGCCGTGTCGAACGACGCGCTCAAGACGACGCGTGAAGGCATGACCGTCGCCCCCCTGCTCGGTCTCAACTCCGATAGCGTGCAGGCGCAGATCCGGGCTCAGATGGGCGGCCGGTTCGGCGGCAGCCGCCGGGGAGGGGGAGGGGGAGGGGGACGGCGGGGGCAGACCGGCGGCAATGGCGCGCTCGGATCCCAGCAGCAGGGGCGCGGCGGCAACCGCCGCGCAGGCTTCCAGCAGGTCCAGGTCACCGACGAGGACTGCGCCGCCATCGAGGCCGCCTACAAGAAGCACCCGAAAGAGAAGCAGCAGCTCGACGGGCTGATGGCCAGGATGCGGGAGCCCGACGCCGACCGGCAGGCACTCCAGACGCAGATGCAGCCCCTGTACGCCGCCCTCGGCGTCGACCGCGTGAAGGTCGGGGCCTGCCGCCGCCGCGAGATGGTGGCGCAGGGTGGGGCCGATGC
>JBJKRG010000362.1:0-15023 GCA_046704805.1 Gemmatimonadaceae bacterium
GTGCGTGGTGCGATCCGGCGCCGACCTCCCCGGCGCCGCGGCGCACGCGTACGACCAGGCCCTGGAGCGCGCCGGCTGCGCCCGCCGTGACGTGAGTGCCATATGGGCCACCGGCTTCGGACGGCACAGTGTGGATTTCGCGGACGGGTCGCGGACCGAGCTCGACTGTCACGGCCGCGGCGCGGCGCACTACGTGCCCGGCCCACTCGCCGTCGTCGACATCGGCGGACAGGACGCGAAGGTCATCCGCATCGACGCCGCCGGCCAGCGGGTGTCGCACCGTATGAATCGCAAGTGCGCCGCCGGTACCGGCAGTTTCCTCGACGAGATCGCCCTTCGGCTCGGCATCCCGATCGAGGAGCTGAACGCCGTGGCCGCGGGGTCCGCCGAGGCGCTCGAGCTGTCGAGCTTCTGCACGGTATTCGCCGGCACCGAGCTGCTCACGCTCATCCGCGGCGGCAAGCGGCCCGCCGATCTCGCGATGGCCGCGTATCGCTCGCTGGTCAAGCGGATCGTGGCCATGGACGTGCTCACCGGACGGGTCGTCGCGACCGGCGGGGTGGTCGCGCACCATCCGGCGATGGTCCGTCTGCTCTCCGCCGAGCTGCGGGGCGAGATCATCGTACCGCCGCATCCGCAGGAGATGGGGGCCTTCGGCGCCGCGCTGGCCGCCCGCGAGGGCGCGGCCGCCGTGGGGCCGTCGGCCACGCTCACTGCGACGGGAGGAACTCACCATGGCTGACCTGCCGCCCTCCGCACGCCTGCCGTTGAGCCACGCCGGCTCCGCCCGGCGGCTCGGGAAGGTGGTCGAATGCACGCTGCCACCGATCGGCCGCCGCGAGACCGTCGGCGCCCTCCTCGCGCGCAATGCGGCGCGGCTTCCCGGCCACGCCGCCTGCTGCGAGCGACGCCACGGGGAGTACCAACCCACCTCCTGGTCGACGCTGCTCGACGACGCCTGCGCGTTCGCCCGCTACCTCACGGACCACGGCGTGCGCGGGGGCAGTCGCGTGGCCGTCGTGTCGCGAAACCGCGCCGCGATGCTCACCACCGAGTTCGCCACGATGAGCCTGGGCGCGGTGTACGTGCCGCTCTTCGCCGGCTACTCGCCCGAGCAGACTTCCGACCTGCTCGATCATGCCGAGCCGACGGTGGTCGTGCTCGCCGATACGGCCTGCCTCGATCGGATGCGGATTCCGGCGTCGGTCCAGTCGGTCGTGACCTTCGAGCCGCCCCCGTCCGGGCGCCGCGACGTCGAGGGCCTCGACGACGTCGTGGCGCGGCTCGCCCCCGACGCCTCGAAGCGCGCGGGGTTCATCTCCGGGGCCAGCGCCGTGGACCCGCGGGCGCCGTGTCTCATGATGTACACGTCGGGCACGAGTGGCGCGCTCAAGGGCGTGCTGCTCACCCACGACAACATCCTGTCGCAGCGCAGGGCCATGGCCGCCCTCTGGGCGCTGTCACCCGCCGACCGGTTCCTGTCGTACCTCCCCTGGCACCACAGCTTCGGCGGCATCTTCGAGAAATACGCCGCCCTCTACAACGCGGCGACGATCTTCGTCGACGATTCGCTGGGGCGCGACTTCCCGACCCTCCTGCGCAACTGGATCGAGACGCAGCCGACCATCTACTTCAGTGTGCCGAAGCTGTATCAGCAACTCATCGCCCACGCCCAGGCCCATCCCGAGGACGAATCCCGGATCTTCCATCCGGGGCTGCGCTTCGTGTTCACGGCGGCGGCCCCCCTGCCCGCCAATCTCTCGCGGTACTTCGCCGACCGCGGCGTCGCCGTCGTCGAGGGATGGGGGCTCACCGAGACCTCGCCGTGCTGCACGCTCACCGATCCCGCGGAGCCCCGCAGCGTCCCCGGCATGGTCGGCTATCCGATTCCCGGGGTGAAGGTGCGCATCGCCCCCGACGCCGAGGTGCTCATCAGCGGGCCGAACGTGATGGTGGGCTACTACCGGAACGACGACGCGACGGCCCGCGCCATGCCGGGCGACGGCTGGTTCCACACGGGTGATCTCGGCGAGCTCGCGGGCGCCGGCCTGCGGCTCGTCGGGCGGAAGGATCGCGTGTTCAAGATGCTCAACGCCGAGAAGGTCGTGCCGACGGAGATCGAGAACCGGCTGGCCGGGATGAACCCGTACATCCGGCACGTGATCGTCGCCGGCGACGGCCGCGAGTTCGTCGCGGCCCTCGTGTTCCCCGACTTCTTCCGCATCGCCGAGGAGTTCGGCGACGATCGGGCGGCGGCCGAGCGCGCCGTGAAGGCCTCGCTGCGCGAGACGATGCTCGAATTCAACCGGACGCATCCGGTGCGCTATGAGCGCATCACCGCCTTCGCGGTGATCAGCCGGGAGCTGTCCATCGAGCACGGCGAGCTGACCCCGTCCCTCAAGGTGCGTGTGCGTCAGGTGCTCGAGAGCTCGAGGGGCTATCTCGACGCGCTCTACGAACCGACGCCGGAGTGCGACTGCCGATTCCTCCGCAAGGTCCTCCGGCTGCATGACGACGACCGGCGGTGCTTCGCCGGACGCGACCGCACGCTCGCCCAGTGCCACGAATGCGCGAGCTTCATCTTCGACGACCTCGATCGTGAGATCGCCAGTGCAGGAGACTGAGACGATGCCGATGACCGTACCGGCGACGTGGGATGCCTGGTTCATGACCGCGCCCGGCGCGCGGCTCGAGGAGCGCGACCTTCCACGCGCCGAGCCCGCCGCCGGCGAGGCGGTGATCGAGGTCGCGGGATGTGGGGTGTGCCACACCGACCTCTCCTTCCTGCACCACGGGGTGAAGACACGCGGCGAGCTGCCGCTCGTGCTCGGGCACGAGATCAGCGGCACGGTGCGGGAAGTCGGCCCGGGGGTCGATCCCACCCTCGTCGGCCGCGCCGTGATCGTGCCGGCCGTGCTCCCGTGCGGCGAGTGCGACCTGTGCCGCGCGGGACGGCGTGCGGTCTGCCGCAACCAGGTCATGCCCGGCAACGACCGCCACGGCGGCTACGCCTCCCACGTCACCGTCCCGGCGCGATACCTCTGTCCGGTGCCCGACCGGCTGCTCGCCACGCATGCGCTCTGGGAGCTGGCCGTCGTGTCAGACGCCGTGTCCACGCCCTTCCAGGCGGTCAAGCGGTCCGGGCTCGCTGCCGGCGACTTCGCCGTCTTCGTCGGGACCGGCGGGATCGGCGTGCACGGCGTCCAGGTCGCGGCGGCGGCCGGGGCCACGGTCGTTGCCGTGGATGTGAACCCCGACAAGCTGGCCCAGGCCGGTGTGGCCGGCGCCGGCGGCACCGTGGACATCTCGGGGATGACGGTCAAGGACGTCCGGCGCGCGGTCCGCGACCTGGCCGCCAAGCTCGGCGCTCCGGCGCACTGCTGGAAGATCTTCGAGACGTCGGGCACGCGGGCCGGCCAGGAGACCGCGTACGGTCTGCTCGGGTTCGGGGCCGTGCTCTCCGTCGTCGGGTACACCCCCGAGCGCATCGAGATCTGCCTGTCCAACCTGATGGCCTACGACGCCGACGCCCGGGGCAACTGGGGCGCCGATCCGCTGATCTATCCGGAGCTGCTGGACTGGATCGCCGACGGGCGGATCGCGGTGAAACCGTACGTGGAGCGCCACGCCCTGGCCGAGATCAACGAGGTGTTCGAGGAGGCCCACCACGGCCGGCTCACCAAGCGGGCGGTGCTCACGCCGGCCTGAAGACGCGGAGGAAGCCATGCGGGCCATCGACGTCCTGATGGAGGAGCATCGCGTGATCGAGCGGGTGCTCGATGCCCTGGAGGCCGGGGCCGGACGGCTGCAGCGGGGTGAGCCCGTACGCCCGGGCTTCTTCCTCGACGTGGCGGATTTCGCGGCGGGATTCGCCGACGGCTGCCACCATCATAAGGAAGAGGGCGTGCTCTTCCCGGCCATGCAGGGATCGGGCGAACCCACGGGCGGGCCGGTCGCCGCGCTGCTGGAAGAGCACGTGGAGGGCCGCCGCTACGTGCGCCGGATCCGCGATGCCGTGGCGGCGCTCGAGGGCGGCGATCCCGCGGCTGCCGGGCACCTCACCGCCGCCGCCAACGGGTACGCCGCCCTCCTGCGGGGCCATATCGAGATGGAGGATGAAGCCGTGTTCCCGATGGCTGCCCGGTTGATCCCGGAAGCCGAGCACGATGCCGTCATGGCGCGCTTCGCCGACGTCGAGCAGCTCGATGCCGGGCCGGACGTGCACGCCCGGTATCTCGCGCTGGCGCGGCGCCTGGAGTTGGAGGCGGGCACGGCCTGACGGCCGTGCCCGGCCGCGCTCAGTTCCCGACGAGCGCCAGCACGCGCAACGGGCTTCCGCTCCCATTCACGACCTTGAGTGGTGCGGCGATCACCACCGCTCCGGTGGGCGGGAGCTGGTCGAGGTTGCGGAGACTGGCCAGTCCGAAGCGTCCGTTGCCGTGCATGGTGGTGTGGTTCGGGAACGGCGGGTCGAAGGTGCCGGCCTGGCCGGCGTCGGTGCCGACCGTCTCCACCCCCACCCCCAGGATGTCGCGCTCCGTGGCAAGCAGCCGCGACGTGCTGACGTGGAACCCCGGGTTGTGGGCGCCGTCCGCCTTCACGTTGAGGAAGGCAGCGGGGTCGGTGCGCCGGCTCCACCCCGTGCGCAGCAGCACCCATGCCCCGCGGGGGATGCGTCCATGCGCCTTCTCCCACGCCGTCACGTGGTCGGGCATGAGCAGGAAGTCCTCGTTCTTCTCCACGTCGGCGGTCACGTCGATGACGCACGCCGGCCCCACGAACCGCCCCGCGGGAATCGTGTCGCAGCGGTTGTCGGGGAGGTCCTTGCCCGTCACCCAGTGGACCGGCGCATCGAAGTGCGTGCCCGTGTGCTCGCCCAGGTGCATGACGTTCCAGTACCAGGCCGGCCCCTTTTCGTCGTACTTCGAGATGACCTCCATGGTGAGGCCGGGAGAGGCGCCGAACTGGGGCGGCAGGCCGATGACGGGGGTGTCCGGACCCAGCGGTTGGGTGAGGTCCACGACGCGGACGGCGCCGGACGCGAGGCCGGCAACGAGATCGCTGAGCACCGACACGGGAGACTCCTCGATGAGATGGTGGCGGATGATGAACGGGGACGACGGTCAGACGGTTCCAACAATGCCGAATACGCTCGACAGCAGCCAGTACACGCCCACGCCGAGGATCACCACGGGGATCCCGTAGCGGATCCAGAGGACGAGCCAGCGCGGCACCTGCCCCGAGCCGTCGCGTGACAGCTCTTCCAGCGCCGCAGCCCGGTGCATGCACCAACCCACCGTCAGCACGGCGAGCAGCGAGCCCAGGGTCTGCATGCCCGAGCCGAAGGTGAGGTCCCACGGCACGAAGATCCCGTTGTTGATCGTCGGTGGAATGCTCAGCACGAGGCAGGCGGCGGCCATGAGCCACACGGCCCGCCGGCGCGTGATCCGGGTGTTGTCGGTGAGTCCCGCGACCAGCACTTCCAGGGCCCCGATGTCCGAGAGGTATCCGCCGCAGAACAGACTCGCGAAGAACAGGAGCCCGAACAGCCAGCCGGCGGGCATCGCCGCGAAGACCTTGGGCAGGGTCTCGAAGATGAGTCCCGGGCCCGCGGCGGGCTTGATGCCCAGCGCGAAGACGGCCGGGATCACGGCCAGCCCCGCGATCAGCGCCGAGCCGGTATCGCCGATCACCGTCCAGACGGCCGGGCGCGCCAGGTATTCATCTTTGCTCAGATACGAGCCGTAGACCACCATGAACGTGCCGCCCAGCGACAGCGCGAAGATCGCCTGGCCCACGGCGGCCGCCATGACGTTTCCGGTCAGATCCCGGAAGCGGAAGTCGAGCAGGTACCAGTGCACGCCGGCCATCGCCCCCGGCAGCGTGAGGGCCCGGATGACGACGAGGATCGTCACGATGGTCATCGCCGGCAGGATCACGATGCTGACCTTCTCGATGCCGGCGCGCACCCCCTTGGTGAGCACGGCCGCACACCCGGCGATCACGGCCGCCGTACACGCCAGTTGCAGCAGGAACGACCGCAGGACGAAGCCGTGGTCCGGCGGCAGCACGGCGCTCGCGTCGAACGCCACGTGCACGGCGCCCGCCGCCT
This sequence comes from Gemmatimonadaceae bacterium, assembly GCA_046704805.1. Taxonomy (GTDB): domain Bacteria; phylum Gemmatimonadota; class Gemmatimonadetes; order Gemmatimonadales; family Gemmatimonadaceae; genus JAGWRI01. The sequence goes on from JBJKRG010000362.1 coordinate 6,113, forward strand.
GGCCAATCATATAGTAGAGCACCCAGCCCACGACCGCCGAGTAGTACGCGGTGGCCGCCGTGACGATGAAGAACAGGAACCAGCCCACCTGCCGGCCGAACGGGAGGCCGCCCCCGGCGAACGCACCCACCGGCCCGCGCCGCGTGTGGCGACCGAGGGCCAGTTCGGCCATCAGTGCCGGCACGCCAATGACGACCGACACGACCGTATAGAAGAGCACGAAGGCGGCTCCGCCGAACTTCCCGACCATGTACGGGAACCGCCACACGTGGCCGAGGCCGATGGCGACGCCGACGATGGTGAACAGCCCGCCCAGGCGGGAGGCGAAGGTCTCGCGAGTGGCCATTGGCGGGCCGGCGCTGGACGCGCCGGCGGTCAGGAGGGCTGTCGAGCGGAGCCTGCCGCCAGGATGTGCCGGCGGAAGCGGAAGGCGTTCTCGGGAAGCTGCAGATCCATGCCGTACTTCTCCGGACCGACGGCCGCCACGCGCGCGACGATCACGGAGAGGTCGTCACGCGCGAGTGCGTCCATGAAGGCCTCGCCGAACTCCACGGCCTCCGACACCGCCCGCACGTGCTCGATGCCGGCCCCGCGGGCGATCGCCGCCAGGTCGGTCGTGCCGGCGGCGGTCTGCGAATCGAACCCGCCGGTGGAGAGCAGGCTGCCGTTGTCGAACACGATGTGGATGAGGTTCCGGGGACGGCAGCGTGCGAGCGTGATGAGGGTGCCGAGGTTCATCATCACCGAGCCGTCGCCGTCGAGCACGATCACGCGGCGCCCGGGCAGGTGCGTGGCGAGGCCGAGGCCGATGGACGAGGCCAGCCCCATCGCGTGCTGGAGATAGAAGAAGTTCTCGCGGTGGCCGAGGTTGTACAGCTCCTGGGCGCAGGCGCCCATGATCGTCACCACGAGCTTGTCCTCCAGCTCGGGGTAGATCATCTCGAGGCAGCGGGCGCGCTCCATGTCAGCTCTCCATGAGGTCGCGCGTGAGCAGCAGCGCCACCGGCGAGAGCGCGCTCTGCGAGAACGTCCACGCCTCGCGGATCTGCTTGCCCACAGCCTGCGGGTCGCGCGCCAGCTCGTACGGAATGTCGAGCGCCCGGAGCACGTCCTGCGTGACGATCCCGCCCCGGGTATGCCACGGATACGGCTCGCCCCAGTGGCCGCGGAAGGCGACGAGCATGCAGAGCGGAATCCGGTACAGCTCGGCGAGCGAAACGATCCCGTTGATCGCCGCCAGGAAGCCGTGGTTCTGCATCAGCAGGATGTGGGGGACGCCGGCGAAGTAGGCGCCGGTGGCGATCCCGATCGCTTCCTCCTCCTTGGCCACCTGGATGAGCTGCATCTCGGGATCGTCTTCGGCGCGCTGCAGCAACAGCCCGAGCCAGGTCTCCGGAAGCGCGGACAGTGACCGGATGCCGGCGGCCTTGATGCCGTCGTAGATCGCCTTGGAGTTTTCGTTGGAGACCGTCATGGCGGGAGCCGGGGAGGGCGTCGAAGCCATGATGATGCAGCACGGCGCCCGAAAGCGCCACCGCACGCGCCCGGACTAGGGGATCGGACTCGCCGTGGGCTGCGGCTCCGGCGGAGTCGGGGGCGTGCGCCGGCGGGCATTGCGCACGACGGACATGAAGGCCTGCAGCCGCCGCCGGTGCACCGTGATGCACATGAGTCCGTACGTCAACGCGCCGGCGCCCACCTCAAGGGCGAACCGCACGCCCGGGACCCAGCGCCCCGGCGTCGCGTGCTGTATGCCGATCACGATCGCGCACATCACGGCGCTGCTGCTCACCGCCGGCCAGAGCGCTTCCAGGTATGCCGGTGCCCGGAGCTGGATCCGCCAGAAGGTCCGCCAGTAGAGGATCAATGCCAGAAACGGGTAGACCGTCATCCAGGCGAGCGCGAGCCCGGCCGTCCCCCAACGGGTGCCCATGATGAAGAACGCTGTCGGCATGACGACTGCCGAGAGCAGTGAGTTGTACATCGCGAACCGGGAATCGCCGGTCACGTTGAGAATCTGCGGCAACAGCGGAACGACCGAGCGAAAGCCGACGAAGACGGCCAGCAACTGCAGGGGTACGATCGCCCCGCTCCATTTCTGCCCGAGGAAGATCATCACGAAGTCCGGCGCGACGAGCGCGATCCCGAAGGATGCCGGGAAGGTCAGCAGCGCGAGCCCCTCGGTGATGCGGAGGAGATAGCGTCGGAGTTCTGGCGGGTCGTTCTGGACGGCGGAAAAGATGGGAAACGTCACCTGGCCGATGAGCGCGGTGATCTTCTCCACCGGCAGGTTCGCGAGGGTCCAGGCGAAGTCGTACACGCCGAGCGCCGCCTTGCCGAGGATGCGGCCGGCAACCAGGAAGTCCGAGTTCGAATACGCGTACCACGAGAGGCGTGAGGCGAGGATCCGCCAGCTGTACGTCATCGCGTGCTCGAGCGTGGCAACGCGCGGACGCGCCAGCCGTTGTCGCTGCAGCCGCACGGTCTGGACCGTGGACAACGTCGTGCTGAGAAGCCCCCCGATGACCAGCGTCCAGTAGCGAAACCCGAACCACGCAAAGGCGACCATCGCCACCGCAAGCACGAGCGACTTGATCGTATCGATCAGCGCCAGCTCGCGGAATCGCAGCTGCCGCCGCAGGAGCGCCGCGGGAATGATCCGGAAGCTCGTGATGATGAACGCCACGCTCATCACGATGACCACCGGCGGCAATTCCACGGAGTGGAAGAACGCCCCCAGCGGCCAGGCGGCCAGGCAGGACAGGCCGAAACCGGCCAGCCCGAACAGCATCGCGAACCCGTGGAGCTGGGCGATCTGCTCGTCGCTCAGATCGCGCAGGGCCAGCACGGTCGTGCCGAGCCCGAATTCGCTGAGCATCGTGACCAGGCCCAGATAGATCGCCGCCATGCCCACCAGGCCGTAGTCTTCCGGCGTCAGCAGGCGGGCGACGATCAGCGTGGAGGCCCACGACAGGATCTGCCCGCCCCACTTGGCTCCGCTCGTCCAGGCCAGGCCGTGGACGAGAGAGCGATCCAGTGAGGCGGCGCTCTCCCGGGAGGGCTCGGGGGTGGGCGGACGGCCGGATGCGGCGCCGGTCATGAGGTCAGCGCAGCAGTCGCGTGAGAGGCGAGACGCTCCTGAATCTCCGACACGAGCCGCGCCACGAGGGCGTCCCAATCGCGGGATCGCGCGATGGCCCGGCGCCTGGCGACGCGCTCGGCAGTCATCGCGGCAGGCGAGAGCGCGGCGGCGAGGGCCGCCGACCACTCCTCCGCGGTCGTCGCGACGTCGACGACGTCGGTGAGGTCCTCCACGGCCGGAATCCCCGCACTGACGACCGGTCGCCCGCTCGCCAGACCCTGCATGAGCTTCAACGGATCGATGTACTTCGTGTAGTCGTTCAGCCGGTAGGGCATGACCGTGACGTCGACGTGTTGGAAGTACCCGGGGAGTGCGGTGTGCGGCCGCACACCGAGCAGGTGCACGTTGGGGAGCGCGCGCAGCGCAGCCAGGAGGTTCGCATCGTCTCCCGTCGCCCGGGTGGGCCCCACGAGGACGAACGACCATTCGCGATGTGTCCGCGCAAGCGTCTGGAGGAGCTGCAGGTCGATCTGCTCCTTGATCCACCCGATGTACGCGATGCGCGGACGCGAAATCTGGCGCAGATCGGCCGGCTCCGCCACCGGCGTGGCGAAGGCGCCATAGTCGACGCCGTTGGGAATGCGCAAGGTGTTGGGATTGAGCGCTCCCTTGCGCTGGAACATCATCGTGGAGGTGATGAACACCTGGTCCACGCGGGCAATCAGATTCGCCTCATCGGGATCGATGGGGCGCTCGACCGGCGCGAAGCTGTACTCGTCGCGGATGGCGTAGCACGACACGTCGTGCTCGAGGAGATCGAGAGCGTACGCGAACTCGGGCCGCAGCAGGAACAGGACGATCGCGCGGCATCCCCGGTCTCGCAGCAGCCGACGGGCCGCCTCCAGCCGACGACGCTGTGTGAATCGACCGGCGGCGGCGGGACGATACATCTGCGGCAGCCAGGGTCGCCCCCGGTACACGACGAAGTCTCCCCCGCTGTGCGTCGCCTCGGGAAGCTGCACGGGATGGCCCCGCGGTGGGCTGAGCCGCCAAGCGTCCCGCCATCCGGGCGCGGGGTCGACCCATACCGTCGGCAGGTGCCGCGACAGGCGGGTCAGCACTTCGTGCCGACCCATCCAATGCAGCCCCCACTGGTCCGGCACGAGGGCGATCACTCCGGCACGCAATGCCATGGCATTCATCCTGCTGAGATAGAGGCGGCCAGCCCCTGCGGGCGCGAGCGGCCTGTGACTCCCATCACGAGACGGACTATCCCCTTGCCAGGTCACAATTTCCGGACCATGTCGCGGGCCCGGTGCCGCCCCGTCGTGCGAATACGGGAAAGCCGTCCGGCTCCCTGCGAGCACGGCCGCTCACCTTCCAACAGTCCATCGCGGGCTCGGGTGGGCCACACACCGTGGTTTCCTCCGCCCTTCGCGAGCCGTCATTCGGTCGGCGACGTCGCATGCAAGGGGCGCCAGCTGTTTACTGACGCCCTGGAGGAGAGAGGGTCCTGCCGCCTCCTCCGGCGCCTCTACCACCGCTTCCTCATTACCGCGTCTGGACCGCGAATGTTCACTACAAAGCGCAGCCCAAATCGCGTCGTCGGAGCATCAGAATGACCCCGGGCGATGGGACCGGGGACCGCCCCGGCGTTCTCATCAGCTCGAATTTCGCCAACGACATCGGCTACGCCTGGACCTTCATTTTCCGGCTCCAGTCCGTCGTCGCGCGCGCGCTCCATGAACGAGGCGTCGACGTCTGGCTGTCCTTCGCCGAGATTCGCGGGCCCGTGACGACGCTCGGCGCCGGCGTCCCCTTCCGCGCGTTCGAGTTCGACCCTCTGCACGTCAGCCTGAAGTCGGCCGTGCGTCTGTTCGGACTCGTGCGGCGGCATCGAATCCGGTTCGCGTACCTGACCGACATGCCGACGTGGCACTGGCTGTATGGCGTGATGCGGTTGGCCGGCGTGCGCCGGATCGTGTGTCACAGTCACGTCTCGGTTCCCGACCCGGATCCCGTGCCCGAAGTCCGCGGCGTGAAGCGCTGGGTCAAGGCACTGGTCCATCGAACTCCTCTCGCGTCGGATACCGTGTACGCGGTCTCCGGGTTCGTGGCACAGCGCCTGAGCGCCCAGGCGTGTTATCCCGTGGAGCGCACGTACGTCATCCGGAACGGGATCGACCTCGAGGCGTTCGCGTGCCCCGACCGGGAGCGGTCGCCCGGTCCGCTCCGCGTCTTCCTCGGTGCCCGCGCCACGAAGTTCAAGGGCGTGCATACGCTGATCGAGGCCACGAGACTCCTGGCCCAACGGCCGGACCTGCCACCCTTCGTGGTCCGGTATGCGGGGGACGGCCCCGATGCCGAGGCCTTCCGAGCGCAGGCCCGCGAGGCCGGTCTCGACGGGCGGTTCCAGTTCCTCGGGAAGCTGGCGAGCACGGTGTCGGAGATCTGCGCGGCCGATATCGTGGTGGTTCCGTCGATCTGGGGCGATGCGGCACCGCTCGCAGCAATCGAGGGGCTTGCGGCGGGCAAGCCCGTCGTGGCCGCGAAAGCAGGCGGGCTACCCGAGATCGTCGGTGGTCCGGACAGCGGCATCCTGGTTCCGGCCGGCGATGCGCCCGCCCTCGCCGATGCGCTCGCGTCGCTCCTCACCGACGACCGCCGGCGCTCGACGATCGCCGCGAATGCACGACGCCGTGCGCACGAGCTGTACGACCAGGAAGCGTCGCACCGGGTGCTCGCCGATCGCGTGAAGGCGGACTTCGGGCTGGAAAGTGTAGATGCCGCGTGACATGATCATGATGTCGTGGTGGTCCAACATTCGCGGGGAGGCTCCTCGTCCGCCCTGTACGGAGGTGGTCAGATGATCGTCGTGACATCGGAGTACGTCGCCGGCCAACGCGTGAAGGAGACCAAAGGTCAGGTCTTCGGCGTCGTCGTGCGCAGCCGAGGACTGGGCGGAAATATCATGGCCGGGCTCCGCTCCCTGGCCGGCGGTGAGATCGTCGAGTACACCCAGCTGCTCGAGGAGGCGCGCCGCCACGCGGTGGACCGCATGGTCGAGAACGCCACCGCCATGGGCGCCAATGCCGTCGTGATGATGCGCTTCGACTCGTCCGAGATCGGACAGGTCATGAGCGAGATCGTCGCGTACGGGACGGCAGTGGTGGTGGAGCCGGCGGGCTGAAGTGCTGCGCCGGGCGCTGCTGGTCCTCGGGGTTGTGGGACTCCTGCTGTCCGGCGCCGGACTGCTCGCGGGCGGCGGCCCGGCAGTCCTGGAGTTCTTCCTGCTCTGCGCCATCTTCACGGCGGCGATCCTGTTCGAACGCTGGCGCTACATCAAGCGCACCGATCGCACGGCCGGGAGCTGGCAACCCACTGGAGAGCGGTTCGCGGATCCAGTTACAGGTGCCATGACCGAGGTGTACTACAACCCGGATACGGGCGAGCGGGACTACCGGCCGGCCGGAAAGTAGAGCGGTCCGTCCCCTCGCCGGAGCGGCCGGGAGTCCAGGCCGCGCCGTACCGTCGTGCGGGTTTTTCATTTTCCGTACAGACGGCGACCTGATACTGATTGCACTTCGCTCCGGTGCGCCGTACGATCGCGGGGCCTCGACTCCGGTATCGACCTCGACCCCGTCCATCCGGCGATCCATGACTGCGTCATCCACTCCGGCCGTCGCGTCCAGAACCGGTTCGGTCCGCCCCACGCTGCTGACCGCCTGGCTGACCGCGGGCACCGCGGACATCGTCGTCGCCTTCGTCTATTACGGCATCACCGAGCACGTCACCCCCGCCGCCATCCTGCACCAGATCGCGAGCGGCCTCCTGGGTCGCGCCTCGTTCGGCGGGGGACTCGCCACGGCAGCCCTCGGCCTCTGCTGCCACTTCAGCATCGCGCTCATCTGGACGCTCTTCTTCTTTCTCATCTATCCGCGCGTTCGCATGCTCGCCCGCAGTGTGCCCATCACGGCGGCGCTCTACGGCACGCTCGTCTCGTGCGTGATGAGTTTCGTCGTCCTCCCGCTGAGCCGCGTCGCCTCGCGACCCTTCGACTTCTCGTTCTTCGCGGTCGCAACGGTGATCCTCTGGTTCACCATCGGTCTGCCGTTGTCCATCTTCGCGCGCCGGTGGTACGGGCGGCCGTCACCATAACCGCCCCCGGGCCGCGCCCGGCAGGCGCACGCCCTACCCTGCGCCAGACAGACACGGCGCGTCACTGACCGCCGGCCAGCACCTTGGTCGTGAAGGTGGCCACGGCGTTCCAGAAGTACGTGAACTGCCCGATCTGACTGAACGGATCCAGCCCGCGCACGACGAACCGAAGGTGCATCGGCCTCGTGCGCGCTCCGGGAGCCAGGACGCCGTGCGGCAACAGGGGCGTGAAGTCCCAGAGCGCGCCCTCGACGCTCTGCGAGGAATCGGCCCCCGGCTCCATCACGGGTCCGATGTACGACGCCGCGTTCAGCACTCGCACCCCGAGCGGACCGCGGATCGCGGTGCTCCCCTGATTCTCGAGCACCAGATCGAAGTCGAGCGTGTGCGTTCGGAGATCATACGAACGGTTGAGGAACTCCAGTCGGACCTGACCGCTCACGTCGCGGCGCCCGGCCAACTCCGGGCTGCCGTTCCGCACCGCCGCGCCGTCCACGGTGACCGCCGTGGTCCAGAGCTGCGGCGTACCGTGCGGGTTGGCGATCCACAGGGGGTGAAAGCGACCCATCGCATCGGCCGCGAGCCCCATCGTGTGCCCGCCGTGGAAGGCGAACCAGGGGATCGACAGCGTGTTGGTCGTCTGCGGCTTCATCGTGTAGTCCCCGTCCCCGAACAGGGGCACCCGTCCCCCGCGCGCCGGATCGTAGTCGACGGGTGAGGCCGCAACGCTCGGCGTGAAGGTCTCGCCCCCGTCGAGCGACGCGCGAAAGCGCAGCGACCAGCCGAGGTCATCGGGATGATCGCGGCGGTCGAGCCAGGTGATGCCGACCACGCCACGGTCATTCACGGCGACGACACCGTGGATGTCGTCCGGCCCGTCGAGCGCGCGCCCAGCCTGCCGCGGGGAGTCGTCGTCGATCTGGCGGGGACGCGCCCACGTCTTCCCGCTGTCGGCCGAATACGAGAGGAGCACGACCGAGCGCCCCGAGGTGTGCGACTCCCAGGCGGCATAGAGCCGGTCGCGGAACGGGCCGTGCGTGCCGTCCACGGCCAGCGTCGTGTAGTAGCTGCCATTCGGCTCCAGGTCCACGAACCACGGCGCGATGGTGGACGTGTCGATCTGCAGCGGCCAGTTGGCCCGCGTCACGCGCGCCCGCACCAGCCGGATGGACCCGGGCCGCTCGATGCGGAAGTCCGGAGCCGCCGGCCCGGACGGCGGTGTGTATATGGGAACCGGAATGGCGAGCGTCCCGTCGGAGAGGAGTGCGCCGGGCCCCACGTTCACGACGTGGACGCCGCGCCCCATGGAGACCGTCTGGCCGAAGAAGGTCCGGCCGCCGTCGCGCGAATAGCTCACGCGAATCGCGTTCGCGCTGTCGCCCATTCCGTAGAGGTAGACCCATCCCTGCCGCGGCCCCGGCCGGCGGTCCACCACGATGAAGCTCCGCTCGGCGTGCTTCGCATGCGCCACCGTCGTCCAATTGCGGCCGCCGTCCTCGGAGCGATCGAGGCGATCGTAGCCGTCGGGATAATCGGGACCACGTCCTTCCGAAAGGGCGTATGCCGTCTGTCCCGGTCCGAACCGGCAGTCCGGATCCCAGCTCAGATGCCGGTCGGCGCCCTTCGTTTCCAGCGTGCGCTGCCAGGTGCGACCGGAGTCCGTGGATGTGT
>JBJKRG010000363.1:0-5904 GCA_046704805.1 Gemmatimonadaceae bacterium
AGCGTAGACCACGCCTCCCGGCCCGCCACGCTCCTCGAGGGCCAGCACCGGACTTGGGCGCCACGTGCGTCGCCATGTGCGTTGCCATGTTCGCTCCGTCATGGATCCTCTCCGATGTGCGCGTGTCGTGCCGTGACCAGCCTACCGGCGTTCGGGGCGCCCGACGTCGCGCAGGCCGCGTGCATCCGTCGGAGACGGTGAGCGTCAGGCATAGCGGCGCACGCGGCAGCAACCCATGGGCACCGAGCCGGGGGGGCGATGCAGGACGGACGGAGTCCTCCCGGACCAGGCGAGACCGGGACCATGCGGGGCCGCACCATCGGTCGGTGGGTGGAGCGACTACGTCGTTCTCCTGCGTGCGAGCCGCCGCCACACCCCATCGGCGCACCTCGCCCCGAGCCGCCAAAGGAAGCCCCTCCAAAACCAGCGCATTTAATCCGCCCAGGTTGAAGGCGACCGAGGAGGAGCAGGACAGTCATCGGGCGCGATCACGACATAGGTGCGCACGTCGCCGGACTCGAGCATCTCCATCAGGCGCCGCAGGCTCGGTGCGACGATCCACGACGCGGCAACGGCTGGCGTCTCGCCACGCTCGGCTGCCTGCAGGGCCGCGCGGCGCACGGCCTCGTCCGACACGTCCAGCAGGATCCCAAACGCCGCGTATAGGTGGCGCATGGGCTGGATGGCATCCCAGATCTCGTACTCGGCGACGCGCCCCTGAGCCTCCGGCACGTGGATCCACGTCGCGGTGGCCAGCGCCCGTGCCAGCTCCGGGATCAGCCCCCAGTCGGCCAGCGCGTCGGCGTCATGCTGGGGCTGACCGTAGGTGGTGGTCAGGACGACCAGCGCGCGCTGTGCGTCCCACATCGTGCCACCAGAGGGCCAGGGCACTGGTTCGCCGCGCAGGAGTGATGCGATGTTCTCGGCCTTCCCGGTGCGATAATCCCTCGTGCTTGTCGAGCTGGCCCTGTATGACCCGGACTCGATACGCAGCGCGTCGAGCCCGGAGAGCACGACGACACCGCGCCGGATCCACGCCTTGCGGCGTGTATCATGCTCCAAGTCCTTGAGCCAGTCGGCCAGGCTGCGGCCCTGCCAGCCACTCTCGGATACCGAGGTCAGCGGCACCACGACGTGCGGCAGGTCCATCGCATCGGCAGCCGCGGTGGCGAGTCGCACCAGGCCGCCGGGGTCCGGGCCGTGCAGCACGACTGTGCGCACACCTGGCGCTGGCCGCTGGAGCAGGAGGCCACTGTGCGCCACGCACTCGGTCGCCATCAGCCGAATGGCCGTCGCGTCCGCACGGACGCGCTCCTCGATGTCGCCGACGATCATGCCCCACAGAGCGCGGGCATCCTCCGGCGTGCGCGGAATCAGGGGGCCGCCCCTCATCCCCGCACCACCTCGACCACCCAGAGCCCGCACCCCGGACAGCGCTGCCCCACTCGCGGCGCTCGGTAGCCGTCCGGGTCGCCGAGGTCGCCCCCGCACGACGGACAGCGCCAGCCACGCGCTGTGCGCTCGGCCTCGAGCGCGATCGTTCCGTCCGCGCTCATGAGGACCACCCTCCGTATCTGTTCCATGCCGCCACGCTACCGGGCACGCAGGGAATCGCCGGATTAGGCGACTCGGGCTACTCGCCATCCCGCGCACGCATCTCCTCGATGGCCATCCACGCGCGTCCCTCGTCGATCCCGGCCGCCTCGAGGACGTCGATGAGCCCCTCCCGCGCGATGTCGATGCGACCGAGCACGCGCAGCAGGGTGCGCACGGGCACGTTGACCTCCGTGGCCATGATCCGGTCGTACGCCGCGTCGCCCGGGTCCGCCATGCAGCCTCCGTGTGTCGTAGCTCAGCTCAGCTCGCCGACAGCCTACCGGGCACGCACGGGGCCGCCGGGCGACGGATCCCCGGGGGGGGTTGGCAGCGAGGGTGGGAGGGGCCCCGGAAACGGGAGGTGTCACTCCATCCGCACGGGCGGAGTCCCGTCGTGCGCGACGCGGTACACGATGACTCGGCCGAGGAACCGCGCCTCGCACGTATACCCGTGCACAGTCTCGGGCTCGTCGTAGGAGTCGTCTCCGTAGTCGTCTCCGCTTGCGAACTCCACCGTCCAGCGGACGAGCCTCACGTCCTCGCGCTGGTCCTCCGGAACGCTCGCGCGCGCCTGGTCGAGCAGGTCGAGTGCCACTGTCGGTGCGTTCCGCGGCTCGGCCGCCGCGCCGGGCATCACGGCCCACGCCCAGCCTGGGCGCTCGAGCGCGAGGCGCTCGCGACTGTAGACAGCCCTGTACTCGATCTCCTCGGCCACGAGCCGACGCAGCCGGTCGGAGCCGTGCGCCTCGATCCACACCTCGCGCTCGGCCCGCTCCCTATCGGCTTTGGCTCGGTTCTGAACCTCGGCCGCCGCGCGGCGCCGCTCGGCCTCGGCCTTCTGGGATGCGAGCTGCTCGCGGCGCCGCTGGCGCAGCGCGTCGAGACGGTCGCCCAACGCCTGGCATGCTTCGCGCTTGTCGTCGTCGGAGCGGAAACCCCAGTGAAAGAGCGTCGGGCCGTCATTATAGTCGGACCAATACTCCAGGATCTCCTCGTCCGTCGCTTCGCGGAGCCGCTTGAGGTTCTCTCCGCTCCCGGCCTGCCGCTCGCGCTCCTGCTTCACCCGCGCCGCCTCGTCCTCGTTGAGCGCTTCGAGTAGACTGGCGAGCGTCGGCTCGCACACCTTCAGGTCGTGGCCGAACCGGTCGGCCACGGTCAGGTCCTCACCGTCGCTCGCCGCACGCACCCGGACCGCCAGGAGCTCGCGGCTCTCGGGCAACAGCCCGGAGAGGTCGATCACGATCGTCGCGTGTCCCGGCGAATAGCCGCGCCGGATCGCGTCCGCCAGGTCCAGGGGCTGCACCACCCGGAGAACGCGGCCAGCCACGACCTCAGCGGCCTGGTCGTGCGCGTGCTCGTCCACGGTCGGAGCCTCTCCGTGCGCGGTCGGCTCCCGTTCCGACGGGGCTGTGAACTCGCTCACTGCAGCGTTCGTTGTCATCTCGTCGTCCTAAGTCAGTGATGGATTCTGGTAAGCGGGCTGATCCCGGGAGCCTCGCCTGATGCGGCTCCTGAGGGGCCGGACGGGGAGTCGACCATCAGGACCTCCTCCCTCCGACTCGGGCCACAAGGAAGCGGACTTCGCCATGGACCCGCAATGTCGTCGCTCCGTTTCACGCCGAGCCGTAGGGGATCCGTCGCCTGGGGGGCCCCGTCGTACGCCGGGTTCTGCCGGTAGGTGGGCCGTCCTGAGCGGAAACACGGACGCCGCTGATGCAGCGCTCTCGGAGCAGGTGGCGCCGGGGGTCAACGAAATGGGCCGGACTGGTGCGCCTGGTAGCATCTGAACGGGGGCGCCGCGCGTGGTGCTCCGTGGTGTCCCCTATCCCCTGGACATGCGCGCACCCTGTGACCTCGAGGGGCGCACCCCCACGCACCTCCCCTCCCTCTCGTCTCTCGTAGGTGGCGTGTCGATCGCACACTGGCGGCGAGTCTCTCCAGCCACTTCTGCAGGCTCATCGAGCCAGCGTGCCGAGTTCGTCGTCGATGGCGTTGTCAAGAGAATCGACTCCGCCCGCCGACGGAGGGCATCCTCCCCAGCAGCCGAACGAGTATGCGCGCACACGGGACCACGTCGCAGACTCGGCTCAGCGCCCGGGTTTCTCAACCTGATTCGGGCCCCCTTGGCATGTGAGGCTCGCCTCTGGCACGGTGTGCATCCGGAGTTGGCCACGCCCGCCTCCCCGACGGCGGAGTGCGCCCCGAGCAGCCGAAACCTGCCGGGCATATCGCGCTAGGGGAGGAGGGGGGGGAGACCGGCGGACTCCAGACAGCCAGAGGTCAACCAGAACCGCGAGGCAACGAGTGAGTCTCTACGCACCATCCCTTTTCCCTGGGACAGCTCACGACGCCTGCTCGGCACCACCCGGAGGAGGAGGGGGGAGAGAAGAAGGGGTGGGGCGTGCGGACTCCGGTAACCCAGAGGTCGACCGGAACCGGGAGGGGGCGAGGATGAATTCCACCTCCCATCCCTTTCCCTGGGACAGCCCGCTACTGCTGCTGAACACCGCACCCAAGAGGTGGTTCGCACAGGTGGAGCACCCGGGTGATTTCATCGCGCAACCGCGGACGATGAACCCGGGGGACATCGCGGCGGTGCTCGATGGGCGTTGCTGGATCGCCACGTACGCGCCGAGTGACGGCATCGTCGACAGACTGGAGTTCGACCTGGACTGCAAGACACCAGATGTCGAGCGGGACAGGGACCACCGCTACTGGGCCATCCGGGACCTGATGGGCCGACAGCGGCTCCCCCTCGTGGTGCGCACACCCTCCAAGGGGGGACTCCACGTCAGCTACCGTATTCCACCCATCGAGCTGACGCGGCTCGTGACGGGACTGACCACCGGGGTCGTGGCGGACATCCTCCGTGACGCAGGGCTCGCCGTGGGCCGAGGGTCTGTGGAGATCTTCCCGCAAGTGCGCCAGTGCAAGCGGCTGCCCATCGGCCGTTCCATGGCCATCCTCGACCCCGACACGCTGGAGCCCATGGTGGAGGCGCCGGAGAGACCACGACTGGACTCCCCGGGGTGGGGAGAGTTCGCAGAGGCCATAGCGGCATGGCATGGCCGACCACATGAAGACCTGGCGGAGGAACTCATCGCTCGTGCCGCGGACATCGTGCAGCGTCCGACGGCGTCGGCGCGCACACGCCCCATGGGAGCGGTCCGGCTGCCGAGCGAACCAGTTAGGAGCGCGGCGCAGCAGCTCATTGAACGAGGCTTGCCCGGACCGAGCACGCGCTACACCGCGGAGTTCAGCGTAGGAGCTGCCATCTGGAAGGACCCTGCTCGGTTCGCGGAGTTCGGTGCTTGTGTCCCTCCCACGCGTGAGAACGTGGCGTACACGCTCGCTCGCTGGCTCTCGACTCGCCACAACGGCGTCAGCCAGGAGTGGCTCGCCGACGTCCGAACCCATGCGGTCGACGAAACGGTGAAACGATGGGCGCGTCGGTACCTCCGCGCCGATTCGCGGACGGGCAGGGCACCGGTGGACAGGATGCTGCAGGCCGCGTTCGGCGAAAGTACCGACTGCGGCCTCGTGTCCGCCGAGGACATGGCCGCGATCCGGGCCGTTGCCGATGAGCTCTTCGGACCCGGTCTGCAACGGTACGCCCTCGAGGTGTGGACATGCTCTCTCCTCCGGGCCACAAAGACCGTCGCCGGACATCACCGGGCTGTTGGTGGCCGAGGCACGCCGTCCGGGAACGGGTGGGTGGAGGTCGAAATCCTCGCCGACTGGATGGAGCGGTGGCCCTGGGGTGGGGGCCGCACCGGGGAAGAGAGAGTCCGGACTTACACCTTCTTCCGAGACAAGCTCGTGTCGAAGGGATGGCTCGTGCCGGTATCGCCGCCGGTCCGGCCTGTGGATGGGTTGGAGCAACCGGGTCAGGCCACACGTTATCGTGTGCGCACGCCTCTTCCCGTTCGCGAAAGGGAGCTGCCGGTACCGCCGGACGTTGTGGCGATGCGCATCGCGGAGACCATGGTAAACGGTCGTCCGCTGAGCATCGAAGAGGCGTACCATGCACTGGACGCCGTCCAGTGTGTGCGCCGCCTGGAGCGTCGCTACGGAAGCGCCACCTCCGCGCGCATCCGCCGCTACGCCGAGACGGTCTCTCCCCGGCGTACGGCGACCTGAGGGGACGGGCCGCAATGCACGGAGTCAAAGCTCCACAGCCTCACGTGACCGAACCATCGCGACGCACACACACAGCCCCGGCCCTCCGCTGAGATGCACTTGGGTCAGCCGGCAGATGGGCGGGCCATCGAGCCGATGCTCGCTATAGCCGCCTGACGGATGGTGCGG
>JBJKRG010000364.1:0-7353 GCA_046704805.1 Gemmatimonadaceae bacterium
CGAGTTCGGAGCCCGGCGGACTCATGCGCTGACCAGGGCGGCCCGGCTCCCCGGGCGTCCCCTTCGGCTCACCATGGCGGTCCATTTCCGCCCTGAAACTAGGACTTTGTGAAATTTTTCGCAAGCGAACGGGAGGCCCGGCGTGCGTGTCCGCCGGCACCGTTCGCCGCCGAATTCCGGGGCCCCGCGTCCCCGGGATCGGCGCTTCCCGCGGGAACACAAATCTGATCTCGCCGTCACACTCCTGGCGGCCCCGGCAGATCCGTCGCGGACTCGCCACGCCCGCGAACAGTGCGCCCACGCAGCTGCACCGAAGCGAGGCAGGGGGGTCCAAGTTCCGGCGGGATTTGGGGATCGCCCGTGACGGTCCGGCTTGACGGCTCGTCAATGAGTTGATAAGTTGGCCCGCGAACGATTTGTGATTGGGACGCGCCATCACAAATCTGACGCACCAACCCGCACCTGCCCTGTTCCGGCTTTCGATGAATTCGCGTCTCGTCATCTCGTTCCTCTGCGCCGGCGCCATCGGAGTCGCGTGTACTGCACGCGCGCACTCTTCCGAAGTGGTCGTGGCGCCGGCGAACGCACGACCGGTCAAGGGCCATCCGCACATCAAGTCGTATTTCGACGTGCAGCACCGCGGGCGTGCGGTCCGCTTCGCCCTGCACGTCGTGAACACGGGCGACAAGAGCGTGCAGATCGACTTCCCGGACGGGCAGTCCCACGACTTCGTCGTGCTCGACTCGCACGGCCGAACGGTCTGGCGGTGGGCGACGGGACGCGTGTTCACGCAGCCGACGCAGATCAAGTACCTGAGCAGCGGCGAGGGATTCGAAGTCGCCGACACCTGGAACGACCCCCCGGGACCAGGTAAGTACACGGCGGTCGCCACCCTGCATAGCAGCAACGTGCCGGTGGGCGAGCGCGTGACGTTCACGGTGCGCTAGCCCCGCTCGGGGCCTTCCTCAGTCTCGCGCCTTCTCCCGGACGGTGACCACGCCGCCGCGCTCCGACGCCCGTCCCCCTTTCGCCGTCGGCGTCGTCGCGCTGCTGGCCGCGGCCAAACTCGTCCTCCATCTGATCGTGCTCGCCGCCAGCCCGTACGGGCTGCAGCGCGACGCGTTCCTCTACTTCGCGATGGGCGATCACCTCCGCTTCTGGCGGATGGACTTCCCGCCCTTCATCGCCGTCATGGCGAAGCTGCAGACGGCACTGTTCGGGCACACGCTGGCCGCCGCCCGCGTCTTCCCCGCCCTCGAAGGCACGGTGATCCTGGTACTGGCCGCCATGATCGCCCGCGAGCTGGGCGGCGGGCGCTTCGCCCAGGGGCTCGCGGCACTGCCGATGCTCACGGCCGGCCTCTTCCTGCGGCCGAGCACCCTGTTCCAGCCCGTGGTGCTCGATCAGCTGTGGTGGACGCTGGCGCTCTACACACTCGTCCGCGTGAGCCGCGCCGCCGCCGACGGGGACGCGCGGGCCCAGCGGGACTGGTGGCTCGCGTTCGGCGTGGCCATGGGCCTGGGGCTCCTCACCAAGTTCAGCATCCTCTTCCTCGGGCTGGCGGTGCTCGCCGCGCTGCTCGCGACGCCCCTGCGCCGGTCGCTGCTCACCCCCTGGCCCTGGATCGCCGCCGCGATCGCCTTCGCCGTCGGGAGCCCGAGTATCGTGGGACAGATCGCCCTCGGCTACCCGGTGGTCGGGCAGATGCGCACGCTCGCGGCCGACCAGCTCGTGCACGTGAGCTGGCTCTCGTTCGTCGTCGCGCAGCCATTCATGGTGGGGTTTGCCGCCTGGCCGCTGTCGGTCGCGGGCGGTGTGACCCTGATCACATGGCGCCCGCTCCGGGCATACCGGGCCGTGGGCTGGAGCTGTGCCTTCGCCTTCCTGGTCCTCCTCGCGCTGCACGGGAAGGCCTATTACATCGGCCCGGCCTATCCAACGCTGCTCGCCGCCGGGGCCGTGTGGCTCGAGCGGATGGGCGCCGCGCCCGCCCCGCGCGTCCGGCCCGTGTTCCGGTGGGCGATCGTCGCCCTCATCGTCCTCGACGGCGTGATCGGTCTCCCCGTCGCCCTCCCCATCCTTCCCCGCGAGGCCACGGCCCGGTACATCGTCCGGGTGGGAGCCGAGTGGGCCCTCGGCACCAACTGGGGCGGTACCGATCTCCTGCCCCAGGACTTCGCCGACCAGATCGGATGGAGGCATCAGGTCGCAACCGTGGCCCGGGTGTATCGCTCGCTCTCCCCCGAGGAACGGCGGGAAGTCGTGATCGGCGCGGACAACTACGGGGAGGCCGGGGCCGAGGAGTTCTACGGGCCAGCGTACGGTCTTCCGCGAGACGTGGTCTGCGGATGTGGCTCGTACTGGTTCTTCGGGCCGGGACCGAAGCCGGGCAACGTGCTCATCGCCGTCGGCACCGACTCTTCGAAGCTGGCCTCGATCTGGCGCGACGTGCGACTGGCCGCGCGCATTCGCAGCCCGTGGTCCGTGGTCGAAGAGCGCGACGTCCCCGTCTGGGTGGCGCTGCAGCCACGCATCACACTGCAGCAGGCATGGCCCGGGATTCGGGGAAAGTAGCGGCGCCCCGTGGTCAACCGTGCCGATTTCGGGTTGGGATTCTTCGCCGTATCTCTTTGGCACCTCTCGTCGTTTTGCGAGTAACACGCGGAGAACCACGCGAGAGGAGCTACCCCATGATGCCCCGTACCACCCGCGGGTTGTGGTTGGCTGTTGCCGCAGTAGCGATTGCCGTCGCCGGCTGTTCGTCCGACACACATCCCACCGCCCCGATCTCGTCCGCCACCCGGACCGCCGCCCTGTCCGTCGCGGCCACCTTCAACCAGATGGGCGATTCAGTCGTCGCCGCACACGGTGACAGCGACGCCGCCACGCGCTTCTACGGCATTGCCGCGGTCCTCATGCGCGCTCCCGTCTTCGACACGATCACGATCAAGATCGACAGCGTCCCGATGACGTTCGATGCGGTGGCCGTCGCGGTGAACGACAGCGGCGGGCCCACGACCTGCCCGATGCCGCCCATGGACGACGACCGGGATGCCGCCTACGAGTGCCCCGGGCTCCTCCCGCACATGACGCGCACACTGGTGGCCTGGCAGCCCGGTGATCCACCTCACATCGTGCAATTGGTAGCGATGGCCGACACCGGAGCCATCGGGCTTCCCTTCGGCCATGGGTTCGGGTTCGGCGGTGCCGACAGCGCGGGCCGGGACACGGGCGCGGTGACGCTGAAGATCCCGGCGCGGCTCAAGTACTACGACGGCGGTCCCGGGAAGTACTGGGGCACGGCCGGCACGCAGCAGAACTCCGTCGCGCCGAACGGGCAGGCGTGCCCCACCCCGCCGGACACTGCGGCGGCCGACACCACATCGAAGGACAGCACGTCCGCCGACCGCGCCGGGCGCCACCACGAAGGGCACAGCTGGAGCAGCGCGGACAACGTCGGGACGGTCGCCTGCCAGATGGCCGACTTCAACTTCAAGTTCTCGGGGACGGTCGGCGTGCCGCCCGTGAGCTGGTGGCAGCGCAATACGGCGTCGGGGACGCACACGATCTCGCTCGATGCGTCCAAGGTGCCGGGGGCGTATCTGACCCTGACGATGACGCCGATGGGGGGATGACGACGACGGTCCGAATGGGCCTTCGCCGTAGCCGGTTGGCAGTGAACAGGTGACAGTGAGCGGTTCGCGGTTTGCCGTGAGAGCAGACTGCGAACCGCTCACTGCACACGGACTGCGGCTCCGGAGGACCGGGAGGGGTCAGGCCCCCGCTTCGGACCCGGCCGCGTGCGAGAGTGACTTCGCCGCGATCCGCTCCGCGATCGGCATCGCGATGATTCCCACCAGCAGGTGCACGACCCGCACGATCCAGTGCAGGTGGCCCACCATCGCACTGCGCTGTCCCAGTCCGACCACCAGCAGCAGGAGTCCCCAGACGACCGCCAGCGTGACCAGTCCCCCACCGGCGCCCGTCCGCGAACCGGCGACCGCCATCCCCCACAGCATCAACACGAACAAAAAGCCGAGTCCCATGTGGGCCGGCACGATGGTCGCGTTCCCACTGATCCATATGTAGAGGCCGAGGATCAGCAGGAGAACGAAGTCGAGCCGGAGGAGCATGCGGTCCAGCTTGATGAATCCGATCATCACGACACCTCGCGCGGCGGGCGGCCTGGTGAGGACGCACGGCAGTGGAAATGCTGGGGGGCCGGCTGAATGGTACTGACAGTCTAATCGGTCGGACGCCGGTCAGCCCATGGACATGCCGGTTACCGGAACGGCGGTAGGCCGCTGCCGGGAGGCGGCAGGCCGTTTGCGATTCGCCGTACGCCGTGACCGGCAACTGCTCACGGCCAACGGTCGACCGCCAGTCGGCTCCCCGGTTGTTCGGCTCCTGTTCCGCACATTACCTTCCCCTTTCTTCCCGCCCCAACCCCGACCCGCATGGCCACCACCCGCGCCCCCGCCAGTGACGAACGCGACCTGCAGCTCCTGGGCGAGCTGGCGGCTGCCCATCGAGATCTGAAAGCGCAGATCGCTCGGCGGATCATCGGACAACACGTCATCGTCGACGACCTGGTGACGGCAGTCCTCGCCGGCGGTCATGCGCTGCTGGTCGGAGTACCCGGTCTCGCCAAGACTCTGCTCGTGCAGACCGTCGCGCAGGCGCTGGACCTCACCTTCTCGCGCGTCCAGTTCACGCCGGACCTGATGCCGAGCGACATCACGGGGACGGAGCTACTCGAGGAGGACCGGGCGGCGGGGCGGCGGGTCTTCAAGTTCGTGAACGGGCCGATCTTCGCGCACGTCGTGCTCGCCGACGAGATCAACCGGGCGCCGCCGAAGACGCAGGCGGCACTGCTGCAGGCCATGCAGGAGCATGCGGTGACCGCCGCCGGACAGACCCATGCACTGCCGAGCCCCTTCTTCGTGCTGGCCACGCAGAACCCGATCGAGCAGGAGGGTACGTACCCGCTGCCCGAAGCACAGCTCGACCGGTTCATGTTCCAGCTTCGCGTGTCGTATCCGTCACGGGCCGAGGAGGAGCAGATCGTGGCCGCCACGACGAGCGACGCCGACGTGACGATCACTCCGCTGCTCTCGGCGGACCGGCTGCTCGAGCTGCAGCACCTCGTCCGCCGTCTCCCGGCACCGCCCACCGTGGTGAGTTATGCCGTCAAGCTCGCGCGCAGCACGCGTCCGGGGAGCGAGGATGCGACACCGATGGTGAAGAAGTACGTGAGCTGGGGCGCCGGACCGAGGGCGTCGCAGTATCTGGTGCTGGGCGCCAAGGCGCGGGCGGCGATGGACGGTCGGCCGATGCCGGATCTGGAGGACGTGAACGCGATTGCATTGCGCGTGCTCGAGCACCGCGTGGTCCTCAACTTCCAGGCCGAGGCAGAGGGCGTGACCGCCGAGCAGGTGATCCGCGTGGAGGAGCGGCCGTAGCGGGTGTTACGTCGTCCAGATGGTCAGTGGCGTCGGCTCCACAGCACGAGCGTGCCGCAGGACGGTGAGCCGGTGCGGAACTGGATGGGCGTCGTGGCAGGGTTCGGATAGAATTCCACGGCTTCGAGCTGGCGCGAAAGATAGTTGCGAAGATCGGGCGGGTGGCCATACGGCCCCATCCCGGTCGCTGGGTTGAAGGTGAGCACGCCGTCGTACCAGATCTGCACCCAGCAAGGTCTCGGATCGAAAAGGGCGCCAAGCATCGCCGAATGCGACGCCAGGAACATCATCCCGGCTGCTCCCGGAATCAGGTTCGCCGGAGTGTCGGCCCGGAGCAGTTGATCGAGTGTCCGCGTCCGGCTGCTGTCGATCTCGGCGTGGGTGAAGAAGTACCCGCCGCCTTGGGCACGTCGCTCGTCGAAGTGGTCGATCCACTCGTCTTCCGATTCGGCGTTGGTCTTGACGGACGGGAGGGTCCTGGCCGTGGAGCGGAGCCGCACATCCACCGTCGCACCGCCGACACCCGTCACCGTCACCTGTTGCGAGTCCGGGGCGTACCCGAGCAGATGGAGCGAGACCAGGTGCAGCCCCGGTGCGATGCCCGCCAAGCGCGCGACCCCATGGGCGTCCGTCGTGTCGGGCAGGAACCGGTGGTCGAGCGTGATCCGGACCCCGGACAGTGGGGCCGCCGTGCCGGAATCGTGCGCGATGACGACGATCGCAGCTTGCTGCGCTCGGAGGGCGACTGGCAGCATCAGGGCCAGCGCCGTCGGGATGAGGAGGGCGGCAGACGCCATCCCGGCATGCCAAGCCCAGCCTCCGATTC
Organism: Gemmatimonadaceae bacterium; assembly: GCA_046704805.1. Classification (GTDB taxonomy): domain Bacteria; phylum Gemmatimonadota; class Gemmatimonadetes; order Gemmatimonadales; family Gemmatimonadaceae; genus JAGWRI01. The sequence goes on from JBJKRG010000364.1 coordinate 6,289, forward strand.
GCTTTCGCGATTCAACACGAGCAGCCATGAACGCTCCGCGGTGCGGCGGCGTGTGCGTCGAACCACTGAATGCGCGCCGCCACGCCATGCGTACATTCCAATCGTTCGCGCCGGGAACGCCTGGCGTCAAGGCAGACGGCCGGTCAGGTGGCGCGCCCGTTGTTCGGAGTGTGTAAAGCACCTTTTGGAAGGTCGGCGCGCCTGCGCGAGTTAAACGCATCCTTTACCGATTCGGGATGTCGCGTCGAGGAATCTTGTGGCTGGCGTCGATTTGATGATGCGCTGGAGGAATCCGGCGCTAAGGTAGCGTTTCGGGACCAGGAACGTCATACTACGTGGACGCGGTGCCATTGCCGCGCACCCCCCAAGCTGTCGGCAGGCGTGCCCCGGTACGCCGCCTCTGCCGCCGATGATAGTTCTCCAAACCCTCGGTGTCGCCGTCATCCACGTGGGCACACGTCGCGTGTTGCCCGGTGCCACTCGTGCGTTCGGTGCGCTGCTGTACCTGGCTGTCGAGCGCGGGCGTGCCGTTCCGCGGTCGGACCTTCAGCGGCTGTTCTTCCCGGGGACCAACGAACGAGCCGGTGGACACAGGCTCAGGCAGCTGCTCTATCGCGTGCGGTCTCTCGGCGCGCCGCTCGAGGGGCACGACGACGTCGTCATCCTGCCGGCGGAAGCCGTGGAAGCCGACTACTCGGCGGTGGCGGCGGGCGAGGGTATCGAGCCGGACACGGTGAAGGCCGTTGCCGACGGCGTGCTGCCGGGCTACGCCCCGAAAATCTCCCCGGAGTTCAGGCGGTGGGTCGAGGATCAGCGCTCCAGCATCGGGCAGACCGTACTCGGGCGTCTCGTGGCGCAACTCGCGGCCCTACGCGCCGCGGGTCGGTGGCGCGAACTCGAGCCCGTGGCGCGTACGTGTCTGGGCCTCGATCCGCTGAATGAGGAGGCGACCCTGGCGCTCGCCGAGGGCCTCGCGCTGACCGGACAGAAGGCCGGCGCCATGCAGCTGCTCGACCGGTACCTCGACGAGGTAGCACCGTTTGGAAAGGAGCTTCGTCTGCCGGC
>JBJKRG010000365.1:0-5960 GCA_046704805.1 Gemmatimonadaceae bacterium
CCGGAGATGCTGGCCGCCCTGGCGCGGACACACGCCGGGGCCGGCGAGCGCCCGGAAGCCGAGGTGGTGCGCGCGCAGCTCGTGGAGGCCGCCCGGTCGCGGTTCGTGTCGCCCAGCCTGCTCGCGCAGATCGACGTCGCGCTGGGCCGGCCGGAGGCCGCACTCGATTCGCTCGAGCGGGCCCTCGACGTGCGCGATCCCGAATTGGTGTACGTCGCCGTGCGCCCCGTGTATCGGGAGCTGGCCGGGCAGCCGCGGTTCGAGGCGCTGTGCCGCACGCTGGACCTGCCCCGCGTTTCGCCGTGACCTCGACCCGGACGATGCCGTGAGCGATCAACCGAAGACCAGGGTGGTCGTGCTCGGCGGCGGGTGCGGCTCCATCGCCGCCGCCTTCGCGCTCACCGCGACGGAAGCGCTCCGCGCCCGCTACGACGTGACGGTCTATCAGCTCGGATGGCGGCTCGGGGGCAAGGGGGCTAGCGGCCGCAACGCCGCCGCCGGCGAGCGCATCGAGGAGCACGGGCTCCACATGTGGCTGGGGTTCTACGACGACGCGTTCCGCACGATGCGGGAGTGCTACCGCGAGTGGGACGGCCCCGTGTCGTTCGAGGACGCGTTCTTCCCGCAGCGGCAGATCACCCTGCAGGAATGGGTGGAGTCGGGGCCGGAGCCGCACTGGGAAACCTGGAACATCGACGTGCCGGCGCTGCCGGGAAAACCGGGCGTCGAGGGACCACCCCTTCCCGTCGAATTGCTGCGGGCACTGCTCGATGCGCTGTCCGGTCACTACGCCAAGGCCGGCCTCGACACGCGCGCCCCCGACGGCTACGCCGCGCTCGCGGCGGCGCGGCAGCACGTCGCGTCACTCACGGACGACGCGCTACGCGAGACGCCGCACCACCGCGAGGTGCTGCTCACCCACCTCGAGACGGCACGGACGTGCGCGGTACGGGCACCGGCCGCCCCCGCCGCCCCCGCCGCCCCCGGTGCGCCCACCGCCGAGAGTGACGATCCGTTCCTGCGGCGCGCCGCCCTCCTGCTCGAGCTGGGATTCGCGATCGCCAAGGGATTCGTGCTCGACGTGCTGCCGTACGGCAATGCCGGCTACGATCGCATCGATCACCTGGAGTTCCGCGACTGGCTGACCTCGCACGGCGCCAGCGCCAAGATCACCTGGTCGGCGCCCGTACGCGCGCTGTACGATCTCGGGTTCGCGTACGTCGAGGGGATCGGCGATCCCGAGCACGCGCAGGCCGCCGCCGGCGTGGCGCTGCGCGTGCTGCTCGGCATCGCGTTCGGGAGCCGCGGCGCACCGCTCTGGAAGATGTACGCCGGCATGGGCGACACGGTGTTCAGCCCGTTCTACGACGTGCTCCGGAAGCGCGGCGTGCAGTTCAGGTTCTTCCACCGGGTGCAGTCGGTGCAGCTCTCTCCCACCGGCACACTGGTGCAGCGGGTGAAGCTGTCCCGCCAGGTGGACGTGCTCGCGGGCGTGGAGGACTACCATCCACAGATCACGGTGTCGGGCGGCCCCGCCTGGCCGAATGCGCCGCTGTGGGACCAGATCCGCAACGGGGCGGAGATCGCGGAACGCCTCGAGCGCGAACACCTCACGCTGGAGTCTCCGCAATGCAAGCAGGAGGTGGGGCCCGTGGATCTCGAGCTGGGCCGCGATTTCGATCTCGTGCTGCTGGGCATCTCGCTCGGCGCGTTCCCCGCGATCTGCGGCGAGTTGATCGCGACCAGCGAGGCCTGGCAGTCGATGGTCGAGAACATCCCCACCGTCGGCACGGAGGCGTTCCAGCTCTGGCTCAACGAACCGCTGGCCAAGCTCGGCTGGACCGCGGGGCCGACGGTGGAGACGTCGTACGCCGAGCCGTTCGACACGTGGGCCGACATGTCGCATCTGATCCCGCGCGAAGCGTGGCCGCCCCGGGCGAACGTGCAGAGCATCCACTACTACTGCGGCGCCATGCCGAACCGCCTCTATCCCGTCAACCCGGACGCGGGCAACACCGGCGTCGTGCTCGATCGCGTGGTGCGTGACCGGGCGCTCGAGTGGCTCGAGACCTACATCGCGCACCTCTGGCCCGAGGCCATGGTCGACGGCCACTTCAACTGGGACCTGCTGGTGGATCTCCAGGACGGGACCGGGACACAACGCTTCGATGCCCAGTTCTTCCGGTCGAATCTCGCCCAGAGCGAGCGGTACGTGCTGTCGCCGGCCGGCTCGATCCGCTTCCGGCTGCCGCAGCACGATGCCGACTTCGACAACCTGTTCCTGGCCGGCGACTGGACGCGCACCCAGTACAACGCCGGGTGCGTGGAGGCGGCGATCGAATCGGGGCAGCTCGCCGCCCGGGCCATCCGCGACTACACGTCGGGGGGCGGCGCGCCCGGCTCGGCCTAGGCGGTCGCCGCCTTCCACACCTCCACGCCGGCGCCGGCGGTGAAGTCGAGGCGGCACCACGACGAGAACAGCACCGGGATCGGCGTCCTGGCCGGCAGGCCCAGGTCGTGCGCGATCTGGTGGCTCGGATAGTCGGCGAGCGTGAGCACGTAGTCGCCGCTGAGCAGCCCGCCCCCGTAGAAGTGCGTGGGGGTGCAGGGACTCTCGATGAGCGCCTGGTAGCAGGCGCGCGTACTGTCCTGCGCATCGCGAAACTGCTTGAGGTTCACCACCGGCACGTTGTAGGCGGCGAGCATCTTCACGACGTCCACGAGCAGCTCCAGCCGGTTGACCGGGAGCTTCGACGCGCCCTTCCCCCAGAAGTCGAGCACCAGCTTGAAGAAGTCCTCGATGTCCTTGATCGTCTCTTCCAGCGGCCCGAGCGTCCCGTCGCGCTTCACCTGCACCACCGTCTCCATCGTGCCGGGACTCGTGTTGGCGAGCGGATCGAAGACGATGGCCTTCGCGGTGAACTGGGCCGCGTGGCCCGGGTCGGTGGGCATCGAGATGTCACCGATCTCCTTGCGGAACCCCCACACCTCGCGCCCGGTGACCATGCCCATCGGACCGCTGATGAACAGGTAGGGGATCCAGAAGGTGATGCGATCGGGACGCGATCCGTCGGCGTTGCGGGCGAAGAGCGGAATCCAGAACGCCGTCTCGTAGTCCGGGGTGTAGCCCGCCTGTTCCGGAACGGAGAACTGACGCTGGGTGAGCGAGTACGTGAGCATCAGCGCCGAGCCGATCACGTCGTAGGTGACCGCGCCACCGGCGGGCGCATTGAGGAACTTGTCGACGAGCGCCTGCATGCTGTCCTGCGTGCCCTGGACGGCGAAGGTCATGATCGTGGCCCCGTCGCACGCCGCCGGGATCTGCGGCACCTGCAGCCCGTGTCCGAGGTCGTCGACGTACGGCGGATAGGAGGAGGACGACATCGCGCGCTCCTTACGGTGATTGGAGAAAGTCGAATCCCACGATCGTCTTCGGTTCGCCGCAGATGGCGCGGGCCGCGGCGGCCCCCGACATCACGGCCCCCTCGACGCAGGTCACGTTCATGCCGGTTCGCGTCCAGGTGCCGGCCAGGTAGAGGTTGAGAAAGCCGGAGTCGCCCTGGCGCAGCCGGTACCGCGTCGTGCCGTGCCACGACGTCACACAGCACTCCGTCGGATCGACGTTGGCCCGCATCCACTGCGTGGCCAGCCGGGCCGGGCCGTGGGCGTCGGTTGCCGTGCACAGCAGCGCCCAGTCCAGCGTGCCCTGCGTGCCCGGCTCGAGTGCCGACGGCCAGATGCTGCCCGTGTACTTCGTGAGCCAGGTTCGTGCGATCTCCGTGACCTGCTCGGTCGCCTCGCGCGGCACGCCGTGGTCGCGCGACGGCCGCCGGAACAACTCCGTGTTGAACGGCCCGCAGAAGTACTGGATGGACTTCGGGGCGCTCGCCACCGGCCAGTTCTCCTTGTCCAGCACCTGCGACATGTCCGCCCACACGTCCATCGGCTCCGCCGATCCGTCCATGGCCGGCTTCGGGTGCGTCCACCCGAGCCCCTGCAGGTCGCGGTCCATCCAGAGCTGCACACCGAACGTCGGGATCAGCCCGAGCTGCTCCGTCATCTCGCGGAATGGCCGGCTGGCGGCGATCAGCTCCTCGCACATCGACTCGTCCTCGGCATTCAGCTTCTGGAAGACGCCGAGGTTGATGCCGAGGATGACCTTGTCGAAGTCGGTGCCCAGCTCGAGCGTCCGCTCGTCGAACTTCTCGTCGCACCACCACGACTCGAGGGTGAGGCCGGCGTGGTCGAGCCGCGCCCGGATCTGCTCGCCGTCCACGATCTGGCTCCAGAACGGTTCCGACGGCCAGCACGGCAGCCCCTTCACGACGAACATCGGGTCGTACGCCGGCCCGGTCAACTGCACCTGACGATCCAGATGAATGCGCTGGATCCACCGCTTGTCGGGTGACAGCTCCAGACGCCGCACCTTGTGGAAGAACTCGAAGTGCACGCCGCGCTGTTGCAGCACCTGGTACAGCGGTCCGATCACCGCCTCGCCCATCCCGGCCTGCATCTCGTAGAGCACCGCGCCCTTGTACGTGGCGAAGATCCGGAGGATCGCGCGGATGGCCGTGCCGGCGGCGAAGTCCGGCTGCAGCCCCTGCTCCAGGTTCGGCCGGTAGGCGAACGCGAGGTCGTACAGTGCCCGCAGCTCCGGCGCGTCGAACAGGTGCGGCACCGACTTGATCGTCGGCCGGGCCCCGTTCTCGATGAGCCAGTCGAGGTACTCGTATTCGTCCAGGCGGTTGAGATTCCACTCCGGCGCCAGCCCGTACTTGGGGTTGAGCACGCCGCGCAGGGTGGCCGTCGCCGTATCGAGGATCTTGTCGAGCAGGGCCCCCTGCCCCTCCGGCGGCACGACCAGCCGCACGACGTCGCGCGCGATCTCCAGCAGCAGCAGGGTTGCGTCGGCAAGCGCGTGATCGAACGCGCCTTCCAGCGACTCGGCCGAAGTCGAAGCCACGTGCATGCGCTCCAGCAGCGCATGCACCTTTTCCGGCGAGTGCCGGAGCGCGAACCCCGGGATCACCGCGGCCACGGCGAGGCCCTTGCGCACCGTATGCCCCAGGCCCTTCCGGGACCGGAGGTCGCTCACCAGACTGGCCACGACGCGCCCCACCATCGCGACGGCGACGCGCAGCAACCGCCCCGGTCCGACCTCCTGCTCCACCGCGCCCAGTAGCTGTTTGATGATCTCGGCGAGGACGCCGAGGGCCTCGGTGATCGCGCCCCACGGGCTGAGCATCACCTCGCCGTCGCCCGGCGTGTCGGCGTTGGTCGGCCACTGCGCCAGGAAGTAGGTCTGGCCGTCGCCGAGCCCGACCGGCGTGTTGGACTCCGGCTTGAACGCATCGGTCCAGTTCCGGAACGGGTTGTCGGGGTGCTTCACCTGCTCGTCGAAGCATTCGCGCATCATCGCGAAGGCGTTCTCGTAGAAGCCGAGCCACACGTGGAGCCCGTGCTCCTCCACGCGGTCGTGCTCGGCGCGGTTGCGCCCGCTCGCGCCCTGTCCGCCCAGCCGCCATCCCATCTGATAGACGGTGACGTCGTACCGGGCGCGCAGCTCCGGCGTGCGCGTGAGGTAGAAGGCCGCGCTCAGGGATCCGGCGCCGCCGCCGAGGATCGCGATTCGCTTCTTGGGCATCGCCGTGCGGTCCCCCGTCTCGAGAGTGGGCGAGCCGGGGTCGGCCGCCTCACGACGTCGTCGCGTTTCCCGGCGGCGCGGCCGCGAGCGCCGCGTCGTGTTCGGCACCCAGCGCCGTGAACCGGGAGGCGGCGGCATCGAGATGGCGTGCCCGCTCGGCGGAGTGCTCCGGCAGGCAGCGGCCAAGCTCCAGCTGCAGCAGGGCGTAATCGTACGGCATCCCGAGGCGGTCTGCCAGTTGCATCCCGGCCTCGAACAGCCGCCGCGCCCGGCCGTCGCGCCCGCGCTGCCGGGCGTACTGGCCGCGGTGGAGCGC
>JBJKRG010000366.1:0-7076 GCA_046704805.1 Gemmatimonadaceae bacterium
CGATCGGCGGCACGATGGCCGCGCACCTCGCACGGGCCGGCCACGACGTGACCGTCGTGGATGCCGCCGCCGAGCACGTAGCGGCGATCGACCGGGACGGACTGCACGTCACCGGGCCGATCGCGGACTTCACCGTCCGTCTGCCAGCCTTCACGCCGGCGGCGGTCACGGGCACGTGGGATACGATCGTCCTCGCGACCAAGGCGCACCACACCGGGGGCGCCGTACGCACGCTGCTCCCGCATCTGAGCGCCGACGGCTGTGTCGTTTCCGCGCAGAACGGCCTCAACGAGCTGGTGATCGGGGAGGTGGTGAGCAGGCCGCGCACCGTCGGCGCCTTCGTGAACTTCGGCGCCGACTATCTCGAGCCAGGGCTGATTCACTACGGGGGTCGCGGCGCCGTGGTCGCCGGCGAGATCGACGGCCGGATCACTCCGCGCGCCGAGGCGATCCGCGACGCCTGGCGTGATTTCGACGACCGCGCGGTCGCCACCGCCAACATCTGGGGCTACCTCTGGGGCAAGGAAGCGTACGGCGCGATGCTCTTCGCCACCGCCCTCACCGACGATTCCATCGCCGACGCGTTCGCCCGGCCGGCCTCTCGCGATCTCTACGTCGCCCTCGCCCGGGAGGTACTTGCCGTCGCCACGGCGCGAGGGGTGCGCCCCGAAGCCTTCGACGGATTCGATCCGGCGGCGTACCTGCCAGGCGCACCACCGGGCGCCGCCGAGCAGTCACTCGATGCGCTGATCGCCTTCAACCGCCGATCGGCGAAGACGCACAGCGGCATCTGGCGCGACCTCCACGTGCGCCGTCGGCCCACGGAGGTCGACGCGCAGCTCGGCATCGTGGCGACGCTGGGGCGGGAGGCGGGGGTGCCGACACCGCTCACGACGCGGCTGGTCGCGCTCATCCACGATCTCGAGACCGGACGCCGCGCGTCGTCGCCGGCGACACTCGAAGCCCTGGCCGCCGTCCACGCCGGAGCGGGCCCATCGTGACGCGTGAGTTCGGCGGCCGGACCGTCATCGTCACCGGAGCGGCACACGGATTCGGACGCGCCATCGCGCTGGCGTTCGCGGCACGGGGCGCAGCGGTCTGGGCCTGCGACGTGCTCGCGGACGAGTTGGCGGAAACGCGGCGGCTCACCCTGGCGGCCGGCGGACGCTGCGAGTTCCGGGTCGTCGACGTCGGCGACCGCCCGGCGGTGCACGCGTTCGTGGGCGAGGCGAGCGCCGCCTCGGGCCGCGTCGATATACTCGTCAACAACGCCGGCGGCGTGCTCGGACAGGTGGGCCGCTCGCTGGAGGAAGTGACGGCGGACGAGTGGAAGTCCATCTTCGCGGTCAACGTCGACGGCGCGTTCTATGGCGCACAGGCGGTGGCGCCGGGGATGAAGGCCGCGCACTGGGGCCGCATCGTCAACATCTCGAGCGGGGCCGGGCTCGGTGTCAGCCTCACCGGCATCCAGGCCTACGCGTCGGCGAAGGCGGCCCAGATCGGGCTCACGCGGCAACTCGCCCACGAGCTCGGCCCGTGGGGGATCACCGTGAACAACATCGCACCGGGGTTCGTGCGCTCGAACCCGACCACTGAGCGCCAGTGGCAGTCGTACGGCGCCGAGGGACAGCGCGCCCTCGTCGAGCGCATCGCGCTGAAGCGGCTGGGAACGCCCGACGATATCGCGAACGGCGTGCTGTTCTTCGCCTCCGACGAGGCGGGGTGGATCACGGGCCAGGTACTTTCCATCGACGGGGGTAGGTGATGATCGACGACAAGGTGCTCTCCCATATCCGTGCGGGCCGCGATCGCGTCCTCGAGGAGCTGATCGCGTTCGCATCGATCCCGAGCGTGAGCACCGATCCGGCTCACGCCGCCGACATGGTGGCGGCAGCCGAGTGGGTGGCGGCGCGGCTCCGCGCCGCCGGACCGTTCGAGGTCCGCCTGATGCCGACCGCCAGGAATCCGGTGGTCTACGGCGAATGGCTCGGTGCACCTGGCCGGCCGACGGTGCTGGTGTACGGCCACTACGACGTGCAACCGCCGGAGCCGCTCGAGAAGTGGACGACCCCGCCGTTCAGCCCGACGGTCCGCGACGGCCGGCTCTACGCGCGCGGTGTCTCCGACGACAAGGGACCGATGCTACTCCCGATCAAGGCCGCCGAGGCGTACTTCGCGACGGTGGGCGCCCTGCCCGTGAATGTGAAGTGCATGTTCGAGGGCGAGGAGGAGATCGGGAGTCCGAGCCTCGACGAATTCATCCGCACGCACCGTGAACAACTCGCGGCCGACGTGGCCGTATCCGCCGACGGCGCGATGTGGCGCGTCGACGAACCCTCGGTCACGGTTTCCAACCGCGGGCTGGTCGCCCTGGAGATCACGCTCACGGGCGCCGCCAAGGATCTGCACTCCGGACGACACGGTGGCGGCGTGGCCAATCCGCTCCACGCGATGGCACAGCTCGTCGCCGGCCTGCACGACGCGAGCGGTCGCGTGGCCGTGGCCGGCTTCTACGACCGCGTGCGTGAGCTCACCCCAGCGGAGCGCGCCGCTATCGCCGCGCTGCCCTTCGATGAGAAGAAGTACCTCGACCAGATCGGAGCGCCGGCCGTGTTCGGCGAGCCGGGCTACTCGACGCTCGAGCGGCAGTGGACGCGGCCGACCCTCGAGCTCAACGGGATGTGGGGCGGCTATCAGGGTCCCGGCGGCAAGACGGTGATCCCGAGCGAGGCCCACGCCAAGATCACCTGCCGCCTCGTGGCCGATCAGGATCCCGACGAGATCGTCCGCCTGGTGAAACGGCATCTGGAATCGCACGTGCCGCCTGGTGTCCGGCTGTCGATCCGGGCCGGCGATCACGGCGCACAGGCCGGATTCATCGAGTCCGACCACTTCGCGCTGCGGGCGGCCGGCCAGGCCCTGGAAGCCGTGTACGGCGCGCGACCCCTGAACGTGCGGTCGGGCGGTACGGTGCCGATCACCGATCTGTTCCGGAAGCACATGGGGCTGGCGACGGTGTTCTTCTCCTTCTCCGTCGCGGACGAGGACTTCCACGCGCCGAACGAGTTCTTCCGCGTGCAGCGGCTGCAGGAAGCGATCGAGGCGTGGGCGCTCCTGTGGGCGCGCCTCGGCGCGCCCACAGGGTGAAGCCCCGGCGCCCGAGCGACCGCGACTACCGGGGGGCGGTGCCCCCCACGTAGACCGGCGTGATCCCGTGCCGCTGCATCAGCGCGTTCAGGGCGGCAACGTCGCGCTGCCGCATCCGCGTCCAGTCGGCGAGCCGCGCATCGAGGTGCGAGCGCAACTCCCGGAAGGTGGCCACGTCCTGCGCCGTCGGCGCGTCGTCGGAGCCGCCAACCGAGCCTTCCAGGCTCACGAGCTTCGCGTTGAGCTGAATCGGGTAGTTCATGAACAGCCACTTCGCGGCCCTGGCCCTGTACTGGAAGAAGCGCACGGCCAGCGTGTCGGCCCGGACGTCGAGCGCCGCCGCCGAGTCCACCACCGCACGCATCGACGCGTCGCTGCCCAGACGGTCGACGATCCCACGGAGTTGCTGCCGCAGCGCCGCGATCTGATTGAACGCCTCGTGGTCCTGCGTCAGCGCCCGGTTGATCTGCTGCATGAGGTCGAGCTGCCGGGCGAGATCGGCCGGTGTCGCCCTGAGGCGCGGGTCGAGGGTCACGGTGAGCGGCTGCGTGTACGTGTGTCCGTCGGCCGTGAGCCGCACGGTGTACCGGCCCGGCACCACCGTCGGTGACATCGGCTGCCCCGACTCGAAGATCGGACCGCCGGGCACGTGCAGCAGCGGCGGCCCCGCGTACTGCAGGTTCCAGACGAACCGGTTGCCGCCCGCCCTGGCGGGGACCAGCGGCCCGCGGTCGGCGCCGGGGCGGCTCGAGAACCGGTTCACGACCGCGCCGTTCGGGTCCAACACCTCCAGCGTCACCGGCGTCGTGGGAGCGGCCTTCAAATAGTAGTCGATGAGCGCACCACCAGGCGCGTTGCCGCCCGTGGTCGCCCCCGCCATGGTCCGTCCGCCGCCGAGGGGCCCGCGGACCGCGTCGGCGGGCTTGAAGAGATGGGCATCGTCGCGCGCCACGGCCGCCGAGGCCTGGCGCAGGGGGGCGATGCCGTCGAGGATCCAGAAGCCGCGTCCGTGCGTGGCCAGCACCAGGTTGTTGCCGTGCACCACGAGGTCGCGCATCGACGTCGGGGGCAGGTTCAGCATCAGCGACTGCCAGTGGTCCCCGTCGTCGAACGAGACGTACACGCCGTGCTCGGTGCCGGCGTAGAGGAGGTGGGCCCGGACGGGATCCTCGCGCACGAAATACACGCAGCCGGACAGGCCGCTCGCAATCGAAGTCCAGTGTGCCCCGTAGTCGTGCGTCCGGAAGAGATACGGCGTGTCGTCGCCCATCATCCGGGCGCTCACCGCGGCGTACGCCGTGCCGGCGTCGTGCGGGGACGCGTCGATCAACTCCACGTGTGCCCACTCGGGCAGCGCCTTCGGCGTCACGTTGGTCCAGTGGGCGCCGCCATCGCGGGTGAGCTGGATGAGTCCGTCATCGGTGCCGATCCAGATCAATCCCTTCGCGCGCGTCGACGGTGCGATGGTATAGATGACGTCGTAGTACTCGGCCCCGACGTTGTCGAGCGTGATCGGCCCGCCCGAGAGCTGCTGCTTGCTCTTGTCGTTCCGCGTCAGGTCGGGGCTGATCTGCTTCCAGCTCCGCCCGCCGTCGGTCGTCTCGAGCAGGTACTGCGAGCCGGAGTACAGGGTGTACGGGCGGAAGGGATCCCACGCCAGCGGTGACGTCCAGCTGAAGCGGTACTTCACGTCCTTCGCCGCCGAGCCTTCAGTATTCTCGGGCCACGGGGTCACGTCCTGCGCCTCGCGCGTCGTGCGGTTCCAGCGTGTGAGGTCGCCGAAGTACGAGCCGGCGAAGACCGTGTCCGGTGCGCCCGGCACCGGAAGCACGTACCCGCTCTCACCGCCCGCCACGTCGTACCAGTCCTGGTCGGTGATCGCACCGTGCGCCGTCGCACTGGCGATCGAGTACGTACCGCGGTCCTGCTGCGCGCCGTAGACGCGGTACGGGATCTCGTCGTCCGTCGCCACGTGGTAGATCTGCGCCGTCGGCTGGTTGGACTCGGTGCTCCAGTGGGCGCCGCCATCGAGCGAGATCGTCGCGCCTCCGTCGTTCCCCTCGATGATCCGCTGCGGCGCGGTCGGGTCGATCCAGATCGCGTGGTTGTCCACGTGGGGGGGCGTCAGCCGCGTGATGCTCCGCCCGCCGTCCGTGGACCGGTACATGAAGAAGTTCAGCAGGTAGATCGTGTTCGGGTCCTGCGGGTCCGCCTTCACCTGGAAGTAGTACCACGGGCGCTGGCGGATATTCTGGTCGTCGTTGATCAGCCGCCATTCCGTACCGCCATCGTCGGACCGGTAGAGGCCGCCCGCGTGTGCGTTGATGAGCGCGTACACGTGCCGGCCGTCGGCGCCGACCGAAACCGAGGTGCGTCCCCAGATCCCGGCCGGCAGCCCGTGTCCTTCCAGGTGTACCCAGGTGACCCCACCGTCCGTCGACCGGTAGAGGCCGCTGCCCGCCCCGCCGTCAACGAGCGACCAGGGCGTACGCCGCACCTGCCACATGGCGGCGAACAGGATCCGCGGGTTCGTCGGATCCATCGCCAGGTCCACGGCGCCCGTGCTGTCGTTCACGAACAGCGTCCGCGTCCAGTGCTCCCCGCCGTCGGTCGACCGGTACACGCCGCGCTCGGCGTTCGGCTTGAAGATGTCGCCCTCGGCGGCTGCCAGCAGCACGTCCGGATTCCGCGGATCGACGACGATGCGCGCGATCTGGTGCGACGCGTCCAGGCCCACATGGGTCCAGGTGCGCCCACCGTCGGTGGACCGGTAGACGCCGTCGCCGCTCGCCAGGTCGGTGCGCGGATCGGGCTCGCCGGTGCCGGCGTAGATGACGTTCGGGTCGGACGGCGCCACGGCCAGCGCGCCGATGGTGCCCACGTCCGGCCCGTTCCACGACGACTCCCACGTCTGCCCGGCGTCGACCGTCTTCCAGACGCCGCCGTTGACGGCGCCGAAGTAGAAGGTGGACGGGTTGCCGGGAATGCCCGTGACGGCCTCCACGCGGCCGCCTTCGAAGGGGCCGATGTTCCGCCACGTGAGCGCGCCGTACTCGGTCGGCGGGACCTCCTGGGCAATCAGTGTCGACGGAACGGCGATCGAACAGACGGCGAGCGCGACGAGGAGCGTCGCCGGCGTCGCGCGTGGGCGGTCAATGCGCATCATGGGACCCGGTGGTGAATGCTGCGTTCAACGAGCGGATGAGCCGCCCCCGGCGGCGACGGTTACGGAGCGCGTCGAGTGGAGGTGCGCAAGTCTGCGACGCCCGGTGGTGCCACGCCACCCCCACCCGGCACTCCGCGGCCGATCATGTCCCGGCTGCGGGCTCCGGCTGGAACCGATAGCACCACGCCTCGCCCTCCAGCACCGTCTCGCCGTCCTGCCGCCAGACGCGAACGGCAAGCTGTGACACCGGCTTCGACGCGTGAACGCTCAGCACCTCCGCTTCGGCGGTGATCGTATCGCCGATGTACACCGGGGCGGTGAACTTCCAGTTCTGACTCAGGAACACGGTGCCGGGGCCCGGGAGATCCGTGGCGACGAGCGCGTGGAGGATTCCGGTCGTGAGTCCGCCCTGCACCACCAGGCGGCCGAACTTGGTGCCCGCCGCGAACGCGGGGTCGAAATGCAGCGGGTTGTGGTCACCCGTGATCTCGGCGTAGCTGCGCACGTGGTCCTCGGTGAGCGTCAGCGAGCGGCGGGCCTTCTGACCGACGGAGAGAGACATCGCGTCCTCGGAAGTGGGGGGTGGGGGCACGGGCGGCACACGCTGCGCCGTGAGCCAGATCCGGCGTCACGGACAATCATAGCCATGGCTCGCGAGACCGGATGCGAAGATGGCGGCGGCGGCGAGCCCCGAAATCGCAAGCTCCTGCACGAGCCGGAGCGGCTCCGCCATCGCGCCGGCCTGATGGAAGTCGATGGCGCC
>JBJKRG010000367.1:0-12276 GCA_046704805.1 Gemmatimonadaceae bacterium
GGCATGCGGGGTGGCCGACGCCGGCGCCGCGTCGGTCGAGGCGCGCGGCGCCGATTCCGCGGTGCCGCGTGTGGCGGCGGCGAGCGTGATACCGGCGAGGACCGAAACGAGAGCAACCGCAAGCTTCATGACGACACGGCAACGGTGAGACGATGGATGGAGCAGGCAGCGGCCGGCGTCGGCCTCACACCTTCAGGATGATGCCCCGGCGATCCAGCACCAGGAGAATTCCGTACCACAGTAACACAAACGCGACGGCGAACGCGAGCGAAGCGTTCACGGGTGATGCCCAGGAGAGGAACAGCCGGCGGAACACCGCCTCCTCGAGTGGCATCGTCCGGCCATCGTACCGGACCGACAGGACCGAGTAGATCATCCGGGCCATGAAGAACGACCCGACGTACGCGATCAGCGGATTGCGCCCGTACGTCACCCACGGCCGGGTCCACCACTTCACGCCCTGCACGTCCACGATCCAGATGATGGTCGCGATGGAAACGCAGGCGACGCCGGCCGTGAACACGACATAGGAGCTGGTCCAGAGGCTCTTGTTGATCGGCAACACCCAGTTCCACATCAGCCCCACCATCATCCCCAGGGCGCCGACCGCAAACAGCGCGCTCACCCGGTCGAGCAGTGGGCGCTTTCTATTGACGATCCAGCGGCCGGCAAGGTTCCCCAGCAGGCACGTCGCGACGGCCGGAACCGTCGAAAACAGGCCTTCCGGGTCCCAGGTCACACTGACCGGCCAGATGTGGTTGCCGAGCCCGAACCGGGTCCAGTCCAGCAGGAAGCGGTCCCACCAGGCGGCCATCGTCATGCTCGGGTGGTCCAGCAGCAGGGCGCCGATCGTGCCGTGCGTGCCGGGGACGGGCAGGCAGGTGAGCACCACCCAGTAGACGAGCAGGATCCCGGCGATCACGCCTACGAGCCGCCTCACCGAGGCCCGCCGCGCGATCAATCCGGCGGCAATGTAGGCCAGGCCGATCCGCTGGAGGACACCGAGCCACCGCCAGTGGTAGAACCGATCGACGACCCGCTGCAGGAAGGTGGGATCGGGAATTCCCGGGATGGCCGTCCACGTGAAGAACGGGACGCCGTTGAGGAGGAATCCGAAGAGGAAGATGAGCGCACCACGCCGGATGATCTGACGGCGGATGGCGGCCTCGTCGTCGCCGCGCGCGCGGCGTGCGGAGAGCGAGAGCTCGGTGGTGATCCCGACGATGAAGAGGAAGAAGGGGAAGATGAGATCGGTCGGGGTCCAGCCGTTCCAGGCCGCGTGCTCGAGCGGCGGATAGATGGCGCTCCACGTGCCCGGGGTATTCACGAGGAGCATGCCGGCGATGGTGAGTCCCCGGAAGACGTCGAGCGAGAGCAGCCGCTCGCGAGGAGCGATGCTCGACATAGGCGCGACCGGCGCCGGGGCGGGTTCTGCCGGGGAACTGACCAGAGGCATCTGGGGCTACAACTATAGCCCCATCTGAGCCGCGCCGAAACGATCCAAGGAGGTGGCGGATGCGGAACGGCATCTTGCGGGAAGGAACCATGGCCGGCGTTCTCGGAGCGACCGCCGTGGCCGCCTGGTTCTTCGTGGTCGATATCGCCCTCCGGCACCCCTTCCGGACCCCGATCGAACTGGGACGGGGGTTCTTCACCCTGTTCGGCCAGACGACCAACCGGAACACCGACCTCCTGGTCATCATCGGCTACACCGTGTTCCACTATCTGGCGTTCATCATCGCCGGGATCATCGTCGCGGCGATCGTCAACTGGGCGGAACGCCAACCCACCATCCTAGCCGGCGCGCTGCTCCTGTTCGTCGCGTTCGAGGCGGGGTTCTACGCCCTGACCTCGGCGTTCAGCGACGTGGCGATTTTCGGCGCGATCGCCTGGTACAACGTCGCCGTGGGGAATCTGATCGCCTCGATCACGATGGGGGCGTACATGTGGCGTACCCATCCGAAGCTCAAGGCCGAGCTGATCTATGCCCTGGAGGGGAAGGAGTAGCACCCCGGCGGAGCGTCGGCCCGGTGCGGGCCCGCCGGAGCTACTTGGCGGGCCCTGGGATCCACCCGGCCTGGGCGCCGGCCTCGCTCTCGTCGCCGTCGCGCTGCTGCCACTTGAAGAAGACCACCGAGATGGCGGCGTAGAGCGAGAACGCGCCGGGAATCCACATCACCATGCCGCCGATGCGCTGGTCCTGCAGCGGCGTGAGCGCCCAGATGCGCGGGAATGCCGCGTAGGGTGCATAGAGCACCGAATGCGCCAGGGTGATCCAGATCGCGAGCACGGTCATCTCGAGGCTCACCAGGAACAGATGCAGGATCTGCCGCGGGTACGACAGGCGCGGCAGCTCGGGCAGCGGGCTCATGACCGGCCACCACATCATGACGGCAGCGGCGAGGAACATGAGGTGCTCCATGATGTGGATGTGCTCGTTCCGGATCGCGGCGTCGTACAGGGGCGGGAGGTGCCAGACACCGAGGACGACGCCGAAGACGGTGAGACAGAGGCCGGGGCGCGTGAGGACGCGGAGCAGGGCGGCCAGGCGCGGCGAGCGGAGCAGGGGTCGCAGCATCCACCCCGGGGTGCCGGCGATGAACAGCGGCGGGATGACCAGGGTGAGCATCAGGTGCTGCAGCATGTGGACGCTGAACAGGTAGTGGTCGCTCAGCGTGTCCATCGGGCCGTTCAGCGTCAGGAACATGACGACCACGCCGCCATAGAACCAGATCCGGTTGGCGACGGTGGGGCGGTCGCCGGAAACACGCCGGCCCTGCCGGGCGCGCCATTCGTACAGTGCGCCGAACAGGACCAGACCGATGACGGTACTCCACTCGATGTCGAAGCCGATGGGCCCAACGGGTGCGCCGGCGTGCAGCAACGGCGCGACGACTGCGGTCATAGCATCACGTAGCGTGGATCGCGAGGTGTCCGAACAGGAACAGCAGGGCGATGATGGTGACGAGCGCCACCGTCAGCGGCCCGGTGAACAGCGCCCGGAAGAGCTTGCTGTCGTAGCGCAGATGCATGTAGAACAGGACGACGATCGCGAACTTCATGGCCGACAGCACGAGCAGGGTCGGCACGAACAGGTGGGTGCCGGCGAAGCCCGGGATGTAATAGACCCACACCTCACAGGCGGTGATCACGGTGAGCACCACGGCCACCTTCCAGTAGGTGGACCAGGTGGGGTGCTCCTTCTCGATGCCCAGCAAGACGTGATCGGCGTGGGAGGCGGTGGCGACGTCGGCCGAGGGATCGTGAGCCATGGGAGGTTCCATCAGTGAATGAGGTAGACGAGCGTGAAGATCGCGATCCAGACCACGTCGACGAAGTGCCAGTAGAGGGCCGCGATGTCGACGATGATGGCGTCCTTCGGCTTGAGGCCGCGCTTGACGTCGATGGCGAAGAGCGTGAGCAGCCAGAGCACGCCGGCGGTCACGTGGGCGCCGTGGAACCCGGTGAGGGTGAAGAACGACGACCCGAACAGGTTGGTGCGGATGGTGAGTCCGTCGTGCACGAACGACGTGAACTCGAAGGCCTGGAAGCCGACGAAAGTGGTGCCGAGCAGGGCGGTCATGAACAGCCACAGCTTGGAGCTGCCGAGGATGCGCTCGCCCAGGGTGTGCTTGGGCTTGTCGGCGTTCTCGACGGCCGCCAGGGCGAGGACCATCGCCAGCGAGGAGACCAGCAGGACGAAGGTCGACGCCGAGGTCACCGGAATGCGGAACACCGGCGGCATGACGGTGGCGCACACCGGCGGGCTGCAGACCTGGTGCGGGAATGGGCCCGTCACGCTCCGGCCCTTGTAGATCAGGTAGGTCGAAATGAGCGAGGCGAAGAGCATGCACTCCGAGCCGATGAAGGCCCAGATCGCCACCTTGCGGTGGTCGATGCCGGTCGTGGTCGGCGGATGCCCGTGATGCTCGACGACAGCTGCTGGATTGGCCATTGCGGAAACCGTGAAGTCGTGATGCGGGAGAAGGAACCGTGAGGGCTCCGGAGCACGGTGGTCGGGCCGCGCCCCGGCGTCCTGCTACTCCAGAGGACTGAGCAGCCAGCTATAGAGCGACGCGACCATACACGCCGCGCCGCCGAGGATGAACGAGAGCGCCAGCGGCAGGTTGTTCTTGTGGATGTAGATCAGCCCCGAGAACATCAGGACCATGAACAGGGCGACCAGCAGCGGCTTGATCGTCGGGAACGGCATCGGGATGCCGAGCTCCTGCGCCGTCTTCACCGGCTCGCCCTCGTGGAATTCGATGACCTCGCCCTTGTGGTCCCACAGCGGATAGCGCGAGTTCACCTGGGGGATCTGCGCGAAGTTGTAGTCGGGCGGCGGCGAGGGAATGGACCACTCCAGGGATGGGGCGTTCCACGGATTGTGGCCGGCAATCGCGCCGCGCTTCCGGCTCCGCAGCACGTTCCAGATGAAGATCAGCGTGGCGATGCCGAGCAGATAGGCGCCCCACGACGAGAGCATGTTGTACGTGGTGAAGCCCTGGCCGGCGTCGTAGCGGTAGATGCGCCGCGGCATGCCGGCCAATCCCGAGAAGTGCATCGGGAAGAACGTCAGATTCGCCCCGATGAACGTGAGCCAGAAGTGCCAGTTGCCCAGCTTCTCGCTCAGCATTCGGCCGGTGATCTTCGGGAAGTAGTAGTAGACGCCGGCGAAGATCCCCATCATCGAGCCGCCGAAGAGCACGTAATGGAAGTGGGCGACCACGAAGTAGCTGTCCGTCTGCTGCAGGTCGGCCGGCGGCGATGCGTGCATGATGCCGGAGATTCCACCGATGGTGAACAGGGCGATCAACGCGATGGCGAACTTGCAGGCCACGGTGAACCGCACGTTGCCGCCCCACATGGTGAAGATCCAGTTGAAGATCTTCACGCCGGTCGGGATGCCGATCAGCAGCGTCGTGATCCCGAAGACCGAGTCGGCGATCGGTCCCAGCCCGACGGCGAACATGTGGTGCGCCCAGACGCCGAAGCCGAGGAAGCCGATCAGCATGCCGGAATACACCATCACGGGGTAGCCGAAGAGCGGTTTGCCCGAGAACGTCGGGAGCACTTCGGAGACCAGGCCGAACGCCGGCAAGATCAGGATGTAGACCTCCGGGTGGCCGAAGATCCAGAATAAGTGTTGCCAGAGCAGCGGGTCCGCGCCCGCCGCGAGCTCGTAGAACTGCGTGCCGAAGAACCGGTCGAACTGCAGGAACACGAGGGCGATCGTGATCACCGGGAAGGCGAGGATCAGCAGGAACTGCACGATGAACGCCATCCACGTGAACACCGGCAATCGCATCATGTGCATGCCGGGGGCCCGCATGTTGATGATCGTGGTGATGAAGTTGAACGCCGCGGCCAGTGAGGACACGCCGAGGATCTGAATGCCGAGCACCCAGAAGTCGATGTTGAGGCCGGGGCTGAACTGCATCGTGGTGAGCGGCGCGTAGCCGAACCATCCGCGATCGGGGGCGGCGCCGAAGAGCCACGAGATGTTGATGAAGATGCCGCCGAACAGGAACACCCAGTAGCTGAACGCGTTCAGCCGGGGGAACGCGACGTCGCGGGCCCCGATCTGCAGCGGGACCAGGAAATTGAAGAACGCCGCCGACATCGGCATGACCGCGAGGAAGATCATGGTCGTGCCGTGCATCGTGAACAGCTCGTTGTACACGTACGCGGAGACGACGGTGCCGTTCGGATGCATCAGCTGGGCCCGGATGATCTCCGCTTCGAGCCCACCGATGAGGAAGAACACGAACGCGGTGCCGAGGTAGAGCGCCCCGATGCGTTTGTGATCGACGGTCGTGAGCCAGCTCCAGAGCCCGGTCTTGGACGGTTCCCGGGTCGTGACGTACGGGGGAGCGGCAGCGGTGGTTGCCATGCGTCAGAATCTCCGTGCGATTACTTCAGGGTCTGCAGATAGGCGACGATGTCGGCGATCTGCTGATCGGTCAGGTTCGCGAACTGGGTCGGCTTGCCGGTGGTGGGGTCGATCTGGCCCTTGCCGAGCGTGTACATGATCACCCCGGGCTTCATCAGGCGGGCGTTCTTGATCCAGTACTCCAGGTGCTCCTTGTCGTTCGGATAGGTCGCACCCGCGATCGTCGTCCGCGAGGCAAGGTGCGTGAGATCCGGGCCGATCACCCCCTGCATCATCGGATCACCCCCGATCCGGTGGCAGGCCATGCACAGCGAGGTCGGCGCGTTGATCAGCTTCTCGCCCTGCACCGCGTTGCCCACCAGCGCCGTGTCGAACGTCAACCCGGCAGGCAGCGGCGTGTGCGGCACGGCGTAGTAGGGAAGCTTGGCGCGGCTGTAGGAGATGAAGCTCTCCGTGGACGGGGCCGCCTGCGCCACCTGCAGGCCCGCGGCCGGCGCGGCCGGATGGCCGGCCGCCGCCTTCTTCCCGGTATCCGCGGCGAGCGGGACCGCCGGCTGCTGCTGGTGCTTCACCCACTCGGCGAACTCCGCCGGCGTCACCGTGAACACCTTGAACCGCATGTTGGCATGTGATTCCCCGCAGAACTCGGCACAGAACCCGTTGAAGACGTCGTCCCCCACCGAGTCGGGCGTGAACCAGAGATAGTTCGTGTGGTTGGAGATGAGGTCCCGCTTGCCGCCCAGCTGAGGGATCCAGAACGAATGAATGACGTCGGCCGTCTTCAGCGTGAAGTTCACCGTGCGGCCGATCGGCAGATACAGCTCGTTGGCCGTCGTGATGCCGTACTTGGGATACTGGAACTCCCACCACCACTGGTGCCCGGTCACGGTGACCTGCAGCGCATCGGCCACGGCCGGGGCTTCCGTTCGGAAGATCGTCCGCACCGTGGGCACGGCGATGATGGCCAGGATTACCGCCGGAATCGCCGTCCACAGGATCTCGAGCCTGGTGTTGCCGTGCACCTGCCTCGGCGGCGGCTGCCCCTGGCGCTTGCGGAACCTGATCAGCGTGATCAGGAGCAGCGTCTCCACGAACAGGAACACGAACGATCCGAGACCGATCAACAGATCGAACAGATGACCGATCGCGCGATTGAAATCCGTGTGGTTGTTGAAGACCGAGTTGGGATGTGCAGGTGCGCACGCAGCGATCAGCACTGCGAGCACCACCGTCAGCGCGGCGGTCGTCAGCCGACGCGGGCGGGAATGTGTTCCCATGCGGATACCTTGTGTCCAGCGTGGTGTTGGCGCCCAGGAAGGGATTGGGCGCTAGCGGGCGAAAAAACAGCACAGGCAACCTACCGGCTGCCGGGGGCTAAAGCAAGCGAATTCGGGCCCCGGCAACGGCTCGCAACACGCCCTCCGACATCCGTTTGGACGGTCGCGAAGCGGGGGAAATCACCCGCCCCGCCGGGCCGGCGCCTCGTCGTCGACCCTGTGCTTCTCCTGGACCTGTCGGGCCGCGACCTCGAGCGCCAGCCCCACCTGTGCCACGCCCTCGCGCATCTGTCGGATGCGGTTCGGCTCGCTCGTGCCACGCGTGATGGCGAGCGTCACGGCGAACACCTGATCGGATATCATGCCGAACTGCCCCTTCAGCAATCCGCCGAGCGCCGGCAGCTGGCGCTTCAGATTCATGAACAGCGTTCCGGTCGGGGTCCGCCGTTTCACCGCGAGCGCGTACTGCTCCACCAGGCCGTGAATGCGCTGGAGCTGCGTGGTCGCGTCCGCCAGCGTCTTCAACTTCGCCTGTCCTGCACCGTCGATCTTCACTCCAGCCATGGCACACCACGGAAGAATGGAAACGAGGTGACCGCTACGGTGACGTGCGCCGCGGCGCGGTCATGCGTTCGGGATCGAGCAGCTCGTCGAGCTGGGCCCGTGTGAGGAGCTGCTGCTCCAGGACCAGCTCGGTCACGCTGCGTCCGCTGTCCAGGGCCGTCTTGGCGATCTGGCTGCACCGCTCGTATCCGAGCACCGGTACCAGGGCCGTCACGATCCCGATGGATCCCTCCACGAATTGGTGCATTCGCGCCGGATTCGCCGTGATCCCGTTCACACATCGCTCGCGCAGCACTACGCAGGCGTTCCGCAGCGTGTCGATGCTCCGGAGCAGGCGGTAGGCGATCACCGGCTCGAAGACGTTGAGCTGCAGCTGGCCTGCTTCGGCGGCCATCGTCACGGTCACGTCCCCACCGATCACGTCGAAGCACACCTGGTTGACGACCTCGGGGATCACCGGGTTGACCTTGCCCGGCATGATCGACGACCCGGGCTGCATGGCCGGAAGGTTGATCTCGTTGAGCCCGGCCCGGGGGCCCGAGCTCAGCAGTCGCAGGTCGTTGCAGATCTTCGACAGCTTGACGGCGCAGCGCTTGAGGACCCCCGAGAGCTGCACGAAGGCTCCGGTGTCGGCGGTGGCCTCCACCAGATCCGGGGCGGTGATGAGACCCAGGCCGGTGAGGGCGGCCAGGTTCTCGCGCACCTTCTCGGCATATCCCGGCGGGGTGTTGATGCCGGTCCCGATGGCGGTCGCCCCCATGTTGATCTCGCGGATGAGGGCCTGGGCCTCCCCCAGCCGGTCGACGTCCTCGAGCATCGTGTGTCCGAACGCCGAGAACTCCTGCCCGAGGGTCATCGGCACGGCGTCCTGGAGCTGGGTGCGGCCCATCTTGATATGGCGCGCGAACTCTTCGCCCTTGGTGAGAAAGGCCTCGACGAGCTGTCGCATGGCCGCGCGGAGCCCTTCGATGCTGCTGTGGAGCGCCAGCTTCACCGCCGTGGGGTACACGTCGTTGGTGGACTGGCTGAGGTTCACGTGGTTGTTGGGATGGATCGTGGCGTAGTCACCGCGGGGCCGTCCCATGAGCTCGAGGGCGCGGTTCGCGATCACCTCGTTCGCGTTCATGTTGGTCGAGGTCCCGGCGCCGCCCTGGATGGCGTCCACCAGGAAATGCTCGTGGTGACGGCCGGCGCGGATCTCGGCGGCGGCCTCCTCGATGGCGGACGCGATCTCGCGGGGCAGGAGCCCGAGCGCCGCGTTGGCGTGCGCCGCCGCCGCCTTGACGGTGGCGAGCGCCTCGACGAGCGAGGGGAACTCGCGGATCGGCACGCCCGTGATCGGGAAGTTCTCCAGGGCGCGCAGCGTCTGGATCCCGTACAGCGCATCGGCGGGGACGTCGCGCTCCCCCAGGAGGTCGTGCTCCCGGCGGGACGCGCCCCCGGTGAAACCCAGGGCACGCCCGCGGCCGGCGAGCGTGGCGTCGGCCGCCCTGAGCCGCTGGGCGATGGCCCGCGCGGCTCGCGTCACCAGCGCCGCGTGCAGCGCCGGCGAGTCCTTCAGGACCGGGTCGAGCGTTTCCTTATTGAAGAGGATGGTCTCGGTGCCGGTGAGGGCCCGCGCCGACGTCCCGTGCGGGGAATCGTCCAGCAGCATCCCCTCGCCCACCACCTCACCCGGTCCCAGCGTGGCCAGTGGCGCGGCGGTGTTGGCGTGCTCGATGGCGACGCTTCCGGACAGTACGACGGCGAAGAACGCGCGGGTGTCCCCTTCACGGAACAGCATCGAGCCCGCCTCGAACGTGCTGGGCACGCCGGCCCGAACCAGATGCCACCGCAGCGATTCGGGAAGGCTGTCGAAGAAGGCGATCCCGTCGAGTTGTCCCTGCCAGGTGTGGGGTGTCATACGGCCTAAACCTAGGCGCGGCGCCGGAGGGCCGGTAGCAATCCGGCGCACGGCCCCGGTACCCCGACGGCGATCAGCCGACCCCGCGCGGTGCGGCGAGGCGCTCGGCGATGGCGAGGACGCCGTCGGTGACGAGTGCCAGCAGGGCGGCGGGGATCGCGCCCGAGAGCACCAGCCGCGTGTCGTTGAGCGCGAGGCCGGCGACGATGGGATCGCCGAGGCCGCCGGCGCCGATGAACGCCGCCAGCGTGGCGGTGCCCACGGCGATCACACCCGCCGTGCGTATGCCGGCGAAGATCACGGGGGCCGCCAGCGGGAGTCGTACCTGGAACAGGACCTGCCGCGGCGTCATGCCGAGCGCCCGGGCGGCCGCGGTCGCCGACGGGTCGGCGTCGCGGACGCCGGTGTACGTATTCCGCACGATCGGCAGTAGCGCGTACAGCGTGAGTGCGACCAGCGCCGGCACGACGCCGATGCCGAGCAGCGGCAGCATGAACGCCAGCAGGGCGATGCCCGGCACGGTCTGGAGCAGCCCGACCACGCGAATCACCCCTTCCGCGGCGCCCGGCGCCCGCTCCAGGAACAGCCCCAGCGGGACGGCGACGAGGATGGCCACGCCGAGCGAGACCAGGACGAGCATCACGTGGCGCGCCGTTTCCGACGCGAGCGTAGCGCGCCGGCTCCACAGGAAGGCGAGAAACGATCCGGTGGCCGCACGCACCGCCGCCGCGCGCGTGCCGCCGGACCCCAGCAACCCCAGCGACTGCAGCTCCTCGTGGGCCACGGCCGCCGGCGCGGCGCCGTCCACCTCGACGCGCTCGTTCAGTCGCCGCATCGTGGCGGCGTCCAGACGATCCGCCAGTTCACTGAGGGCGGCGATCGCCGCCGGATCTCGACGCGCCAGGGCGCCCGACGCCAGCGGCGCGGCCTGATACGGCGGGAAGAATCCGCGATCGTCGCGCAGCACGACGAGATCGTAGCGGGCGATCAGTCCGTCCGTGGAATAACCGTCGATGACGTCCACGCTGCCCGCGGCCAGCGCCTGATACTTGACGGCCGGCAGCAGGGCGCGGACGGACCTGAAGTGGATCCCGTAGGCCCGGGCCAGCCCGGGCAGTCCATCGGCGCGACCGATGAAGTCCGGCGTCAGCCCGGCCCGGAGCCGCGGGGCCACGCGCGCCAGGTCGCTGAGCGTCGCCAGGTGCAGCGAATCGGCCGTGGCCCGGCGCACGGCGATGGCATACGTGTTCTGAAAACCGAGCGGCGGAAGCCAGCGCATGTCCCACCGCTTCCGGAACTGCGCGGCAACTTCCCGGTACACCTGGCCCGGGCCGCCGCTCGGCTTCTCGTGCAGGATCGCCACCAGCCCCGTGCCGGTGTACTCGGGATAGACGTCGATCGCACCGCGGCGGAGCGCTGCGAACGCGATCTCGGTGGCTCCCAGTCCGAGCCGGCGCTCGACCGCGATCCCCCGTGCCTCGAGGAGCTGGGCGAACATCTCGGCCAGGACGTACGATTCGCCGAACGGCTTCGAGGCCACGACCACCGGCCGCACCGGCTGGGCGGGGCCCGCCCGGAGGGTCAGGGCGAGCAGGAGCGCCGGCCAACTCACGCCCGCACCCCCGCCCGGTCGAGCAGCATCGCGACGTAGTCGCTCGCCGGCGCAGCGAGCAGCGCCGCCGGGGCGGCGTCCTGTTCCACGCGGCCCGCGTGCAGGACCACGAGGCGATCGGCCAGCTCCAGCGCCTCCGTCAGATCGTGCGTGACGAGGAGGGTCGTGAGCCGCAGCCTCGACCGCAGCGCGGCGAACGCCTCGCGAAGCTCGCCCCGCGTGATCGCATCGAGCGCCCCGAACGGCTCGTCGAGGAGCACGGCGTCGGGGTGTGCCGCCAGCGCGCGGGCGATCGCCACGCGCTGGCGCTGACCGCCGGACAGCTCCCGTGGCCACCGGGCCGCGAACGTTCCCGGAGCGAGCCCGACCAGATCGAGTGCCTCGATGGCCCGCTCCGACGCGTCGGGCATGCGACGGAGACGCGGCACCAGCTCCACGTTGCGCTGCACCGTCCAGTGGGGGAGGAGTCCTCCGTCCTGTTGCACGTAGCCGATGCGTCGGCGAAGGGCCACGGGGTCCCCGGTGGCCACGTCCGCGCCGTCCACGAGTACCCGGCCGCTATCGGGGATGGTGAGCGCGTTGAAGCAGCGGAGCAGCGTCGTCTTGCCGGAACCGCTCTCCCCGACCAGCGCGACGGTTTCGCCGGGCGCCACCCGCAGGGACACCCGGTCGAGAGCGGTAACGGTGCCGAAGCGACGGGACACCGATTCGGCGGCGAGCGCGGCTCCGACCGCGGTCATCGGCCCGGCACCGGCGGCGGGTCAGGCCGCCACGCGGCCACGGAGGTCGTCGGCCGGGGTGCGACCGGCGCGCGTGTACGTCTCGAAGAAACGCTGGGCCCGGGCGACGTCGGCACTCGCGAGGAGATCGTCGCCGAGCGCGGCACAGCCGGCGAGGGCGAGATCGACGGCGACGGGGGCGGCGACTCCCAGCTCGGGATCGTCGAGTGCGTCGCGCCCGGCACGGACCATGAGAGCGGCTGACGGAGCCGGCAGCCGACGCAGCGCGGCCGCTGACGATGCGGGAT
>JBJKRG010000368.1:0-15982 GCA_046704805.1 Gemmatimonadaceae bacterium
GCGGCCCGGCGCCAGAACCGCGACTGCACCACCCGTCGGGTCGTGCGTCCCTTGCCGGCCATGGAGTAGTCCCGGCGCCGCTCGATCCACCGCAGGATGAACAGCGCCGCGACGGCGGTGATGGCGAGCACCGCGGTCTCCACGTAGGCCATGCTCATCGACCCGTTGAGCTTGGAGACGAGGATCTGCGTGCTGAGCACGCGCGTGCCGCCGCCGAAGATGTAGGGCGCCGAGAACGACCCGAGCGCGCTCATGAAGACGAGCAGCATCGAGCCGATAATCGACGGCGTCAGCAGCGGCAGGGTGACACGCCACAGACGGAACGTCGGGGTGGCGCCCAGCCCCTCCGCCGCTTCGTCGAGCGACGAGTCGTAGCGCTCGAGCCCCGCCGAGACGAAGAAGAAGACGTACACGTACATCGTGTACGCGTGGACGAAGACGATCGCCCAGACGCCCGTGAAGGTCCAGGGAGGTCTGGCGAGTCCGAACAGGTCCTGGATCCCGCGGGTGACCACGCCGCTCTCGCCGTACAGGAACATGAACGCGATCACGCCGACGAGCGGCGGCAGCGCCGCCGGCAGCGTGGCGACCGCGCTCATGAATCGCCGGCCCCGGAATTCGAAGCGGGTCAGCAGGAAGGCCAGCGGGATGCCGATGGCCAGCGAGGCGACGACCGACGCCACCGAGATGATGAGCGTGTTCTTCAGCGCCGCGTGGTCCGCGGGGCTCAGGAAGAAGGCCCGCCAGTCCCGGAGGCCGTGGGTGAACGTGCCCACGACGACGGACACGTTCGGATAGACGACGCTCCAGAGCAGGAGCGCCAGGACGACGAGGGCGAGTCCCGTGAACCGCTTCTTCACGGCTCTCGATGCGCCGCCACGAGTGCCACCGGCTGCGCTCGCAGCTTCACGCCCACGGCGTCGCCCTCGCCGTAGCGGCCGTGGTCGCTCCTCACCTCGAGAGGAGCCTGGGCGCCCGGGATGTCACTCACCCGGTAGACGAAGTGATCACCGGCGAATCGCCGGGTCTGGACGGTGCCGCACCAGACCCCGGGTTCGGCGGCGTCCACCAGGGTGAGCGACTCCGGCCGCAGCACCGCCAGGTGGGGCGCCACGCCGTGTACGGCACTGACGGCCGCCTGCTGGCTCACCGCACCGATCGTGACGACGGCCCTCTCCCCCTCGGCGCGGCCGGCGGCGAACGACCCGCGGCCGACGAAGCCGGCGACGACGTGCGACACGGGTGCGTGGTACAGCTCCTCGGGCGTCCCGACCTGCTCGAGCCGCCCGGCGCACAGCATCGCGACCCGGTCGGCGACGGCGAAGGCATCCTCCTGATCGTGCGTCACCAGCATCACGGTCACGTGCAGGCGGTGCAGCATCTCGCGCAGCTCGTCGCGTGTGGCCTGACGGAGGGCCGGGTCGAGGTTCGAGAGCGGCTCGTCGAGGAGCAGCACGTTGGGCTCGATCACGAGGGCGCGGGCGAGTGCCACGCGTTGCTGCTCGCCGCCGGACAGCGCCTGCACCGACCGGGGGCCGTAGTCCTCGAGGCCCACGCTCGCCAGCGCCGTCGCCGCGCGCGCCAGCCGCTGCGCTTTCGGCACGCGGCGCGCTTCGAGGCCGAATGCCACGTTCTCCTGCACCGACATGTGCGGAAACAGCGCGTAGTGCTGGAAGACCATTCCGAACCCGCGGCGCTGCGGCGGCGCGCGCGTGATGTCCCGTTCGGCGCCGGCACCGTCCACCAGCGCGATGCGGCCGGCGTCGGGTGGCTCGTAGCCCGCAATCATGCGCAGCGTGGTCGTCTTGCCGGACCCCGATGCGCCGATCAGCGCCAACAACTCGCCGGCGCGCACCTCGAACGACAGGTCCGCCACTCCGCGTCCCGAGCTCTCGTAGCGGCGCGTCACCCCGTGCAGGCGCAGCCCGCTCGGTTCGTTCACTTGCCTCGCTCGCTGTTGCGGATGTGCGCGTCCCAGTACTTCATCCAGGTGTCGGTGCTGTCCACCAGCATCTTGGGGTCGATGTCCATCGGCTTGATCTTCGCCTTGGCCTCCTGGATCCACGCCGGCAGCGAGTCGGTCGGAATGTCCGTGCGGACCGGGATCCGCACGAACCTGCGCGCTGCGACGAGCAGCGCGTGCTCCGAGGTCACGAACTCATAGTACTCCCGCGCCAGCTTCGGGTGCTTCGCGCCCTTCACGATGGCAATCGCATCCACGACGGTGGGCGTGCCGCTCGACGAAATCACGTAGGCCAACGGGAACTCGGACTTCTCCTTGAGCAGGGCGATGTCGGGCATGTCCCAGAGGCTGATCAACCCGTCCTGCCGTCCGAGTTCCTGATAGAGCAGCGTCGGGTTCAGCACGTACTGGCTGGTCTGGCCGTCGAGCCGCCGCAACCAGTTCCACCCGGCGGTCTCCGACCCGGTCTGGGCGATCGACCGGGCGATGATGGAGGCGAAGATCGCCCGCATCGATCCCGAGGCGATCGGATCGCGGATGATGACCTTGCCCTTCCATTTGGGATCGAGCACGTCGTCCCAGTCCTTCGGGGCTTCCGCCGCCGTGACCGCCTGGGAGTTGTACGTGATGACTTCGGGGGTGAGGTACGTGCCGTACCAGAGGTTGTGCGGGTCGTGCGCCTGGGCGGGGACGTCGGCCGCCCAGGTCGGCTTGTACGGCTGGAGCAGCCCCTCCCGCGCCCCACGAATGAAGGTCTCCGACGGGGCTCCGAACCAGACGTCGGCCTGCGGGTTCGCCTTCTCCGACCGCAACCGGTCGAGCACGTCCTGCGAACCCATGTCCACCCATTGCACGTCCACGTTCGGGTGCACGGCCTCGAAGGCCTTCGCGTAGTACTGCAGCAGATCCTTCCCGTGCGGAGAATAGACGACGAGCGGGATGCGCGAACTCCCAGCGCATCCCGCGAGGAGGAGAGCGGCCGCCGCGACGGCGGCGCGGCGAAGCATCGATGACATGCTGTACCTCATCGCGCGGAATTGGGGTCGAGCGTTCCCGTCGGCCCGACCGCGGCGGCGGGGGTCGCCGAAAGAATGTTCATGAACAGCCGCGCCGCGCCGGGGTTTCCCGCCGGCAGTTGGCGGAAGAACGTGAGCGTCGCGTACACGAACGTGCCCCGGCCCACGCGGGCGACGAGAATCCCCGCCCGGTTCGGCGGCTCGCCCGTGTCGTGCATCGACACGATCGCGTGGTAGTGGGGATCGAAGGTGTGCGGCATGTACGACGACCGCTCCTGGACCCAATCGGCAAAGTCGGCCTGGGTGATCCTGTTCGGCGTGTTGAGAATCGGCGACGCGGCGTCGAGGATCGTCACCGCGGCATCCTCTTCGGTCACGCGGTCCGCCGGGCGTGACAGGGTGATCGGGTACGGCAGGATGCCCGGGCGTGCCATCCCGTACTGCCCGTACTGCTCCACCAGCGTGCCGCCGTTCCTGGCGTAGTCGAGCAGCACGTGATTGTTCGCGCGGAGCACCGCGCTCGCATCGAATGCGCGCGGGCCGACGACCACGGCCGCGTATCCGGACAGGTCGGCCCCGGGCAGATCCGCCGGCGCGATGGTGGTGACGCGGAGGCCGAGTTGGCGGAGCATCGGTTCCACGTTGTCGCCCACGCCCGGCACGTACGCGATGCGCATCCCGGCCGCATACTCCACGTGCACCGCTTCGAGCTCCAGTGTCGCCTTCCGGTAGAAGCGCCTGGTCCGGATGTGGGGATAGCTCACCACCACGGCTCCAGCATCGTACGCGGCGCCCTCCGCGGTCGCCGTCGCGGACAGCGTATGGGCCCCGGGGGCGAGGGTGCCATGCACGTGGAAGTCGAGATCCGCGTCCCCGCCCGGGGCCAGCGTCAGCACGCGCGTCGCGCTGTCGGCGGTCAGGCCCCGCGGGAGATGCAACTGCACGACGATGTGCCGGGCCGCGGAGGCATCGCACCGTACGTGTACGCGCTCCACGCGGTCGAGCGGTGTGCCGGCGGGCGCGTACTCGACCTGGCGGTCGAGCAGCACGCTGACTGGCGGCACGAACGCGATCGGCCGGTCGACCTCGCCCGAGGCGGGGTCGGCGAACCGGTGGACGATGGGCGCGACCCGCGTCGCGAAGCGGGTCCCGGCGATCTCCAGCCCGACGTCGACGCTCGAGCTCTCCACGCGGTCGGCTCCCTCGAGGAGTTGTGGAATCGGCGAACCGCTGGTGTCGCCGGGCGCGCGCAGGCGGAACATGTCCCCCTGCAGGGGATACTTCAGCCACCACGCCATCGTGGGATCGCCGGTCGGCGCCAGTTCGTACGTCTGCTCCGCCATGGCGCCGGCCGCCACCGGCTGCGGCGCCGAGTTGTCGTCGCGGCCGTAGAAGGTGATCGGCGCGGGACCGCGGTCGAGGACGGTGATCGTCACCGGTGCGCTGTCGCCCAGGGTGATCAGATCACGCGGCGCCGTGGCCAGCAGCTGCACCCCGGACGCCAGCAGCAGCGCCCGTTCGGCACGCCGTGCCTGCTCGTTCATCGTCGTCGCGAAATCGCCCAGGGCGCCGGCGCACGTCGGCACGGGCACGTCGGGAACGCTGCACGTCGCGGCGGCCGCCTGGGCCGTCTGCACGAGGGCCAGATAGTGGGCGATCGGCGCGACCATCGCGCCGGGGTGCGCCAGGTCCAGGTGGCGCTGGATCTCGGCGTTCACGAGATCGAGCGAATCCACGGCGGCACGTGCCGCCGGCGCAAGGGGCAGCGTATCGAAGCGAGCGAAGCTCGTATCGACGCCCGGGAACAGCGTGGTCGCGTCGCCGCTGTCGGCGGGCGGCACGGCCTTCTCCAGTTGCACGTGGTCGGTGCGCGCCCCGAGTGGCGCCATGTTGCCCTGTCCCTGCGAGCGGTGCTGGGAGCGGCTCTCGGCGGCGATCGCAGCGTAGGTGCGGCCTTCGAGCACGTCGTAGCCGCCCACGTCGAGCGGGACGGCGTTCGCGACGGGCCCGCCGCCCCCACGGAACCGCCGCGCCGAACGGTAGAACACCAGCGGCTGCCAGGCGCCCATCCCGTTGGTCGTCCGGCGCGGGAACCGCACCGTGTCGGCCGCCGCGTCGAAGGCCACGCGTGACAGAATGCCCGACACCTGGTGATGGCCGTGTCCGTCGCGCGGGGTGCCCGACCAGATGGAGATGATCACCTGCGGGCGATAGGCGCGGATGACGCTGAGCATGTCGCGCAGGATCGAGTCCCGCGGCCAGTGCTTGAAGGTCTCTGCTGCCGTCTTCGAGAAGCCGAAGTCGTAGGCACGGGTGAAGTACTGCCGTCCACCGTCGATGCGGCGTGCCGCCAGGAGTTCCTCGGTGCGGATCATGCCGAGCAGGGGACCCAGTTCGTTGCCAATGAGATTCTGGCCCCCGTCCCCCCGGGTGAGCGAGAGATACGCGGTCTCGATGTGCCGCCCTTTGGCCAGATAGGTGATGAGCTGGGTGTCCTCGTCGTCAGGGTGCGCGCCGATCACCAGCACGCGGGCCGAGACGCCGAGGCCTTCGACGGCTTCACCCAACGCGGCGGCGCCGCGGTCCTGACCGAGCAGGATTCGCGGCGTGACGAGGAGGGCGACGACAGAGACGAGGTAACGAATTCGCACGCGAGACTCACCGAGATGCGGGACTTCTCATTGGGGCCGTACGCCACCCGGCGTCCGGTCCCCTGGCTAGACCTTCACGGCCTTCCGGCGCGACGAGGCCGCAGGGGCCAGCGTGAGCGCATCGTTCACGATGCGGGCCTGCTCCGCCGCGTGAACCGACGAGTAACCCTCGGCCGGGCTGGCCCGTTCCGGCCGCCCGACATAGCGAACGGCGAGCTGCGTGCCCGTCGACGCACGGAGCCGCGGTGATACGTAGGTCCAGGCCCCCATGTTGCGGGGTTCCTCCTGTGCCCACACCACGTCCTCGATGTTCGGGTACGCGTCCACCACCGCCGCGACCGCTTCGTGCGGCCACGGCGCCAATTCTTCCACCCGCACGAGCGCCACGCCAGCCCGGTCGGCACCCGGCGCTCCGGCGTCGAGCAGGTCGTAGTAGAGCTTCCCGGTGCAGAAGACGATGCGCCGCACCGCCCCGCGATTGGCCGCCGTGGCCGGGTCGTCGATCACGGGGCGGAACTGGCCGCCGCTCAGCTCGTCCAGGGCCGACATCGCGGCCGGCAGCCGCAGCAACGACTTCGGTTGCATGAGCACCAACGGACGGCGCACCCGGCGCATCGCCTGTCGGCGCAGGACGTGGAAGTACTGCGCCGGCGTGGACGGATACGCCACGGACATGTTCTCCTCGGCGGTGAGCTGCAGATACCGCTCCAGCCGCGCGCTCGAGTGCTCGGGGCCCTGTCCCTCGTATCCATGAGGCAGGAGCAGCACCAGGCCGGCGTCCTGTCCCCACTTCGAGTGCCCGGCCGACAGGAACTGGTCGACGATCGGCTGCGCGACGTTGGCGAAGTCGCCGTACTGGGCTTCCCACAACACCAGGTCGCGCGGCGCCACGACGCTGAAGCCGAACTCGAAGCCCATGACCGCGAGCTCCGACAACGGGCTGTTGTAGATCCGGAACGGCGCCTTCCCGTGCGTCAGATGGGCCAGCGGCACGTACGTCTCGCCGGTCTTCGCGTCGTGGAGCACGGCCTGCCGGTGCGAGAAGGTCCCCCGCTCGGCGTCCTGCCCGCTCAGCCGGACCCCCGTGCCGTCCTCCACCAGTGAACCGAATGCCAGCGCTTCGGCATGTCCCCAGTCGATGGCGCTCGTCTGCAGGCCGTCCTTCCGCCGCGCCAGCGTACGCTGCAGCGTGTGGTGCAGTGTGAACCCGGCCGGCCACGTGAGCATCTCGTCGTTCAGCGCTACCAAGCGTTCCGCGGGTACGCCCGTCTCGGGCTGCTCGAACCGCGGCGGACGCTCCTCGCCGGCTCCGCCGGCAGGCGACGCGGCCTTCGCCTGCACCGCCTGGTAGACGGCACCCAGCTCGTCGCTCACCGCCTGGCGGATCGCCTGCACGTCGTCTTCTCCGATCACGCGCTCGCGCACCAACCGGGCCGCCCACACGTCGTACGCCGGCGGGTGGTGCCGGATCAGTTCGTACATCGTCGGCTGCGTGAACGCCGGCTGGTCGGCCTCGTTGTGCCCGTGACGGCGGTAGCCCACCAGGTCGATCAGGAAGTCCTTCCGGAACCTCTCCCGGTACAGGAGGGCCAGACGCACCGCGTGAATACAGGCCTCGAGGTCGTCGGCATTCACGTGCACGATCGGCACCTCGAACCCCTTGGCGAGATCGCTCGCGTAGTGCGTCGACCGGGCATCGATCGGATCGGTGGTGAAGCCGACCTGGTTGTTCGTGATGAGGTGGAGGGTGCCACCCACGCGGTATCCGCGCAGGAGCGCCAGGTTGAACGTCTCCGCCACGACGCCTTCCCCGGGGAACGCGGCGTCGCCGTGCACGCAGATGGGCAGCACCGACGCCTCGTCGCGCTCATGGGGATGCTGCGGGTTGCGCTGCAACGCCCGTGCGGCGCCCATCATGACGGGATTCACCAGCTCGAGGTGGCTCGGATTCGGTACCAGCTCGAGATCGACGGCCGTGCCGTTCACGTCCCGGCGGGCGCGATACCCGAGATGGTACTTGACGTCCCCCGACCGGTTCGGGTCCGGTGCCACCCGCTCCCCGGCGAACTCCGCGAGCAGATCGGCGGTGGGCTTCCCCATCACGTGGCGCAGCACGTTCAGCCGCCCGCGATGCGCCATGCCCAAGACGACGGTGCTCGCTCCGCTGCGCACGGCGCCGGCGATCATCGCGTCGAGCATCGGCACCAGGGCGTCGACCCCTTCGATGGAGAAGCGCTTCGCGTTCACGAAGGCCAGCCCCAGAAACCGTTCGAATCCGTCCACTTCGGCCAGGCGCCGCAGCAGCGCCCGCTTCTCTTCGGCATCGAGCGGGGTCAGGAACGTACCCTGTTCAATCTGGCGGCGAAGCCAGAGGCGCTCGTGCTCGTCGCTGACGTGGACGAACTCGTAGCCCAGCGCGCCCTGGTACCACGCCCGGCGCCGCGTCACCACGTCGGCCGCCGTGCCGTGGGCTTCGCCCAGCGCTGCCGCCGGTACGTCGGAGAGGTCGGCCTCGGTGATGCCGTGGTACTCCGGCGTCAATTCCGCGGCGCCGTGCGGAGGCGAGCCGAGGGGATCGATCGGGACCGCGTAGTGGCCGTAGCGGCGGATCGCGGCCATCAGGGCTCCCGCACCGGCCGCCTTGCGGAGCACCTCGACGTCGTACGCGCCGGTCGCCGGCGGCACCCCGCCGCTCAGCGATTCCGCGAACCGGAAGTACTGACGCCACGACTCGTCCACCGACGCGGGATCCCGCCGGTAGTCCTCGTACTTTCCAGCGATGTAGCCGTCGTTGAACGCGCCGGAAATGGGAAGCCCGCTCATGCCGGAGAATCTAATCAGCGCCGGGAGGGCGCTGATGCGTGTTCACGACTCCCAGGCTGGCGCTTCGTTGGGGAGGATCAGGATGAACCGCGATCCGCTGCCGGGTTCGGATTCCACCTCGATGCGACCGCCGAGCATGCCGGCGAGGCGCCGTGAGATGTAGAGCCCCAGGCCGGTGCCGCCAAATCGCCGCGTGAGCCCGGTCTCCACCTGGGCGAACGGCTCGAACAGCCGGCGCAGGTCCTCGGCCGAGATCCCGATCCCCGTGTCACGAACCGTGAACCGCACCTCGTCCCCATCGCGGTCCACGGACAGCCGTACCTCGCCGACGTCCGTGAACTTCACGGCGTTGCCGGCCAGGTTCACGAGCACCTGCCGCGCCTTGTCCACGTCGCTCGTCATGCGGATCGGCTCGACCGACGACTCGCAGATCACGACGACGTTCTTCCGACGCGCCGCGGGCTCGACGACCGCCGCCGCCGCCACGACGAGGTCCCCGGCCAGGAAGTCCGTGGGGCGCACGATCTCCCGCCCCTCCTCCAGGCTCGTGTACGCGAGCACCTCCTCGATCATCGATGCGAGGTGCTCGGTCACCGCCCGCATGCGCGCCAGCACGTCGAGTTGGGCGTCGGAAAGCGGCCCGATCACCTGATCCGTGAGCAGCTCCTGATAACCCGTGAGGGCCGTCAGCGGCGTCCGCAGTTCGTGGGAGATGGTCGCGAGGAAGCGCCCCTTGGCGGCATCACCCGCCTGCGCCTGTTCGTACAGCTCCTCCTTCCAGAGCGCCAGCGCCGCGTGATCGGCGATCACGCTCAGTCGCTGCGCCTCGCGCACGTTGAACGGGATGGAGCGCGAATCGCGCATCACGGCCAGGGTGCCCAGGATCTGATCGTGCGCGAGCAGCGGTGCCATGAGCAGGGGGCCGATCTCGGCCCGCGACAGCAGCCTGGAGCGCAGCCGCCGGGACTGCCCGAAGTCCTCGACCATCTTGACCTCGCGGGTCGTGATGGCCTCCTGGGCCAGTGATCCGGCGAGTGAGAATTTGAGCCCGTCCACGTGTGTGGCGATGCCGATCGCCGCCACGATCTCCGCTTCGGACTCCGTGGTGCGCAGCACCGCAGCCCCCTGGCCGCGGCACAGACTCGCCGCCGCGTCGCAGAGCAGAGCCAGCAGCTCCGCGGAGTCGGAGACCTCCGACATCTGCCGCGCGAGGGCGCGCAGCGACTCGTTCTCCTCGCTCCGCTCCTCCAGCGCCTTGTCCCGCGAGCTGCGCAGCATGGCGAACGCGCGCGACACGGCGACCACCACGCATCCGGTGCGGTCACGGGCCACGCGGATCCCATACGCGCGCTGTTCGCCTCCCACCTCGTGTTCGAGGTCGAACCGCCGGGTCACGCCGTCGGCGCCGGTCCCACGGATCATCGCCGCCCCCGGCTCGACGAGGAACCCGGGATACGCCATCCAGAAGTCGCGTCCGAGTGCCAGCTCGCGGGGCACGCCGAGGATGCGTTCCCAGGACGCGTTGACATAGCGTATCCGCCAGTCGGACCCCAGGACGGCCACCCCGTCCCCGAGGGCGTCCATGGCGGCCCGTGCATCCACCGGGTCGGTCCCGGGATCGGCCCGGTAGTCCGCGGCCTTCGGCGGGGTATCGAGGAATTCGCCCGAACTGCTCACCGGAGAAGACTGTTCAGAGCACGATTCGGACGTCAAGCCAACACCTGAAACCGATCCCGAGCCGACCCGGTGCTGCGCAATGGCCGACGGAGCCCGTCGTCGGGCCGCTCACTTCACGGTCGAGCGCAAGGCCCGCGAGACGCTGGCGTGTTATTGAGGCTCGATCGCCTGAGCCGCCACGTCCTCCGCTACGATCGCCTCTGCGCCAAACCCGCCGCCCAGCAGCTCCGCGAACGCTCCGTTCGCCGAGGCCAGCTCGTCCCAACTGCCACATTCCACCACCCGTCCCGCGTCGAGCACCACGATGCGGTCGGCACGCCGCACGGTCGACAGCCGGTGGGCGATCACGAGTGTCGTCCGTCCGCGCATCGCTGCCACCAGCGCCGTCTGCACGAGCTGCTCGGAGACCGTGTCGAGGTTCGACGTCGCCTCGTCGAGGATCAGGAGTTGGGGATCGCGCACGATCGCCCGGGCGATCGAGAGCCGCTGTCGCTGGCCGCCGGAGAGCATCACCCCACGCTCGCCGACGATCGTGTCCACGCCGTCGGGAAGCGTTGCCAGCAGGTCGCCGAGATTCGACACGGCGAGGGCCGCGCTGATGTCGTCCGACGTGACGTCACCCGAGCCGAAGGCGACGTTGGCCCCGAGGGTGTCGTTGAACAGGAAGGGATCCTGCTCCACCAGGGCCACATGGGCGTGCCAACTGTCGGCTGTGAACGTCCAGTAGTCCACGCCGTCCACGAGTACGCGTCCCCCCGATGGCTGTCGCAGGCGCATGAGCAACGTGGCCAGGGTCGATTTGCCGCTGCCCGAGCGTCCCACCAGCGCCACCATCTCGCCGGCCGCCAGCTCGAACGACACCCCGTCCACCGCCGCCCGGTCGGCGGTGTAGCGATACGACAGGTCCTGGACCGAGATGCCCTGCCGGATGCCGGTGAGCACGGTAGTGCCGAACGGCCGCTCGGGTACCTGCATGATCCCGAGCCAACGCACGATCACCCGTGGTCCACCCGCCACATACAGCAGATGCGCCTGGGTCCCGAAGAACCGGTTCACGAGCGGCACGAGCCGCAGCAGGATGAGGCCGAACGCGGTGAGCTTTGCCTGGGACAGGTGGCCGGGCGCTACCAGCAGCGCGAACGTCCCGATGAGAAGCGCCAGCGCCACGACCGTGGACCCGGTTTCCAGAGCCGGCACGAGCAGACCCGTCGCGCGCCGGTACCGCTCGGCGATCCCGGCCTGCCATTTGTTCGTCGTGGCGAACCGGCCGGTCATCACCTCCTGGGCGTTGGCCGCACGCACGACCCGAACCCCATTGAAGGCCTCGGATGCGGCCTTCATCAGGTCCACGTTTGCCGCGCTGTAGTCGCGGCCCAGCCGACTGAAGTTCCGATAGACGCTGCCCACCAGGAGGCCGGCCCCGCCTCCGGCGACGAGCGTCGCCAGCGACAGGGCCGGTGAGATCCAGACCAGCACAGCGAAGAAGAGCAGGGCGGTCGCGACGGTCTGCACCATGCCCACGAGCACGGTCAGGCATTCCATCGTGCGCCGCGATTCGTCCACGAAGAGGTTCGCGAGGGAGGCGGCTGGATGCTGCTCGAAGACATCGAGCGGCGCTGCCTGGAGCCGCGCGAACAGGGCGTCGCGCAGCCGGACCACGCCCTCCCGCTCCACACGCGCCAGCAGGGCCGCATTGGCGTACGAGGCCACGCTCTTGAGCGCCATCGCGATCACGACTGCCACGCCGAAGAACGCGGCCAATCCCACCGTGCCGGCACCTGGTAGCAGCCGCCGTGCGAACGTCAGCGGCCGCGCGCCCGGTGATCCCGTCCCGAGGATCAGGTTGAGCAGCTGGGCCAGCAACCCGATGCTGAAGACCTCCAGGCACGTGGTGAGCACGATCGTCGTCGCCAGCGCAGTCGTCGACGCCAGCGTGAGCGCCACGAACTCGCGCAGTTGCGCGAGCGTGCTCACCAGATTCACGATGCTCCGGAACAGTTTCCGCATGAAGGTCCGCCAGGGTGCCGTCGGGGTCCGGCGGTCGACTTCCCGCCGATTCACGGACGACGGAACGCGCTACGGCGTGACGAGCCAGGTCCCGTTGCCCGTCAGAAGTAGACCCGCGACGAGGCCGAGACCGCCGGAACGTCGCCGGTCTCGACGCGCACCGGGATCCCGCCGTTCGTCGTGGCGAGCACGGGGGCGACGGGGAACCCGAGCTGCGCCGTCAGGCGCGCGTCCGGAGAGAAGAGCACGAGCCGCCAGCCGCCGAAACGCCGGCGCAGCACGTGGCCGAGCTGCGCGTACAGATTCCGGATCTCGTGCCGCTCGCTGACGCGAACCCCGTACGGGGGATTCGTGGCCATCAGCCCCGGGCCGGCCGGCGCATCGACCGCCGAGACCGCCCCCACCGCCAGCGTGAGGTCGTCGGCCACGCCGGCCCGTTCCGCGTTGCTCCGGGCGGCCTCGATGGCGCCTGCATCGCGATCCGATCCGTGGATGGCAACGGGACTCCGTTCGACCAGCCGCGACTCCGCCTCCGCCACGAGCCGTGCAAAGACATCGTTCGGGAATCCGGGCCAGCTGACGCACGCGAACCGACGCCGCAGCCCGGGGGCCATGTGCCGGGCGATCATGGCGGCCTCGATGGGAATCGTGCCGGAGCCGCAGAACGGATCCACGATCGGCGAATCCCCGTGCCAGTCGGCCGCGAGCAGCAGTGCGGCGGCCAGCGTCTCGCGCAGCGGGGCCTTGGCCACGGCCTGCCGGTATCCGCGCAGATGCAGCAGCGCTCCCGAACTGTCCGCACTCACCGTGCACTGGTCGTGCGCGATGCGCACGATGAACAGCTGCTCGCGCGCAGGCTCTGGGCCCTCGTCGTCGCCTGCATTCTCGCGGGCCGAGAAGGCGCTCGCCGCCCCCAGCCGGTGCTCGATCGCCGCCGCGATCCGCTCGGCTACCGCATCCGAATGGTAGAGTCGCGACTTGCGGCAGGTGACCCGGAAGCGCACGCCTTCTCCCGGGCGCACGAACTGTTCCCACGGGATCCGCCTTGCGTGGCGCTCCAACTCGTAGAACGCCCGCGCCCGGAACTGCGCCAGGCGCACGACCACCCGACTCGCGGTGCGCAGCCAGAGGTTGGCGCGGCAGAGCGATGTCTCGTCGCCTTCCCAGCTCACGCCGCCGTCTTCGATTCGCGGTGATTCACCCAGGGCGGCCAGCTCGGCCGCCACGAGCGGATCGAGGCCCGGGGCCGCGATTGCGAAGCACGCAAACGGGCGACTCGGCGCAGAGGGCGGAACGGGCGTTGGCGACACGCTCAGACGTACTTCCTCATCGGCATCTTCGCTCCTCGCGGGCTCGGGACGGCCGCCCCGAACATATCGAATCGGACACCGGAACGTGCCGCCGGTTTTGGCAGAGCGCTGGCGTCCGACTGCCAGGAGGGTATACGCGTCCCCGGCCATGATTGCCAGTTTGGCCGTTCGTCGACGGCACGCCTCATGCTCCTCCGCTCAGGCGAGGCGCGGGCCCCCGAACGGTGACGCCCTGACGCCCGACCACTTGCACATCAGGAGGAGTACCATGATCACCACTCGCTCTCTCGCGTCCACGCTCGACCGGATGCAGTCCTTCAATCGCGCGTTCGACCGTGCGTTCGCCACACCGTGGGACGGCGCGACCGGCCGCGTGTGGGTGCCGGCCCTCGACGTCATCGAGCGCAAGGACGCCTACCTCGTCACCCTGGAGCTTCCCGGCGTCGATCCCAAGGACGTCGAGATCAGCTTCGAGCAGAACGTGCTCACCGTGCGCGGGACCAAGACGCCCACGACGTCCGCCGCGGACGACCAGAACGACGTCCGCGTATACGCCAGCGAGCGCGTCGCTGGCGCGTTCGAGCGCTCGATCCGGCTGCCGGAGTTCGTGGACGGCGATGCCATCAGCGCCCGCGCGTCCAACGGGCTGCTCCAGATCACCATCCCCAAGGCGCGGGCCGCGCAGCCGCGCAAGATCGAGATCAAGGCGCAGTCGCCGGGCGAAGTCGGCGCCGCGTAACGCGACTCGATTCTCCAGCTTCGCGCTTCGCGATGATTCGCCACTCGGGTGATCCCGGGTGGCGATTCGCCGTTCCCGGAGGCCTCGCGTTTCCCTTCCGGGCGAGCCCTCACCCCGTCTACGCTCTTCCCGGGCGGTAGCAACTTCTGGCAATGGCGCTTTGCCCCTTGCAAGTCGAACGTTTGTATGATATGGTACAAACGTATGACTGACCAATCTCCCCGCGACCGCCTCCTGGCCGTCGCCAGAGAACGATTCACCCGCCGCGGCTACGATGCCGTGTCGGTGAGAGAAATGGTCGCCGAAGCCGGGGTGAACCTCGGAGCCGTCACGTACTACTTCGGTTCCAAGGAGGGCCTCTTCCACGCCGCCGTGGAGTCCATGGCGGGACCGTTCGGCGATCGGATCGCCGAGCTTGCCCGGACTCCCGGCACGCCCCTCCAGCGCATCGAAGCGGTCGTCCGTGGTGCGCTCGCCCATCTCGTGGACAATCCCGGCGCGCCGGTCGTGCTGCTGCGGGAGTTGGCCACCGACCGTCCACTCCCGCCTCCTATCGCGCAACTGATGCGGCGCAACATGGCCGCCATCTCGGCGGTGATCGTCGAGGGTCAGCGGGACGGCTCCATTCGCGCCGGAGACCCGCTGCTGCTCGGGGTGACCGTGATGTCGCAGCCGTTCTTCGTCCGGGCGGCCCGCCGTGTGGTGTTCATCGCGCTGGGCGTCGACCCCGACACGCCGGAACAGCAGGCCCGCATCACCGAACACGTGGTGGAGAGCGTACGCCGCTCCATCGCCAACACGCCGCAGGTGCCGTCAT
Source organism: Gemmatimonadaceae bacterium (assembly GCA_046704805.1). Taxonomy (GTDB): domain Bacteria; phylum Gemmatimonadota; class Gemmatimonadetes; order Gemmatimonadales; family Gemmatimonadaceae; genus JAGWRI01. Next base: position 15,004 of record JBJKRG010000368.1, read on the forward strand.
GATCACTGCCTTGCTCCTCGCGCTCGCGGTGCAGACCCGGGACTCCGCACGGCTCACCCTGCAGAGTGTCGTGGATCGCGCCCTGAACACGTACCCGACCGTTGCCGCCGCACAGGCGGTGCGTGATCGGTCGTCGGCCGACCTCACCGATGCCCGCTCGCGCCTGTTCCCGACGCTGAGCTTCGACGGGGCGATCAATCGGTTCGAGAAGCCGATGGTCGTGGCGCCGCTGCACGGGCTCGACCTGCGCAATCCGCCGTTGTTCGATCGCACGCCGTACCAGGCCGGCCTCTCGGCCAGTTGGACGGTCCTCGACTTCGGCAAGCGGTCCGCGCAGATCCGCGCCCAGAGCGCGCTACGCGAGGCATCGACCGATGCGCTCACGGAAACAGAGCAGCAGCTCATGGCGTCGGTCGTGCACACGTATCTCGCCGTGCTCGATGCTCGTGAGCTGCTCGGCGCGCAGGACCGCCTGGTGGATGCGCTCACGGCCGCGGCGGCCCGCACCCACGATCTGGAGGCGCAGGGGAAGGCGGCCCACGTCGACGTGCTGCGGGTAGCCGCGGAGGTCCAACGCGCCCGGGCCGACCGCATCACCGACGCCGCACGTCTCGATGTCGTGGAGCGCCAGCTCGCCGAGCTGGCGAACCTTCCGTTCGCCGCCGTGCACGGCGGCGCGCTCGCGCCGCTGGCCCTCGCCGATACCACGGCACTCGCCGACACGTCGGCCGCCCAGCGGGCATCGCTCGTCCAACAGGCCAGTCGGAAGAGCAGCCAGGTGCGGGAGCTCGAGCAGCGTACGGCCGCCGCGCAGGCAGGCGTCGCCGCGGCACGCGCCAACTGGCTCCCGACGCTGCAGGTCCAGGGAGCGTACATCGATCGCGGACGGTGGGTTGCCAACTATTCGACCGAGTGGCAGGTGGGCGTCGCGTTGTCGTACCCGGTGTTCACTGGCGGCAGCCGCGCCAGTGCCGTGCAG
>JBJKRG010000369.1:0-8782 GCA_046704805.1 Gemmatimonadaceae bacterium
CCCATCCGGCGCGCGGACGCCCGCTGGGCGCCGCCTGGAGTCCCCCAGCCCGCGTGCCCACGCTTCCTGGCCCGCCCCCACCGCCCTGCTTGCAGACGATACGGGGATTGAAATTCCTATCCCTGTACGCCGGCCAGTCGTGGCAATAGCGTTCTCGACTACCTCAGGAAGACGGCGCGTCCCGGCGGCGCGGGCGCGCGCCGTAGGTCGCCGAAACGGTAGCGGCCACCTCGGTTCCGGTCATCGAGCTAAGTACAATTGCCGCCCAGAGTTCGCTTGCCGGTAGCGAGGGGAATCGCAATACAGTTTTGTCGGCACATCTCCCAAGCTTGCTGCCCCTGGAATCAGAAGTTCGCGCGGGAGGTGAGAGAACCGAGGTTCGAGGCGCGGGCGGTGATCGGGCGTAAGGACGCGAAGATGCTGGCGGCGGAGATCCTCGCGATGAGCGAAGAGGAATTCCGCGCGGCCTTCAAGGGCTCGGCGATGAAGCGGGCGAAGGTGGAGGGGCTCAGGCGGAATGCGGCCGTGGTCCTCGATACTCCGGATTGAAATCAGATACGCCGTTTGCGTGCGCCTTCAGCGTTCTTCTGCGGCGCCCACGTGTCGTGGCAGAACACGACCAACTCCGTCTCACTTCCCCTTTCGGAATTCCACGTCGGGATATGCGGCGGACGCCCCGTGCAGCAACGGTGAATCGATCCCCCGCAGGTATCGGTCGAAGAATGCCAGCGTGTAGGCGACGATGATGGCATGCGCGCGGCGCGGATCCATATCGCCTGGGGCGCGCGGCACCAGCAGGACCCCGTCGGCGAAGTTGCCGTGCTGCGTTCGAGGAATCGTGAGGTCGAACCGGTCACCGGTAGAGTGCGCGAACAAGGAACTGTCGGGCCCGCGGATGAGGGCGGTCAACGCCTTCGATAGCGAGTCCCCACCCGGGACTGCTGGCGGCGCCTTCTTGTCGCCGTGGTGCATCAGCAGCACCGGACGCCGCGTGCCGTGCATCACGACGTCCCCGAAGAGCTGACCGTCCTGATCCACCACGGCCTTCACACGCGGATCCTGTTCGCTCATTTGCACCGATGTCGCTCCACCGAACGACCACCCGTACATACCGATCCGCTTCAGATCCAGCCGGTGGTGCAGTACCCCCGGATCCGCGTTGAGACGCGGCAGTTGGTCGAGCACGAACTCGGCGTCCGCCGTCCACGTCGGGAAGACGTCCCGGCTCAGCCACGCTTGAATGGCCTCGACGCTCTGTTGGGGAGTGGCCGCCGGCGGCGGCTGGAGCATGGTGTCGGGCCGGAAGTCATACCCGTCCGGGAAGTGCCTCGTGTCGCTGAACCCCGCATGGTCCGACGCCACGACCACATACCCGTAGCTGGCCAACTGCTCCGCCTCGAACGTCGCACTGAAGCGCGCATTACCTCCCCCCGGCTCATAGAGCAGCACGGGAAACCTCTCTCCGGATTTCGGCTTCGCCGCCGGCGCGTCGAGCACCGCGTTGGTGAGGATATGGTGTCCCATCTGCACGAGCGCGCGGGGGATGGCATCCCCGAATTCGTTCGTGTCCAGCACGTAGGGTGCCGGCACGGCGCCAGGGACGGACTGCGCCGGATACCAGATGCGCAACATCACGTGCCGCCGGTCCGAGGTATCCTTCGTGAACGGCTCGCCGCGGCTCATGTCGACCCACAGCGTTTCACGCATTCCCACGGCATAGGGGCCCGTGGGCCGTACGAACATGGTGTCCGGCACGCGAAGCGTAGCGGGGGTTTGCGCAACCGCCGTTCGGCCGGAAATGAGCACGAGAAATAGCGCGGTCGCCCGCGGGAACCAAGTTGTCGTCATAGCCCACCTTTCGTGAAGGAATACGAGGCGTGCAGCACGCGAAGATCCTCGCTCACGCGAGCCGACGGATTCGCCAGAACGCGTACCCGGCGAGCGCAACCGCGAACGCGAGATAGATCGCGGTCTCGGACCACTGAAACGTCCAGTAGCGGGCGGCCGGCTGATACGTGACGGCGATGCGCACTCCGTACCCGGCGAGACACGCGCGAAGAGGGCCCGGCGGAATGCGGACCGCCTGACGACACGCGCGCGGCATGGTGCGGAGGGGTTTGCCCGAAGCGTCGACGGCGCCGCTCGCGAGAATCCATGCGTCCGGTTGCCCGGGGAGTTCGCTCGCGTTGAAGACGACGGTCGCCGGGCGGCACCCCACCGGTCCGGCGGCGACCCCTGCGTCGGGCTCGCACTCGAAGTGTTGCACGACACCGCCGCCGGATGAATCGACCGCGATCGATGCCCGGAGCGGCGCGAATAGATGCGGCCGGACGGCGCGCGGGAAGGCGATCTGGACGGCGGCAAAGATGGCGAGCGTGAGGGCCATCGCGGGCAGCGTGCGCTTGATGGCGAGCCCCATCGCGACACCCAGGACAAACGCGAAGGCCGTGTATCCGAGCGGAGTAACACCGTGGAGGTCGAATCCGACACCGAACGGGGCGAGTCCGAAGGGCGAGTCGACCCCGGTTGCGACGCGCGACGCCTGCCGAATGGGCGTTGCCCACCAGGCGAGCATGAGACTGCTTCCCTCGGCGACGACCATCGCGACCGGACTAATCATCGCGAGCTTTACGGCGAGCCACCGCTGGCGCGTAACGCTCTGCGTCCACGCAAGGCCGAGGGTTCCGGTTTCGAGTTCGCCGGCGACCAAGGGCGCTCCCCAGAACATTCCGATGAGGGCAGGGGCAAGAATGATACCCGCCCCCCCGATGATGTAGATGAGCGGATAGCCGCGGCCCAGCCCGAGAAGGAAGTTGCCGGCCGTATACCGACAGTCGGCGCCGTGGCAACTGCCGAGCCCGCTGGCGGCATACGAGGAGGCCAGCCTAGCGCCGGTGATGGCGAGCAGGATCGCGAACGCAGCGAGGGCCGCCCCGGCGGCAGCGGCCTGGGCGCGGAACTGGCGCCATGCCATCCAGATCATCCGAGCTCCACAGTGCGCGACTGGTCGCCGCGCGACCTGGCTTGCTGCATGTAGGCGAGGACCAGATCCTCGAGTCCGATGTCCGACACGGTCCACGTCGGATCGAGCGGCGGAGCGGCGGAGCGCACGAGCAGCGTGCTCTGGCGCTCGGTGTGGCTCGCCGAGACGACCTCGACCCCCCGCGGCAGGGTGCCCGGGTCACGACGCGGTCCTGTGAGGAGACGATGCGTGGCCAGCAGGTCGTCGATCGGGCCGGCCACGCGCACCCGCGAATCCACCAGCACGATGAGGAAGTCGCACACCCGTTCCAGGTCGGCGATCAGGTGAGACGACAGCACCACCGACAGGTTCTGATCCACGACGGTCTCCATCAGATCCTGCAGAAATTCGCGCCGTGCCAGTGGGTCGAGGCTGGCCACCGGCTCATCGAGAACCAGCAACTCGGGGCGCTTTGCAATCGCCAGAGTAAGCGCGAGTTGGGCACGCTGTCCGCCGGACAGTGTGCGGGCCCGCTGATTCGGCGCCAAGCCCAATCGGTTATTACGCGCCCGTGCCAACTCCGCGTTCCAGCGCGGATTGAGATGAGCGCCGGCGGCGAGATGCTCGGCGACAGTCAGGGCACCGTAGACGGGCGCGTTCTGGCCCAGGAATCCCACGCGTGCCAGCCGGTTCGGGGTGGACGGGGGCGGCGCGCCCAACACCTCGATCGAGCCGGCACTTGGTGCGATGAGCCCGACGGCCAGGTTGAGCAGTGTCGTCTTCCCCGCCCCGTTCGGCCCGACGAGGCCGACCACGTGACCCGCCGGAATCGAGAGGGTGCAGTTGGAGAGCGCCCACCGTCGCCCGTACTGCTTCCCCAACGCGTTGGTCTGGAGCACGGCGCTCATGCGATGTTCGCTTCGTCTGCCGATCGAAAAGTGTTGACGAACAGCGCCTCGATGGACTCGTCATCCAACCCCGCGCGACGGGCGGTCGCCAGCCAGCGCTGCAGGTCCCGCTGCAGCCGTACCTGCGTCGCGACGGAGCTCCTGGGTAGGCTTCCCGTGACGAACGTTCCGCGACCGGGCGTAGCAGCGACCAGCCCGTCGTGCTCCAGTTCCCGGTAGGCCTTGAGCACGGTGTTCGGGTTGATGGCGAGACGGGCCACCACCTCTTTGACCGTCGGCAGTTGATCGCCCTTCCGCAGCGTGCCCAGGCGCAGGGCGTGCCGGACCTGATGGACGATCTGCTGGTACGGCGCGACGCCTGAACGTGCATTGAGATAGAATTCGATCACGTCACATCCCTATTTCGCTAGGACTATAGTATAATGGTGCAATACGGGCTCCGTGTCAAGACTCGGTTGGCCGGCCGGTCTTCAGGGGGATCACGATACGGTTATATCGGCACACCTCCCAAGCTTGCTGTCCGTGGAACCAGAAGTTCGCGCGGGAAGTGAAGGAGCGGAGGTTCGAGGCGCGGGAGGTGATTGCGGAGAAGGACGCGCGCGCACTGGCGACGGAGATCCTCGCGATGCGCGAGGAGGACTTCCGCGCCGCGTTCAAGGGCTCGGCGATGAAGCGGCCGAAGGTGGCGGGACTCAGGCGGAACGCCGCCACGGTGCTCGGCAAGCGGGGAACCTAGGACCACGTAGTCACGCTCCCGCATGCGACGGCCGGCGGCCGCCCGGCGCGCCGCCGGACGCCTGTTTTCGTCAGGCCGTACCTGGATTCTCCTTCCTATCCCCGCGGATATGTCTACCCGGCCGGAAGGCGGCCGATCGGGCCTTCCGCTCACCCGAGATCAACTCTCCAAATCCCAACGGTGCCGCTTCCATCCCTGAGTGCATAGGTCTCTACTTCCGTCCACCCCATCGCGCTATGAAACCGCTCCGACTCCCGGTTTGGCGGCACCTTCCAGATAAAACACACGGCGCCGTCGTACTTCCTTCCGGCACCCCTCGCCATCCCAAATACATGCCGATATAGCATCCTCCCATAGCCCTTCCCCGAGTCCGCAGGCGCTATGCAAATCTGCCGCACAACGATATATGAGCCTTGAAGCACGTCGTTGATATGCTCATACACCTCACCGCCGAACTCGCTCGTCTTTTCGCTGGAATGGGCGAGGACAAACCCAACCAATCGCGCTCCCACATAGGCGGCGAGGAAATAGTCTGCGCCCTCGACGAAATGCTCGTACTCACTCGCCGAATATGGTTTAATAAAACCGTTATTTCTCCTCTCTCCGGCGCTGCTCTCCCGCGCAAGACTGCGTGCGAGCACATCGATAGCATGGACGTCCATTCCCGATGCTCTCGCTATTCTTGGTACCTGTTGCTGCAGCCCGTCCTCTTTCGTCGGTCCTGACATCGGCGGCCCCCTATTGCAATGCCTTTCCATTTTGGATGTACTCGACGGCTCCGCCAAAGTGCTCCTTGAAGACATTCACAAGATTTCCGAGCAGATTGGGGTCGGATGTCTGAAACGCCGGAGCGCTCGTACTGCTGGCCGGAAGCAGGAAGCCCCCTTGCGCATCACCCGCGCCATCGTCCGTCACCCAAAAGAAATTCGGGGGAGGACTCGAAGCATCATCCCCCTGACGAAGAATTCTTACGTCAGCACCATTCACATGCAGCAGATTCGCCACAAAATCGTGGTAGCACAATTGGTAGATCGCGAATTGTTTTGCCGTTGTCTTCTCTGCCAGTGCCTTCTCCGAGTGCGCGTTGCGCAGCGGTTCAATATCATTAGCAAAGGTCAATCCACTACTTGCCGCGTACGTTTCGAACAAGCTCGGCAGATCGGTCAGGAATGCACTGTTGTTCGCAACATGGCGACAAAACTCCCTTCGCCTACCGACATCGTCGGACGTCTGCTCGGTACCGCCCGCACTCGAAATCGCTTGCGGCATACCCAATATGAGAAATTTGACCCCCGCCCACTCGTCACCCCTTGCGTTTCGTATTCTTATAGTTGCCTTTACGATTTCGGATAAGAACTCCTCGTGAAGAGCAGGACTTACGTAACTGCCGATATCCACGGCGTCCCACGCGATGTAGATATTGTTGGTGGCGGCGCTTATATGTTTGACGAGCAATTCAATGTGCTTCGGAAACGTGCCGATGTACTTCGTGTAGACCGATTCGTAGATAGATCCCAGCTGTTTACCCTGTTCCTTCGCATCCAGGTATGCGACGAATGCCAGGACGAATGCGATGATCGTTATGATCTGCATCGCGAAGTCGATCTCTGGCGCGTAGGTCTTGACGAACGTCCAGTGAAAAATGCCTACTACTATTGCCACGATGGACAACAGCGAGGCCAGTAACAAGGCAGCGAACGGTGGCAACCCAGTGTTACGTTTCGCCATCAGGAACTCCCGCAAGAGAACTGTATGCCCCTGTGCTTGTGCCGCGTGCAGTCGCGCTGCGCTTCGGCAGCCGTATGCGCGGAGGGCCTGCCGAAGATAACGCGGCTTCCAGGGTCTGGAAGGCGATCTTACCCGGAGAGACGATTCCCTGCTCTGTGCCGCACGTTGCTCCACGAATACACGCGAAGCTGAATCCGTAGGGGCGCCGGCTCAGGGCGTCACCATTCCTGGAGGAAAGTGGCCGCGTCCGCCACGGTCTTGCCACTGACCGCATCGCCGATTCGCTGAAGCACACCGAGTTGCGACGCGTTGTCCATGGCGATCTCACGCTGCAGATGCACGGCTATTCGCCGATACGCCCCCGTCGGCATCATCTGCTCCGTCTGGAAGTGCGCAATTTCTGTCACGCCCTCCATTAGCAGTCCCACGAGATGTGGTGCCCACTGTGCGAGGCCCCAGTTCTCGTCGCCGCTCAGGTGATAGGGATGAGACCCCGTACCGAGCGACAGCATTCTGACGGCCCCCAGTTCGATGGGTTTCTTCAGTCGCCGATCCTGTGTCTGGGCGAGCGCACACATGCTGGGATTGTTCGCGATGACGCCGCAGTCCACGTATCCGTCGAAGGATCCGAAGTACGTTGGGGCAGCCGACGTGCGCATGGCCACACGGTAGGCGTACTCATGCTCGTCTCCGCTATCGTTCGTGGTCGGTACGTTGTGAAAGATCTTGGCCTTCCATCGACGAGTTCTCGGATCCGGGTCCGTCTTGTCGTCAAGGTCGAAGGCTGTCACGACGACATGTTTGAGAGCTCCGTCTCGTCCGGTCAGTTCGCCGAGCGTCACCGTGTCACCAAGAATCTCTTTGCAGACCTCCTCACGATTCGCGCTTCCATACTTCGGGCCCCTGACTTCCTGCAGATCCCTGACCTCGTGCCAGAAGTGACGTTCGAATATCAGACCTCCCTTCGCCATGTAGATGTCGAGAAGTTGCTTTGGTGTCTTCCCGCTTGCCAGCCCAAGCGCGATGAGGCCTCCCGTCGATGTACCCGAAAACATGTTGATCTGGTCGCGCCAGCCGGGAACTGCCTCATCAAGGCGTCCCAGAATCACAAGGGGTATGACGCCCCGCAGCCCCCCGCCGTCGATAGATAGGATTCTGTAGTGATTGTCTCTTGCCGCCATGCGAGTCCCCCTCTCCTCGTGCCCATGCTGACGCCGCATCATCGTCGTGGTTTCGCGGGCCGGACGCATCTGCGGTCAGGCAGGCCCTGGACCTCTTCCACGGGCAAGTAGCGAGGTCAGGAAGTCCGGACAATTCGGTCTGCGTTCTTCACTCTCGCCGCGCCGGAGTGAGCGGGGGAGAGATCGTGCAAGCTGCTGCGCGGGCGGTCGTTGTTGTACTCGTCCCTCCACGCGGTCAAGACCTGCTGGGCATCCTCGAGCGAGAGAACGTGGTGTTGCGCCAGGCACTCACGCCGCAGGGAGCCATTGAAGGCCTCGTTCACCGCGTTGTCACCCGGGGGTGCCCCGACGGCTGAAGTCCAGGGGAATGTGCTGCCAGCAGGCCCACACGTCCACGGCGAGCGACGTGAACTCCGTGCCCTGGTCGCATTGGAGGCTCCCCGCCCGCGATCCGCGACGTCAGGATCGCCGCAACACTTCCCCGAGGCCCGGCGGCGCTGGGCCGAATTGCTGCGGCGCATCTATGAAGTGGACCCGTTCGTGTGTCCGGCCTCCGGCGGCGCGATGCGCATCCTCGCCTTCATCACCGAGGCGGCGGTGATCGATCGGATCCTGGGGCACCTGCGCCGTTCCGCACGGGGGCGGGAGGCCCCCACCTGACCACCGGCCCGCGGCGTCGGCCGCATGGCGCGCCCCCCGGAATTCGGACAGGTGACGCTCGCATAGGGCGGGCAGGCTAGGGTCGGCCCACGGCGCCGTTCAGCCCAAGCGTCCGATTTCGATAGAGTTCCCATACCGGTCACCAGCGGAATAGCGGGATGGCTATATCGGCACACCGCCCAGGCGTTGTGACGGCAGAACCGTGCTACTCTCACCGTCCCGGCCGAATCGGGCTGATGCGAACCGCTGCAGCCGGAACCCCACCGTTGCGCTCTTCAGCAGCCTGCCGTATCCCACCGCCGCGAGGACCCGTCCTGCCTCCTATTGACATTCGATATGGCCGGTCTTACCGTCGTATCGGCATTCGATAGGACGGCCATGCCACCCCAGACCCCGCTGCTTCAGGGCACCCTCGACCTCCTCATCCTCAAAGCGCTGAGCCTTCAGCCCCTGCACGGCCTCGGCGTCTCCCAGCGCGTCGAGCAGATCACCCGCGGCGCGTACGTCGTGCGCCCGGGCTCGCTCTTCCCCGCCCTCCACCGGCTGGAAGATCGCGGATGGCTGCAGGGGTCCTGGGGCGAGTCGGAGAACAGGCGCCGCGCCAAAT
>JBJKRG010000370.1:0-4548 GCA_046704805.1 Gemmatimonadaceae bacterium
GTGCAGAGCATGCGGTATCGCTCGGCGACGCCCGCCACCCACTCCCGACGGCGCTGCCACAACACGCCGCCGGCTTCGGCCAGCGGGGCGTCCCAGACCGTAACGCCGGCGTCGCCGCGGCCGGTGCGGGCCGCATCACGCAGCGCGGCATTCCGGCGCGCCAGGGCGCCGCGGTACCGCTGCAGGGCGGCGAGGTACGGTCGCGACGTGAGGGCCAGCAGGATGTCGAGATAGCGGCGTCGCGCCACCGGCGCACCGCTCACCAGCTCCACGTCGGCCGGCGAGAACATCACCGCAGGCAGCGCGCCGATCGCATCGCTCAACCGCGCTACCGGCGCACCGTCCAGGCTCACGCGCTTGCGGCGGGACGCGCGTTCGAAGCCCACGGCCACGCGGCGCCCATCGGCCTGCCCGCCCTGCACGTGGAAGCCGGCCGCCCCGAACCGCACGAGATCCACGTCGCGCGCGCCCCGCACACTGCGGAGCAGCTGCAGGTAGTAGACGGCTTCGAGCAGATTCGTCTTCCCCTGTCCGTTCTCACCCACGATGGCCAGTCCGTCTTCGGGCAGGTGCAGATCGAGGCGCTCGAAGTTCCGGAAGTCGCGGAGGGCCAGCGACGTCAGCCGGACGGCGGACGTCGTCACCGGCCGCTGAAGCGCGCCGGCCGCTTCTCGAGGAACGCCGAGGTTCCCTCCTTCATGTCGGCCGATGCCGCGAGCATGCCGAACGCCGAGGCCTCCAGCGCCAGCGCGTCATCGAGCGGCAGCCCTGCGCCGCGATGCACGGCGTCGATGCAGGCGCCCAGGGCGAGCGGGCCGTTGGCGAGCATCCGGCCGAGCAGCGCCCGGGCCGAGGCGAGCAATTGGTCGGCGGGGACGACGGCATTCACGAGGCCGATCCGCAACGCTTCCGCGGCGTCGATCGGATCGCCGCTGAGCATGAGCTGAAGGGCGCGCCCGGTGCCCACGAGGCGTGGCAGCCGCTGCGTGCCGCCGTAGCCGGGAATCGTGCCCAGTTTCACTTCCGGCTGGCCGAACTTCGCCTGCTCCGACGCGATGCGCACGTGGCACGCCATCGCCAGCTCGCATCCCCCGCCGAATGCGAAGCCGTTCACGGCGGCGATCACGGGCTTTTCCAGTAGCTCGAGGTGGCGGAAGACCTCCTGCCCGCGGCGCGACAGCTTCAGCGCTTCGGCCGGCGACTTCGCCTGCAGTTCTCTGATGTCGGCCCCGGCCACGAACGCGCGGCCGGCGCCGGTGACGATCGCACCGCCGATCTCGTCGCCGGTCTGCACACGCGCCACGGCGTCCGCCAGCAGTTCGATGACGTTGTCGTTCAGCGCGTTGAGCTTGTCGGGGCGGTTGATCGTGATCGTCGCGATGCGGTCCGCGACCTCGAAGGAGAGAACGGAATCAGGCATGGCGGTGGGGATTGAGATGCCTCGAATCTAACGCCGCCCCGGGGGCGCCGCCCCCGCGTCGGCAGCCGGCGAGCCGTGACGCCGGCCCGCCCGGCCGGGTACATTCCGGCCATGGAGATGCTCGAAGCCGTCCGCTGGGGCCCGGACTGTCACAGCGTGCGGATCGTCGACCAGCGGGGGCTGCCGGAGCAGTACCTGGAGCGCGACCTGCGCACGCTCGACGAGGCGTGCGAGGCGATCCGGACGCTGGCCGTGCGCGGGGCGCCGGCGATCGGCATCGCCGCCGCGATGGCGTTCGCGGTCGCAATGGCGCCCGAAGCCGACTCCGCACCCGATGTCAGGCGGCGCCGCGCCGAAGCGATCGCGGGTACGCTGCGCGCGACGCGTCCCACGGCGGTGAACCTGGCCTGGGCCCTCGATCGCATGCTCGGCGTCGTCGCCCGCTCGGCCGGCGGCCCTGCCCTGCGCACGGAGCTCAAACGCGAGGCCACGGCGATCCTGGAGGAGGATCGGGCCATGTGCCGCCGGATCGGCGCACATGCCCTGTCGCTGTTCCCGCAGAACGCCCGCATCGCCACCCACTGCAACGCCGGAGCACTGGCCACGGGCGGCATCGGCACGGCGCTCGCCGGCATCTATTTAGCCGCCGAGCGCGGCGACCGCGTGCGCGTGATCGTCGACGAGACGCGCCCGCTGCTGCAGGGCAGCCGGCTCACGGCGTGGGAGCTGCAGCGGGCCGGGATCGACGTGCTGCTGATCGCCGACGCCATGGCGCCCTCTGTGATGCGCCGCGGCGAGGTGGACCTCTGCATCGTCGGCGCCGACCGCATCGCCGCCAACGGCGACGTCGCCAACAAGATCGGCACCTACGCGCTGGCGCTCGCCGCCGCGCACCACGGCATCCCCTTCTACGTCGCCGCGCCGTGGTCGACGTTCGATCCGGCCACGCCCACCGGCGACGAGATCGTGATCGAGCAGCGCGACGGAGATGAGATCCGCCGCGGCTTCGGGCGCCTCACGGCCCCGCCGGCGGTACCGACCGACAACGCCGCCTTCGACGTCACGCCGGCCGCGCTCGTCACGGCGATCATCAGCGACCGCGGCGTCCATCGTCCGCCCTACGACTTCCGGAATCCATGAAACACGTGCTGGCCATCGACGAGGGCACGACGGGCGTCACCTGTCTCGTGATCGCGGCCGACGGCACGATTGCCGGCCGCGGCTACCGCGAGATCACGCAGCATTTTCCCCGTCCGGGCTGGGTGGAGCACGATCCGCAGGAGCTGTTCGCCCGCACCGTGGAAGCGGGGCGCGAAGCCGTGCGCGCGGCCGACGTGCTCCCCGAGGCCATCGGCATCACCAATCAGCGGGAAACGGTGGTCGTGTGGGAGCGGGCGACCGGACGCCCGATGCATCGGGCCGTCGTGTGGCAGGACCGGCGAACGGCCGCCCGCTGCGCGGAGCTGGCGCCGCAGGCCGACCGCATCCGGACGCGCACCGGCCTGGTGATCGATCCGTACTTCTCGGGAACCAAGCTGGAGTGGCTGCTGCGCGAGCAGCATCTGCTCGATCGATTCCGCGCCGGCGAGCTGGCCGCCGGCACCGTGGACGCGTGGCTGATCTGGAATCTCACCGGGGGCCGCGTGTTCGCGACCGACCACACCAATGCGTCGCGCACCATGCTCTACGACATCGATGAATTCGAGTGGAGCAGCGAGCTGTGCGGGCTGTTCGGCGTGCCACGGGAGATGCTGCCCGAGGTCCGGCGGTCGAGCGGTGATTTCGGCACGGCCCGCGGGGAGTGGTTCGGCGGAGAGATTCCGATTCTCGGCGTCGCCGGCGATCAGCAGGCGGCGCTGTTCGGCCAGGGATGCTGGACACCCGGCATGGGGAAGAACACCTATGGCACGGGCGCGTTTGTGCTCCTGTTCGCCGGTGGGGAGCGCCCGCAGGCCCCGCCGGGCATCCTCACCACGGTCGGCTGCGACGCTTCGGGCGGGCCGGCGTACGCGCTCGAAGCCGCGATCTTCATCGCCGGCGCGGCGGTGCAGTGGCTGCGCGACGGGTTGGGCGTCGTGGCCGAGGCCGCCGAGACGGAATCGCTGGCGTCGTCACTCGCCGCGAACGACGGCGTCTACTTCGTGCCGGCGCTGGTGGGACTGGGGGCGCCGGCCTGGGAGCCGCGCGCGCGGGGGACGATCGTCGGCCTCACCCGCGGCAGCGGACGCGCCCATCTCGCCCGGGCGGCGCTCGAAGCGATGGCGTACAGTACGGCCGACGTGATCGCGAGCATGGTCTCGGTGTCGGGCACGGCGTTTGACCGCCTGCGGGTAGACGGCGGCGCCACGCAGAACGATTGGCTGATGCAGTTCCAGGCGGACGTGCTCGGCGTGCCCGTCGAGCGCCCGCGCCACATCGAGACCACGGCCTTCGGCGCCACCGGCCTGGCCGGCATCGCCGCCGGCGTGTGGCCCGACGCCGAGGCGTTCCGCACGAGCCAGGAGGTCACGACCTTCACGCCCTTGCGATCACGCGGCGAAATGGAGCAGGCGCGCCGCGGGTGGACGCGCGCCATGCGTGCCGCGGTGGCCTGGGCGCGAGACGAGGGCGTCTGACGCCGTGATCCTGATCGGCGAGCTCGGGCTGTGGATCGCGCTGCTCATGGCGGCGTGGGCGGCCGGCCTCTCGACGGCCGGCGCGACGACGGGCCGCCGGGATTTCGCCGCCAGTGGTCGTCGGGCGTTGTACGTGGCGGCCGCGGCGCTGCTCGCCGCCAACGCCGGTGTCGTCGCCGCACTCCTGGCCCGGGACTTCTCGCTCGCCTACGTGACCCACCACTCGAGTGCCGAACTCCGCCGCGCCTACACGGTCACCGCGCTCTGGAGTGGTACCGCCGGATCGCTGCTGCTCGGCGCCTTCCTGCTCGCGGCACTGGCGGCCCCCGCGGTGGCGTCGACCACGCGGCATGACCCGGAGGCCGGCGCGTGGACAGCCGGCGCGGCCGGCGCCCTCCTCGCGGCATGCACCCTCGCGGTCTGTGTGTTCCACAATCCGTATGAACGGCTCGGCTGGCTGCCGGCCGACGGATCAGGGCTCGATCCCGCGCTGCGCCACGTCCTCGTGGTGCC
>JBJKRG010000371.1:0-11731 GCA_046704805.1 Gemmatimonadaceae bacterium
GGCCGTGGATTCGGCGGTCGCCGCCTTCGTCGGCACGCCGGCACACCAACGGCTGGCGGCGGAATTCGGCGTCGAGGCCGCCGCTCCGACGGCGGGCGCCCCCGGCCCGGACCGCGCCGGGAGCTGAGCGCCGCCTCCGCTACCTGGATCCTGCCGCGTCCGCCTTCTTCGTGGCGGCGATCAGTGCCTCGACGCTCTTCCGCGTATCGGGATGGTCGAGGTTCGCAGCCGTATTCTCGAGCTGCTGCAGAACCCGGGCATGGTCGGGGTGCCGGAGCGCCATGCCGAATCCCTGCACGGCATAGCGCCGGACGCCGGCGCGGTCGTCGTTCAGGTGGCGCGCGAGTACGGCGAGGCTGTGCGCGTCACCTTCAGCCGCGAACACGCCGAGCACCTCGGCGGGGAATGCGTCGAGCGTGAGCATGCGCTCCAGGTCCGCCACCCGGGCCGTGTCGTGGCGCTGGGCGATCACCTCGAGGGCCGCGTGGCGGATCACCTCGCGGTAGGACGGCGTGTGGAGGGCCTGGCTGACCACCGCGTCGAGGCCCGTGGTGTCGACGCGTGCGAGTGCCGAGACGGCCGCCGCGCGAACGTCATAGCTGGAGTCGTGGTCGAACGCGCCGCGGATGAGCGGCGCCGCACGCGCGGTCCCGAACACACCCAGCGCGGTGACGGCCGCGGCGCGCACGGCGGCCGACGTGTCGTGCACGGCCGCCGCCACGGCGGCGAACGCCGACGGTGAGGGATTGCCTCCCAGCGCGGTGACCGCCTGCTGGCGCGTCAGATAGTAGTCGGCGTGCTCCGCGGCGTGGACCAGCGCGGCGACGGCGGCCGCATCGTCCGGGCGTGACGCCAGCTGGCCGATCGCCCACTCGCGGTCCCACAGATTCTGGTCCCGGTCGAGCTGCGTGGCCAGCCAGGCCGTGGGCTCGTCGAAGGTGAGCTGCTTGAGCACGTGGTTGCCGTCGTCGAAGATGACCATCGTCGGCTCGCTCCGCACGTCCCGGATCGTGATCGTGTCGTGCCGGGCGTGGAGGCTGTCGCGATGGATGACGTCTCCGTGCGCCGTGCCCACGCGGATCGTGAACGGCATGTGGAACACCGCGGGGACGTCGAACTTCAGCCCGTGCGCATCGGGCTTGAGCGTATCCTGCTGCGTCTGGTCCACGGTCAGGCGCAGGAGCTGCTGCGTGCTGTCGTAGGTGGCGTGCACGTCCAGCTTCGGATATCCCGCGTCATACACCCACTCGCGCCAGAACCAATCGAGGTTCTCGCCGGTCGCATCGAGAATCGCCTGCCGGAGATCGTCCGAGGTGGCGTTGCCGAACGCGTGCCGGGTGAGGTAGGTGTGCAGCGACGCCCAGAACCGCTGGGGGCCCAGGTAGTGCTCCAGCATGCGCAGCACCAGCGCACCCTTGGGGTAGATGTTGTCCGATCCCTCCGAGGCCAGCGCCATGGGCCGGCGGCGGTCGATGTTCACGTAGCTGCGGTACTCGCTCGCGTAATACGCCTGGGCGGCGTGCAGGCCCTTCGCGTGCAGCCAGTACTGGCCGGGCATGAACTCGGCGAACCCCTCGTTCAGCCAGAGGTTGGCCCAGTTCTCGGTGGTCACGTCGTCGCCGAACCACTGGTGCGCGAGCTCGTGCGGGATGAGCAGCGTCAGGTACCAGGGCCGGTCCTGGTAGGCGTTGGCATCGGGCAGCCAGTCGACGAGGGTCGTCGCGCTCACGTTTTCCATGCCGCCGAAGAAGTCGGCCACCGTGGTCTGCGCGTACTTCGCCCACGGGTACTTGATCCCGGTGAGCTTCGCGTACGTGTTGATCATGTCGGGCGTGTGGTGGAACAACCGCCACGCCTTCGCGCTGTCGGCGTGGTACACGTAGTAGTCCACCGGGATGCCGTTCCACGAATCGTGCAGCTCCGCGAACGGCCCGATGACCAGCGACACGAGGTACGTGGCCGACGGCCGGTTCTCACGCCAGGTGACCGTGTGCTCCCTGCCGTGGCGGACGTCGGAGACGCGGCGTCCGTTCGAGACGACCACGTCGCCGCGGTCGACGGTCGCCACGAGCTCCCACGACTCCTTGTCGTTCGGGAAGTCGTAGGTGGGGAACCAGAGGTGGTTGTCCATGGACTCGCCCTGGCTCCAGAGCTGGCGCGGCCGGTGCGGCAGCCCGTCGGGGGAGATGAACGTGAGTCCGCGCCCGTTGCGCACCTTCCCGTCGTAGGCCACGGTGAACACCACGGTGTCGCCGAACGCTGCGGGATGCGCCGGGAACACGACCAGCGTGTCGCCGTGGCGCGCCGTGCGGACGAGCCGTCCATCACGCCCCGTCACCCGGGTGTTGCGCAGCAGCTTGCCCTCGTCGAGGATGATCGAGTCCAGCCCCGGCTTCCGCGAGACGATCGTGGTCGTCACCACGCCTCGGAACGAGGTCGAGTCCCAGTTGAAATCCGAGACCACGATGCGCTGGTGGATCAGGTCGTAGTCGTGGGACCGGGTGTAGCTGCCGTTGACGACGCGGACGGCGTTGGACTGGGCGACCGCGGTGGCGGCCGAGAGCGACAGACACAGCGTGGCGAGGGTGAAGCGCATGGACGCCCCTGGTGAAGGTGGTCCCGCCGGGGATGCTCGGAGTGAAGCCGTTGGCCGGGCGGATCGCAAGGGCCCGCGAGTGGAGATTCCGCTAACGGGTCCGCCGGCGCAGGGCTACGACTTCGCGGCGCCGAACAGACGGGCGGCGATCCGTCCGGCGAGTGCCTTCGCGTCGACGCGATCGCTGTTCGTGACGATGATGATCGCCGCCCGCTTCGCCGGGAATTCGACGAACGCGTTCCGCGTGCCGTCGGGATTCCCGTATTCGCTGACGCGGCGGAGTCCGTGATACGTGTCGACGTCCCATCCCAGCCCATCGTGTGGCGGCGCCGCGGCCACCTGCGCAAAGGCGCTGTCGCGCCCCGCGACGGTGAACGCCGGGTAGTCGACCAACCCCAGCGCCCACCGGTACAGCTCGTCCACGTCGCCCCGGAACGCCCCGTCGTCGTCCACCACCGTGCGGTGCGCGCCGATGGGCGTGAACAGCGTCCGCATGATGTAGCGGCGGAAGCTGGTCCCGGCTCTGGCGGCGATCAGGCGGGCCAGCTCGGCGTCGCCATCCGCGACCGTCCGCTCGCCAGCCAGGAACTGCCGCACCGTCACGGATCCCCCACCCGCGAGCGGATCGTTCAGGGCCAGCTTCCCCTGCCGCTCCAGCTCGAGCGCCGCGGCGGCCAGATAGCCCTCGGAGAGCCCTCCGAGCGCGAATTGCGGGAGCGTGGTCGTGGGCATGTACCGTGGCTGCGGCGGGATGTGGAACGACCGGTCGACGAACACTTCCCCGTTCTCGGCCACGACCACGGCGGCCTGCGCGGTGCCGATGCCGGCGAACACGGTATCGATGAACGCTTCGGTGAGGGGGGAGTCCTCGATGGCCCGATGGATGACGTGGCGCGAGCCGAGGTCGTAGCGGTCGCCCGGATGCAGGGTGAGGAACGGCTTGCCGGGATCGTCGGGGTCGTGGCCGCCGTAGATGAAGGCCTTGTTGCGCCCCAGGATGGTCGCCGTGTCGCCCCGGATCAGCCACGCCGTGCCCTCGTCCTCCGACATGCCGAGGAGCTGTGGGAAGCGCGGCATCACCGAGTCGGCGAGATCAGGGAGCCGCTCCCGCGCCACCACATGCTGATCGATGGCCACACCGCGCAGGAAGCCGAAGCCGTGCTCGTAGTGCGGGGCGACGATGATCCGGTTTCCCGCCCGCGCGCCGCGTACGAGGAAGCTGGCGAGGATCGAGGCACCGGCCGAGGAGCCCCCGATCACCCCGCCCCGCGCCAGCACCTCGTGGAACGCCTGCTCGGTCTTGGTCCCGTAATAGGAATCGACCAGGTGCCACTGGCGCCCACCCTCGAACCACACGCCGCCGGCGTGCCGCAGCGGGGCGATGAAGCGGTCGGAGTTGGCGACAGCACGGTCGATGGTGTGCAGGACGACCACGTGGCGTGCACCGGCGGCCTTGAGCCCGCGCGTGCCCCGCCAGTCGGGCGGGTATACCGAGTCGCCGCCCGCCGTCGGGACGTCCACGATCAGCGCATTCGGGCCACCGGCGAGTTGCACGAACTTCGCCCAGAGCCGGGGGCTCATCACCCCGCCACCCACCACCAGGACCGTCCCGTGCGCCGGCCCGACCTTCGGCGGCGTCGACGACGCCGAGATGGTGAGACACAGGACCGAGGCCGTGAGCAGCTTCCACATGAGCATTCCTCCGGAATCGCGGAAGTCGCTACCAGATCCGCGGCACGAGGGCGCGTGGACGCACCATCGGGTCGCCGGGTTTGCACCCGAACGCTTTGGCGAACGCTTCCATGTCGGACAGGGGACCGTTGACACGCCACCGCTCGGGGGAATGCGGGTCGACCTTGACGCGGAGCTTCATCTCCTCCGGGCGCGAGTGCGCCCGGAAGCTCTGCGCGAATGCGATGAAGTAGCGCTGTTCCGGCGTGAAGCCGTCGATCAGCCCCGGCCGGCCGTCCCGCTTGAGCGCCATCTCCAGGGCGTCGTAGCCGGTGAGGGCGCCGCCGTAGTCGGCGATGTTCTCGCCGAGCGTGAGCCGGCCGTTCACGTGGAACGTGTCCACCGCGATGTAACCGTCGTACTGTCGGGCGTCGAGCGCGGCTTCCTGGTCGAACGCCTTCGAATCGGCGGGCGTCCACCAGTCGCGGAGGTTCCCCTCGGCATCGAAGTGGCGCCCCTCATCGTCGAAGCCGTGCGTCAGCTCGTGCCCGGCCCAGCTGCCACCCAACGAGCCGTAGTTCGCCCCGTCGTCGGCCTTCGGATCGAAGGTCTGGGGTTCCAGGGCGCCCGCCGGGAAGACCATCTCGTTCTTCGTCGGATCGTAGTAGGCGTTGACCGTCGGCACCGTCATGTCCCATTCCGCCTTGTCCACCGGCTGCCCGGGGCGGTTCACGATCCGATTCCACTCGAAGCGCCCGGCCGCGGCCAGGTTGAGCACGAACGGACCGTCGCTCACGTCGAGACGCGAATAGTCCCGCCACTTGTCGGGGTAGC
Organism: Gemmatimonadaceae bacterium; assembly: GCA_046704805.1. GTDB lineage: Bacteria > Gemmatimonadota > Gemmatimonadetes > Gemmatimonadales > Gemmatimonadaceae > JAGWRI01. Next base: position 5,102 of record JBJKRG010000371.1, read on the forward strand.
CGACCTTCTCGCCCATCTTCGCCAGCTTGTCGAGCGCGTGCGCCCGTGTCGCGTTGGACATCCAGGTGACGTGGAGCAGCCGCTCGCGGAACGCGGCGCGGATGTCGTCGATGATCGATTTCGCCTTGGCCCTGGCCGCCGGCGGGAAGGTCCGGGCCACGTAGGCCTGCCCCAGCGCCTCGCCCATCTCCCCGTCGGTGACGCGGAGGCACCGCTTCCAACGCGGCAGGAGCTGCCGGGCACCGGAGAACCGGGCGTTGAACGTGAAGTTCTCACGGACGAACGCCGTGCTGAGCCAGGGGGCGGCGTTGGAGAGCACGTGGTACCGCAGATAGGCACGCCAGTCTTCCAGCGGCCGGGTGTCGACGAGGCGGCTCACGGCGCTCAGGAAGGCGGGCTCGTCGACGTTGACCTTGGCCACCGGCGACGTGATGCCGATGGCCCGGAAATACGCCACCCAATCGACGCCCGGCGCCACGCGCTCCAGAGCGGGCACCGGCATCTGGTGGTCGGTCGCCTTGGGGTCGCGCCGGGCGACGCGCGTGAGCTCCGCTCGCGCCAGCTCGGTTTCCAGCGACAGCACACGCGCCGCGTCGCCGGCCGCCGAGGCGCTGTCCTGGCCGGCGAGCACGAACATCGCGGCCACGTGGGCCGTGTAGGCGCGGCGGGTGGAATCCGCCGACGCCGAGCGGTCCAGGTAATAGTCGCGGTCGGGCAGCCCGAGGCCCCCGCGGTCGAGGTCGGCCACGTAGCGCTTGGCGTCATGCGTGTCGACGGCCGGGTAGTAGTGGAACAGCACGTTCGCCTCGCTCATCTGGAGCCGGGCGACGGTGGGCACGAGTGCCGTGCGCGCGGTCAGCGAATCGACGAACGCGAGCGTGGGCTCCAGCGGCCGCAGGCCCGCTGCGTCGACCGCGGTCGAATCCACGCACGTCGCGTAGAACGTGCCCAGCTTGTACTCGGTGCTCGTGTCGGGGAGGGAGGCGCGCTTTGCCTCGGCCTCCTCGAGCACGGATTTCACGACCAGCTCGTTGCGGTCGGCCATGTCCTTGAACACGCCCGACGACGAATACGCCGGCGGGATCGTGTCGGTCTTCAGCCACGTCCCGTTGGCGAATTCGAAGAAGTCGCTGCAGGCCTTCACGGTCGTATCCATGTAGGCCGGGTCGACGACCTTCAGCGGCTTGAGCGCCGTGGTGTCGGCGGCCGGCGGCAGCTCTGTGATTCTGCACGACGCGCCGAACACCACGACGGGTACGAAGATCAGGGTGAGGAGACCGTGTCGGGGGGTCATCGATCGTTCCTCCGTTCCGTTACCAGATGGTCACGCGCGCACTGCCCGAGCGCACCATCGGATCGCCGTCCTTGCACGAGAACGCCTTGGCGAACGCCGGCACGTCCGACGGCGGGCCGTCGGCGCGGAATTTCCCCGGAGAGTGCGGATTGGTGTTCAGGCTCACGAGCTCGGCCTTCTCGCGCATCGAGCCGCGCCAGATCCGGGCCCAACTCATGAAGAAGCGCTGGTCCTCGGTGTAGCCGTCGATCTTCTCGGACGCCTCCTTCGGGTCGTTCTTGAGGGCGGTCTGGAGGGCGTCGTAGGCCACGTTCACGCCGCCGAGGTCGGCGATGTTCTCGCCCAGCGTCAGCTCGCCGTTCACGTGGATGTCGGGATGATCGGGCAGCGGCACGTACGAATCGTACTGCTTGACGAGCTTCGCCGTGCGTGCGTCGAACCGCTGGCGGTCGGCCTTCGTCCACCAGTTGGCGTTGTTGCCGTCGCCGTCGAACTGGCTGCCTTCGTCGTCGAAGCCGTGGCTGGACTCGTGCCCGATCACGGCGCCGATCCCGCCGTAGTTCACGGCGTCGTCGCCCTTGGCGTAGAAGAACGGCGGTTGCAGAATGGCGGCCGGGAAGTTGATCGTGTTCTGCGTGGGGCTGTAGTACGCGTTCACGGTCTGCGGCGTCATGCCCCATTCCTGCCGGTCGGTGGGCTGGCCGATATGCTTGATGTCGTAGTCGTAATTGAACTTCGCCGCGGCCGCGACGTTCGCGTAATAGTGATTGGGACTGATGGTCAGGCCCGCCCAGTCACGCCAGTGGTCCGGATAGCCGATCTTGGGCAGGAACTTCGCCCACTTCTCCAGCGCCCGCTTCTTCGTGGCCTCGCTCATCCACGTCAGGTTCTGGATGCGGGCCCGGAGGGCGTTGCGGACGTTCGTCACCAACACCTCCGCCCGCTGCTTGGCCTCGGGCGGGAAGAACTTCGCCACGTAGAGCTGGCCGAGCGCCTGGCCCATCGAGCGGTTCACGCTGCCGAGGACGCGCTCCCAGCGGGGCGTCTGCTGCGGCTGACCTTCCATGGTCGTGCCGTGGAACGCGAAATCCGCATTGACGAACGGTGTCGACAGGTAGGGAGCCGCGCCGTCGATGACGTGGAACGCGAAGTACGCCTTCCAGGCGTCGACGGGGGCGTGCGCCAGCAGGCTGTCCATGCCGGCGAAGAACTTCGGCTGCGACAGCGAGAAGCCCTTGCCCGGCGCCACGCCCTGGGCTTTGAAGAACGTCCCCCAGTTGAAGTGCGGCGTCATCGCGTTCGCCTGTGCGATCGACACGAAGTGGTACTGGTTCTTCGGGTTCCGCAGCGCAACGCGCGACAGCGAGTAGTGCGAGAGGGCGGTCTCGAGCGCCATCGCCGCGTCCGCCTGCTTGGCGGCCTGGGCCGCCGGCACACCCGTGAGCTCGAACAGCTGCGCCATGTATTTCACGTAGGCGTCGCGGAGATTCTTGTACGTCGCCTTCGTGTAGTAGTCCGGCGTCGGCAGGCCGAGGCCGCCCTGCGAGGCGGACCCGATCTGCATCTTGGCGTCGTGGTAGTCGGCCCGGGAGCCGAACCGGAAGAGCTGGCCATGCCCGGCGGCAAACGCACTGTCGAGCCAGCCGACCACGTCGGCCGGGGTCTTCAGCGCGTCGATCGACGCCAGCTCGGGCTTAATGGGATCGTAGCCCGCCTTGTCGATCGTGGTCGAGTCCATGCCCGACCGGTACAGCCAGCCGATCTTCTGGGTGATCGAGCCGGCCTGGGCCGAGTCGGCGCCCTGATCGGCCTGCTGTGCGATCTGGTGCTGTTGGTCGAGGCTCTTCTGCGTCAACTCGGCGAAGGTGTTCCACGCGGTCTTGTCGGGCGGGATCGGGTTCGCCTTGATCCACTTGTTGTTGACGAACGCATTGAGATCCGTGCACGGCGAGACCGTCGTGTCCAGCATCGACACGTCGAACACCGGGCCGGTGTCGGGTGCGACCGCGGCCGTCGCGCCGGCCTGCTGCGCCGCCGGCTTCGCACTCTGGCTGCAGGCCGCGACGGCCAGGAGCAGCGCCGCGGCCGTCGCGATCGATTCCAGGTTTCTCCTCGTCATGGCTTGCCTCCGGAAGACGTCCCCGCGCCGTCGGGACCGACGTCGCGGGTCGTCACGTAGAAGTTCTCGTCGACCTCGAATTCGGACGGCGAGGTGAGCGTCGTGGCCTTCTGCTGCCAACGCTCCGTGGGGAGGATGAAGGAGTACCGATGGGGCGCGAGCGTGACCTTCACCGGCATGTCGAATCCCGGCACCACGTGCGTCCAGCGGTACGAGAGGGTGTCGCCCGCGAGCCGGTACTCCAGCTCCGGGACCATGGTCGTCGTCAGGTACTCCTGGAACACCTTGCTCAGATCGATGCCGGCAGCCCGGCTCATGTAGTCCTCGACCTGCGTGCTCGACACCGTCTGGTGCCGGAACGTCTTCTGCAGCCCGCGCAGGATGCCGCGCCACTTCGCGTCGTCGTTCACGATCTGGCGGATCGTGTTGAGCATGTTCCCGCCCTTGTAGTACATGTCCCCCGACCCCTCGGCGTTCACGCCGTAGGCGGGGATGATGGGACGGTCGTTCCGGATGTTGGCCCGGGTGCCGATCACGTAGCGCTCGCCGGCCGCCTTGCCGTCCTGGCATTCCTCGTAGAGGCTCTCGGCGTAGTTGGCAAAGCTCTCGTGCAGCCACATGTCGGCGTGGTCCTTGCCGGTGATGCTGTTGCCCCACCATTCGTGCGCGCTCTCGTGGACGATGATGAAGTCCCACTTGAGCCCCAGCCCGGTATGGGACAGGTCGCGTCCCAGATAGCCGTTCTCGAAGTGGTTCCCGTAGGCGATGCCGCTCTGGTGCTCCATGCCCAGGTGCGGGGCCTCGATGAGCTTGTACCCGTCCGCGTACCATGGGTACGGACCGAACCAATACTCGAAGCACTTCATCATCGACTCGGCCTGCACCCACTGCCGCCTGGCCGCCTGCAGGTGGTACGCCAGCGGCCAGAAGTCCATCGTGAGCGTGCCGTCCTCGCCATGGTAGATCGTGGCGAAGTGCGTGTAGTCGCCGGCGTTGACCTCGACGTCGTAGTTGTTGATGGGTTCGGTCACGAACCATTCGTACGTCGTCGTGCCGTCCGGGTGCGGGGTGACCCGCCGCAGGCGGCCGTTCGATACGTCGATCATCGGATCGGGGACCGTGATCGCGATGCGCTGGCTGTCGGGCTCGTCGGAGAGGATGTCCTTGACCGGCCACCACACGCTGGCCCCGATGCCCTCGTTCGCGGTCGCCACCCACGGATGACCCAGACTGTCGTGCTGCCAGATGAAGCCGCCGTCCCAGGGCGGCCGACGCGCGACCCGCGGCTTGCCGTGGTAGTACACGGTCACGGTGTTCACCGCCCCGGTGCGCTGCGGCGCCTCGAGCGTCACGAAGAACGCATTGCCGTCGCGCCGTGCGTGCAGCGTCGTGCCGTCCTGCACGAAGCTGTCCGCGACCATCGGCACCTGGAGGTCGATCTGCATCTCCCGGTCCGGCTTCAGCACGCGATAGCTGATGCCGTTGTAGCCGCTGATGCTGCTGTCGGCGGGGTTCACCCGGACGTGGAGGTCGTAGAAGGTGGCGTCCCACCACGCTCGCGCCGGCCCGTTCGAGCCACGCAGCGTGTCGGCGTGCGTGTATACGTGCGGCGCGCCCTGTGCGCCGGCGGAAGCGGAAACCGCGGCGAGGCCGAGCACGATGAGCAGACGTCGCATGACGGGTGATGGCTCCTGGGTGGGCTGACGCTCCCTGATTCTACCTCGCGGGCCACGCGCTGTCACCGCAAGGCCGCGGCCGGGCCTACAGGATGCGATCGAGGCCCTTGATGACGTCCGCCTTCGCGCAATCGGCGGGGCCCTGGATCGAGTTCGCGTGGGGGCGCAGGTCGAACGCGGTCTGGACCACGAGGAGTCCGACGAGGACGGCCCGCGACGTCACCCAACGCGGCAGGCGGCCCCAGCGACGCGCCGCCCACCACCCGGCCACGACGATCGGGACCTCGATGAGCAGGTCGGCCCAGGGGAACCGGTAGAGGTTGAGCCCCACCACGGGCCCCCCCACCCAGAGGGCCTTGAGCCCGGTGACGTAGTCGGCCAGCAGGTGCGAGATGACGAGGGCCCCGACGATCAGCCCCGTCCGCCCCCGTTGCGTCTGCCAGGCCGAGGCCGCACCCAGCACCAGCGCGGTGGCCAGGATCGAGGCGATGGAGTGGGTGTAGGCGCCGTTCGGATTGCAGATGCCCGTCGACGCGATGGCGATGTCGAGGATGTCGGGCGCCACCGATGCGACCACCAGCCAGGCGAGGGGGGCGTCCGGATCGACGGCGCGGGCGCCGAGCGCGAGCCCCAGGTGGCCGGTGATCATGGAGTGGTCGAGGACGGCATGAAGCGCGAAAGTTAACCGCAGCGCGGCGCGGCGGCCCGCCGACCCCGCGGCGCGTAAACACCCGCCGGTGTCGCGGCCTCCAATTGACGTGTACTCTCCGGAGATGACCGTACCCCTGCGCCGCGAAGACGATCAGCTCGCTGCCCTGGCGCGCCGTGCCGGCGAGGGCCAGGCGGCGGCGTTCGAGGAGCTGGCGCGCCGGGTGCGCGGACGCGTGCGCCGCTGGGCGTCGGCCTGGACCCGCGACGAGGACGAGGCCGAGGATGTGGCGCAGCAGGTGCTGATCACGCTCCACCTGCGCGTCGGCGACTTCGACGCACGCAGCCGCTTCACGACCTGGCTGTACACCGTCACGCGGAACCTGGCCCTCAACCGCCGACGGACCGCCGAGCGCCGGCGAATGCTCCTCGCCCGCGAGGGGCTCGCCGCCACTTCCACCGAAGGCGCCGGCCCCGACGAGGCCGCGGTGCGTCTGGCGGAGCTCGTCGACTTCTACCTCACGCGACTCACACCGCGACAGCGCGAGGTGTTCGCGCTCGCCGAGACGCACGGGCTGAATTCCACGCAGATCGCCGACCGGCTCGGCATCACCCCGTCCACGGCGCGGGGTCTGCTGTTGAAGGCGCGCCGGACGATCCGGCTGCGAATCCTCGAATCCCACGCGGACCTCCTGCAGGAGTACCGGTCGTGACGTGCGAGGCCATGCTGCTGCGGATGCTCGACGCCGATCCGGCGGAGCTGCGGGGTGAGGGCGGGACTCCACTGGCCGCGCACCTCCACGAGTGCCCCCGGTGCCGGGCCGTGGCCGCGCAGATGCTCGCGGATGGGAGTCGGCTGGCGGAGGCCACGTGGCAGCCCGATCGCCGAACCG
>JBJKRG010000372.1:0-5919 GCA_046704805.1 Gemmatimonadaceae bacterium
GTGCCGTCCGAAGCCGGTGGCCCATATGGCACTCACGTCACGGCGGGCGCAGCCGGCGCGCTCCAGGGCCTGGTCGTACGCGTGCGCCGCGGCGCCGGGGAGGTCGGCGCCGGATCGCACCACGCACGTGCCGAGCACACGTGCATCGCCGTCGATGACCACGGCTTTCGTGTTCCACGACCCGCTGTCGACGCCGGCGTATCTCATGTTGCGGGCCCCCGCGCTGCCATGCGGGCGTCGGCGATCTGCTCGATGAATCCCTCGACGTTGGTGCGGGCCTGCTCGTCGGAGACGCAGCGGAGATCGTTCACGTCACCGTCGAGCACGAGCGCCGGAACGCCCAGCCGCTCGGCGAGCCGCCGCGGCATGCCGTAGCGCGTGTTGGTGTTGTTCGGACAGGTGCGGCAGTCGTGGAAGATGATCCCGTCGACGTGATACTCGTCGATCATCCGCGCGATGTAGTTCTCCTTGGCCTCCTCCGACCGAACGATGAACAGCTCCAGCGACGCGCGCGCCATCGATCCCATCGGATCGGCGGGGTCGAGCGCCGAGAAGATCCAGCTGTTGCAGTACGTCGAGGCGACGACCGCCGTCCGGAATTCCGCGAACAGGTTGGAGAGCGCGCGCAGGCGGCCCCAGATGGGCATGCCGTCCCAGTACAGGCGGAACGCCTCGCCCTCGACGGCGGCGGTCTCAGCATCGGCCCGCTGCCGGAGCTCCTCGAGCAGCATGCGGTAGTAGGTGCACGCTTCGGGCGCACCCCGCAGCACGACCGCCGGCCCCATGTGCACCGTCCCGTCGAAGAACGTGAGGGGCGCCGGATGGCGTGCCGCCGTGCGCAGACAGGCCTCCCAGAGGTCCGAGCACTCGCGCGACACGCGCACGGCCTCCTCCAACGGCCCGGAGTCGAGCGACCGGCCGGCCACGGCTTCGAGCGTCGGCACGAGCCGCTCCAGCTGGCGTGTCACGCCGTCCACGTCGTCCGTGGTGACCTCCTCCAGCGCGCGCGGCGAGCGGACGCCGATGACGGGAACGTTCCACGCCCGGCCGTACCATTCGAACCAGTCGCGGACGTCGCGGCACTGGTTGGTGTTGAACACGAGCACGTCGGCCTTCGGCGTCCGCGAGAGTCCGTAGGCCTGGAGCGGGGTCTCCCCGGCGAGGTAGGCCCCGACGTCACTCGTCAGATACGAGCAGATCTCCTGCGAGTACCCGTGGGCATGCGCGAGCGGCATGTAGCGGTTGGCGGTGCGGGCTGCGCCGAGCATGGCGGCGTGGTTTTCCGGGAAGAAGACGCGGAATCCCAGCGCCCGCAGCAGTTCGGCCGGCCCCACGCTCGTGCACCACGCGACGGGCGCCCGGGCGGTTCCGCCCTCCGCCGCGGCGCCGAGGTCGCGGTAGTAGGCATCCATCGTCGCCTTGAGGGCGGCGGTCGAGGCGAGCGCGGTCATGACACCGGTCCGCCCCGCAGCGACATCAGCGCGGCGCCCACGGCGGCGGTGTAGATCGGATCGGCCACCGTCCGCACCGGAACGCCGGCCAACGTCTGCAGCGACTGGGCCACGCCGGGGAAGTAGTCCACGACGCCGCCGCACACGAACAGCGTGCCGCGAAAGCCGCCGATCTCGACGATGCGCTCGGCAATCGACTGCATGCAGCCGAGGGCGATCTCCTCGCGCGTGGCCCCCTCGCGCAGGCGCTCGAGCACTTCGGATCCCGAGAACACCGAGCAGTAGCTGCTCACGGCCGCCGGGCGCTCGGCGGCCGCGGCGAGCTCCTGCAGCCGCGTGGGCGGGATGTCGAGGTGGCGGGCCGTGAACATCAGGAAGCTGCCGATGCCGAGGGCGCAGCGGCGGACGCCGCGCGCATCGGTGCGGCGGCCGAGGTCGTCCACCCAGATCACGTGGGGGTCGCGGCCCCCGATGTCGACCAGGGTCATCGGACCGGACACCTGTTGGAAGGCGCCGAGGGCGTGGCAGGCCGGGTCGCTGGCGCGGACGGTCGCCCCGCCCACGCAGTCCATGGCGAAGCCCGTGGCGCCGACGCCGGCGAGGGCATCCTGGTCGATCCGGGCGTCGTCGCACGCCGCGGTCAGCACCTCGTGCGCGCAGGCCTGGAAGTAGCCGCGCGTGGGCGCGACGGCGCGCCCGAGCACGCGGCCGTCCTCGCCGACGACCACGGCCTTCACGCATTCCGTGCCGATGTCGACGCCGGCTGCGGCCTTGCTGGTGTTCTCGAGCATGGACCAAGTCCTCCTGTCAGACGGCGACGAATCGGTCGGCGTGCAGCTCACGGTGTCGCTCGATGAATTCGGCGAGCTGCCGCTCCAGCCGCTCCGCGGAGAAGAGTCGGGGATCGTGGGCGTCGGCCTCGAGCACGTACCCGGGCACGCCGGAGTGGCGTTGCACGCGCGTCGGCGCGCCGTACCGGATGTGCCCCGCTTCGGGCGACGTGCGGCAGTCGTGATAGACGACCGCGTCCACGCCGTACGTGGTGAACCGGGAAGTCAGCCACGACGTGTTGTAGGCGTCGGAGCGATTGCCGAACACGTTCGCATAGCTCGTGGCCATGCTGGTGACCGGGTCGTGCCCGTCCAGGCCGGTGAGCGCGAACGTGCTCGCATACGTCGACGCGACGACGGCCACGTCGTGCGCCGCGAACATGCCGGACAGGGCCCGGAGGGCGCACCAGACCGGCGGGCCGTGCCAGTAGAATCGGTATGTCTCGTGATCCACGGCACCCACGCCGTCCGCCACCCGGTCCTCGAGCTCTGCCACCAGCATGCGGTAGTAGTCGACCGCGTCCTGCGTGCCGCGGAGGAGCGCCATCGGCGCGACGTGGACGAGGGTGTCGAAGAAGGTGAGGGGAGCCGGGGTGGCCTGCGCGAGGTCGAGGATGCGCTCCCACAGCGTCGCCGCCTCGGCGCTGCGTGCGACGATCTCCGACAGCCGCCCGGTGTCGAGACGGCGGCGGGTCTCCGTCTGCAGTCGGTCGATGAGACCGCGCATGCGGTCCACCGACGCGTCCACCGCACCGTTGTCGAAGGCCGGCGTGGCCGGCGGCGGCTGGAGTCCGACCACCGGCACGTCGAAGTAAGCGCCGTAGAACTCGAACCACCGGCGGAACTCGTGGCTGTTGTTGGTACAGAACACCGCGAGATCGGGGCGGGGCGGGGCGGCGATGCCGTAGGCCGCGGCGACGGGGCTGGTGCCGTCGAGCAACGCTCCGATGTCGGAGCGCATCCCCGAGCTGGCGAACTGCGAGAATCCTTCCGCACCGGCACGCGCCAGGTAGCGCGAGGACTGGTGCTTGGCGCTGATCACCACGGCGTGGTGCTCGGGGAAGTACGGAGCCACGTCGAGCGCCCGGAGGATCTCCACCGGCGCGAGGGTGGAGCACGCCGCCACCAGCTGTCCCCGCTCACCCGCCGCCGCGAGGTCGGCGTAGTAGGCGCGGACCAGCTCCTTGAGCCGGTGTGTGCTCTCGAGACGTGGGGCCTGGCCGGGCCGGGAGCCGCGGGGGGCGCGCGGCACGGCGCCCGCGGCCGGAGGCTCCGGTGTCGCGACCGCTCGGTGCTCGACGATCCCCAGCTCGGAGGTGATGCGCTCCCGATTGAGGAACTTGTTGCGCTCGCGCGAGTGGATGAAGTGCGTGATCGCTTCGTTGTGGCGGGCGTCGAGGCCGAGCTGCCGGGCGGCAGCGACGACGGCGCCGTTCAGGGCGTCGACCTCGGTGCGCTTCCCCCGCGTGAGATCCTGCCACATCGAGGGCCGGTTCTTGCCGAGGGCGGTGAGCGAGCCGATGATCGGGCGGAAGGGATCCTCCTCGTCCACGATCGGGATGCCCCTGGCCCGCATCACGGCGATGATCTCGTGGCACAGCGATCGCATGAACGCCATGAGGTCGGGATCGGCCAGCATCTCACGGCAGGTGAGCCCGGTGAGCGCCGAGGTCGGATTCACGACGGCGTTGTGCAGGAGCTTCTGCCAGATGGCGTGCTCGACGTTGGGGACGACCTCGGTGTTGAGGCCGGCGTTCCGGAAGATCTCACCGATCGCGTCGATGGCCGGGCCGGGCTCGCCCACGAAGGGCGCGATCTGAATGGGCTTGATGCCGGCGCGATACTGCAGCCGCCGCGGCCCGGTGTGCTGGATGCTGTGGTAGGTGATGCCGCAGACGATGCGCGATGCGTCGACGAGCGATGCCATCGCCTCGGCATTGCCCACGCCGTTCTGGAGCGTGAGGAAGAGGGTCCGTTCGTGGGTCGCCGGCAGGGCGGCGCGCACGGCGTCCGCCGTCTCGTAGGCCTTCACGGCCACGAAGACCAGGTCGAAGGGGGCGAGACCCCCGGCGGAGGACACGACGTGCAGGGGAACGCACACCTCGGCTTCGCCGACGCGCGAGATCAGGAGCCCGTCCTCGCTCAGCAGCCGGGCGCGTGCCCGGTTGGCCTCCAGCAGCGTGACGTCCTCGCCGGCACGCGCCAGCTGCGCGCCCACGAGTCCGCCCAGTGCCCCGGCCCCCAGGATCAGTATGCGCATATGCGTTCCTCCCTCGCCGCGGGGCGGCTCAGCAGTTCCTCCATACCGGCGGCCGCTTCTCGAAGAAGGCGGCGATTCCCTCGCGCACGTCCTCGGTGGCCATGAGATCCTCGAGAAACACCCGCTCGGCCTCGTGATGCGCCTCCGCGAACGGGAGCTGCAGCAGCCGACGCGTGAGGCGGACGTTCAGGCGCAGCACGGCGGCGCTGACCCGTCGCAGGTCGGCCAGCACGGTGTCGAGCGCGGCGGGGAGATCAGGGGCAGCAACGACGCGGGCGACCAGGCCGAAATCGCGCATCTCCCCGGCCGTATACGTCTGGCCGCGGCTCGTCACCTCGATGGCCCGGCCGACGCCGATGCGCCGGGCCAGCCATGCCACCCCCACGGGCGCGAAGAAGCCCAGTCGGATCTCCGGCTGTCCGAAGGTGGCGCGGTCGCTGGCGAGGAGGATATCGGCCATCAGCGCGAGCTCGAACCCGGCGCCCAGGGCGGGGCCGTCCACCACGGCGACGACGGGCACCTCGCTCGCGCCGAGCACGTCGAACAGCCGCGCGAAGGCGCCGATCATCTCGGGCGCCTGCTCCGGCCGGTGCTCGCCGACGTCGGCGCCGGCGGAGAAGGCACGCCCGTTGGCGCGCAGCACGATGGCCTTCACCGACGGCTCGGCGCCGGCGCGCTCCACGGCCACGGCCAGCTCGAGCATCATCGCCGCGGTGAGGATGTTCAGCGGCGGCGCGTCGAGCGTCATGAACGCGACGTCGTCCTGGATCTCGTACCGGACCACACTTGTGGTCGCCGTGCTGTCGTGCATGAAGAGTCCCGGCTAGATGTACTGTCCTCCGTCCACCTTGATCACCGTTCCCGTCACGTGCCGGGCGCGCGCCGAGCAGAGGAAGACGACGACGGCCGCGACGTCCTCCGGCTCGGCAATGCGGCCCAGCGCGGTCTCGCCGGCGGCCCGGGCCCGGATGTCCTCGGGGAGGGCCGCCATCATCTCGGTGCGCACCATGCCGGGCGCCACGCAGTTGACCGTGATGCCCGACGGGCCCAACTCGCGGGCCAGCGTCTTCGTGAGCGCGGCCACGCCAGCCTTCGAGGCGGCGTAGTTGGCCTGGCCCACCTTGCCGCGCAGTCCGTTGATCGACGCGATCGTGACGATGCGGCCGCTGCGCTGACCGCGGAACACCGGCGCCACGGCGCGGCAGTACGCGAAGGCGCCCTTGAGATTCACGTTCATCACGTCGTCCCACGCGCGCTCGTCGAGCTTCCAGACCATGCCGTCGCGCGTGATGCCGGCGTTGGAGACGAGGATGTCGAGGCGGCCGAACGCCGCCACCGCGGCGGCGACGGCCTCCTGGGCGGCCGCGAGGTCGGAGAC
>JBJKRG010000373.1:0-6173 GCA_046704805.1 Gemmatimonadaceae bacterium
CCGGCTCGACACCGCCCCGGCCTTCTGCAGCTTCTCTCGGACTGTCTGCATGGGGTGCCCGTCGAGGCTCAGCCCCACCGCGTAGTAATCCAGCAGCACCTGCCGGTCCCGATCCACGGGCGGCGGGCTATGCAACTCCCGTGAAGCCGGCGCGAGAGGCAGCAGGTCCCCGACTGCCCGCAGTCCCTCCCACGCGGCATGCCTCCTGTCCGATGACCACACACCGAATGCTCCGGCCCGGGCGAACGCCAGCACGTCGGCCCGCGCCAGCCGCGCCCTCCGCACGACATCGGCAATGGAGATGAACGGCCCGGTCATCCGCGCATCCTTGAGCGCGTCGATCACCCGCGTTCCCACCCCCCGCACGTGCCGCCACCCGATCCTGAGCGCTGGCTGCTCACCCGAGCCTGGCGCCCCCACCTCCTCCACGCTGCACTCCCAATCACCATCGCGCAGGCACGGCGGCAGCAGCGGCACCCCGTGCCGCTTGGCATCGTGGATGAGCGTCGAGATGGGATAGAACCCCATCGGCCACGAGTTCAGCAGTCCGTAGAAGAACTCGGTCGGGTAGTGCGCCTTGAGCCACGCGGTCGCGTACGCGATCAACGCGAAGCTCCACGCGTGGCTCTCGGGAAACCCGTAGTTGGCGAAGCTCACGAGATCGGCGCAGATGTGATCCGCGATCTCTCCCTCGATCCCGCGCTCGACCATCGCCGCGCGCAGCTTGGTGAGTGCGCCCACCAGCCGCTCCTTCTTCCGGATGTTGCCCATGGTGCGGCGCAGCTCGTCGGCCTGGCTGCCGGTGTACCCGCCCAGCGCCATGGCGATGGCCATGGCCTGCTCCTGGAAGATCGGAATGCCCTGCGTGCGCTTCAGGATGGGCTCGAGCGCCGGGTGCAGATACGTCACGGCCTCGCGCCCCAGCCGCCGCTCGGTGTACGGGTGTACGAACTTCGCCTGGATCGGCCCCGGCCGGATGAGCGCCACCTGCACCACGATGTCGTACAGCCGCTCGGGCTTGGTCTTCAGGATCGATCCGATCTGCGCCCGGCTCTCGATCTGGAAGGTGCCGATGGTCTCACCGCTCTGGATCAGAGCGTATGTCTTCTCGTCGTCGTACGGCAGCCGGTACATGGCCGGACGCTCTCCCGTCCGCCGCTCGATCACGTCGAACGCACGCCGCACGGCCGACAGCCCGCCGAGCCCCAGGAAGTCGAACTTGGGCACGCCCACCGCGTCCAGGTCGTCCTTGTCGAACTGCACGATGGTCCGCCCCATCGCCGTCTGCTCGATGGGCAGGTAGTGCCCCAGCGGCTGGCTCGACAGCACGAACCCGCCCACGTGCGTGGACCGCATGCGCGGCACACCGTCGAACGCCGCGATCCCATTCAGCAACGCCCGCCCCCGCGCGTCGGTCACGTCCAGCCCCTGTTCGGCCCCCAACCCGTCCCGGATGATCTCGGCGGCATCCGCGGGCTCGGCGTGGTGCAGTCGTTTTGATATGGAAACGGCCAGCTCCGGTGGATACCCGAACGCGCGCATCGCGTCCTGCACGGCGTTGGGCGCGCGATAGGTCTGCACGGTGCAGGCGATGGCCGCCTTCTCGCGCGCGTAGTGCTCGTACATGTAGTCGAGCACCTCCTCGCGCCGGTCGTGTTCGAAGTCCACGTCGATGTCCGGCGCCTCGGCCTTCCCGTCCACGCGCACCTCGCTCAGGAAGCGCTCGAACAACAGTCCGTGCTCCACCGGATCGACCGCCGTGATGCCGAGCAGGAAGGCGATCACCGAATTCGCCGCACTCCCGCGCCCCTGGCAGAGGATCCCCCGCTCGCGCGAGAAGCGCACCGCGTCCCACATCACGAGAAAGAACCCCGCGAACCCCAGCCGGTTGATCACCGCCAGCTCGTGCTCGATCTGCGTGGCCTGCTTGGGACTCACGCCTCCCCACCGCTCGCGCGCTCCGATGTACGCCTGCTCGCGCAGGAAGGTGATGTCGTTGTGGTGCGCCGGTACCGCGAACTTCGGCATCGGCGGACGCATCCACGCGAAGTCCACCGGCTCGCACTTCGCCGCGATGCGCACGCTCTCGCACAGCCCCTCGGTGCGCCCGCGCCACCGCCGCTCCATCTCCACGGGCGACGGCAGCCGCCAGTCGCCGTTGGGGTGCAGCACCCCGCGCGCCGCCGCCTCGTCGATGGTCAGCTCGGCTCTGAGCGCGGTGAGCATGTCGTGTACGAGCCGGCCGCCCTCACTCACGTACCGCGGGTCGTGCGTCACCACCCAGGGCACGTGCTCGCGCTCGGCGAGCGACACCAGCGCGCCGGCCAGCGCCGCCTCCGCGCCGCCCGTGTGGTGCAATTGCACTTCTACGGCCAACCGGTCGCCGAAAACGTCGTTCCAGTCGTGCAGCAAGCGACGAGCAGCTTCGTCATCGCCGTCGCGAACCCGCGATGCGAGCGGCCCCGACCCTGGCCCGGTAAGCGCGTGCACCCCGTCGGCGTGTCGGGCCACCTGCTCCCAGGTGACGCCGGCGTGGCCGCGCCGCCCGTGCTGCGCGTCCTTGTCCCAGCTATTCCAGTTTCCGACGCGCGCCGCGGTGATCAGCGCGGCGACGTTGCGGTACCCGACGGCGTTGCGCGCCAGGAACGCCGCCGGCCGGCCGTCGACGTTGATCTCCGTGCCGACGATCAGCTCGAGCGGCGGATCGCACGCCTGCGCGGCGAGCTGCGCGCGCACGATGGCGCCCATGTCGGCGGCATCGGTGATGGCAAGGCGGCGGTAGCCGAGTGCGTGCGCGCGGGCGACGAGCGCCTCGGGCGTCGCGCTGCCATCGCCGAAAGAGAAGGCACTATGGGCCCGGAGCTCGACGTACGGCATGGCGGCTCAATCCCACCAGCCGTGCAGGAACCAGGTGGGGTGTTGCACTGCATCCCGATACAGCCACACCAGCGTCCCGTCCTCCCGCACGCACCGGAAATACTCCCGCGCGTACGGCCCTCCCTCCTCCCACTGTCCGCCCGACACCCGCTCCGGCCCCGCGGCGTCGACGATCGCGTATGAAATTCCGCTGTCCCGGTACTGTACCGGCACCTGATGGTCCCGTCGCTCGGCGGTCTTCACCGCGATACGCCGCGGCGGCGTCACGAGCTGCAGGGTGAGCCGCGGCGTGGGCTTCGCTCCGCCCTCCCGCTGTGCCTTCGCCGCGCCGCGCTCGCCGCTCGCCGCCGCCACGGCGGGGTCCTCGCGCCGCCACTTCGTGCGCGCGTCCACCAGCGGATGCGCCGAGTTCTCCGGCGTCAGCACCACGTCGCCCTGGTCGTCCATGAGCTGCGACACGGTGCGCTCCACCTGCGGTGCGCTGGCGAATCCCTTGTCGAACAGATCGCCCTGCACGCCGTCGTTGCCGATCACCGACTCCACGCGCACGGTCACGCCGGTAACCGCGTCGGGAAGGGCAATGCGCTCGAGCGCCGCCCTGATCAACCGCATCCACGCCTTCCGGCTGCTCGTGGGACGCGCCGAGCGAAGGCGGTGGATGAACTCGGTGCGGTCGGCCAGCGCGAAGACGAGCGACAACTCGCGCGCCCGCTGCCCGGCCGACGCCATCTCGTGGCACACGGTCTCCGCCTGTGCGTTCACCACGAACAGCAGCCGCTCGGCGTCGCGCAGCGCGTAGTCCACCCACTCGACAGTGGTGCTCGGCAGCATCCGCGCCGGATACGCGAACAACAGGCGCGGATCGTCCGCGCGCGAGAGCTTCCACAGCCGGACTCCCTCGACGCCAAGGCGCACCTCGACCTGTTCGGCGGTGAGAGCCGCGAGGGCGCCGCAGGTCTCCACGCCGATGCCGTCGAGCAGGTTGTCGAGCAGCGTGCTCGGCTCGAGCACGTCGATCGGAAAGGGTGCCACGAACTCGCGGTCGTGCCCGGGCTTCACGATGGTGAACGGCACGCGCCGCTGCGTGGCCGCCAGCTCGGCGGCGATCGCCGTGGTGGCGGCGCCGGCGTGTGCGTTGGAGTAGCCGTGGCGGTGCGCCACGTCCACGAGCGTCACGGCGAGATCGTGCGCGTCGAGCCCGCGGGCGTCGGCCCACACACGGCCGTTCTCGCCCACGCGCACGCGCGGGGCGTGCTCCAGCAGGCCGGTGAGAATCTCAGCGGGAAACGCCGCGCCGGTCGGCCAGCTCGGGCTCCAGAGACAGACGTAACTCATGATGCGTGACCGGAAGAACGAATTCGGCGTGCGCCTTCCATCCGAGCGCCACCGCGTCCACGCGCACGCGGGCGTGCGTGATCTCGGCGGGGTCCCCGAAGGGGGTGCGCTTGTAGCGGTAGTCGGCGGGGGTGATGTGCGAGGTGAGCTTGAGCGCCGACATCGCGGCGTGCGTGGTGAGGGCCACGAGCGCACTCCCGCCGTCGCGCGTGGCCCGGGTGAGCCGGACGGTCTCCTGCCCCCTGGGCTCGGCGCCGGCCAGCACGACCAGCGCGAACCCGCCCGAGCGCAGCAACTCCTCGGCGGAGCGGAGCGCGTTGAGGCGGCTGGAGGGGCGGACGAGCAGGGGGCCCTCGTCCCAGAAGGCGCCGGCCACGGTGCCCACGCTGTCGATCCAGGCGGCGCGCTCGCCGGCGGCGAGAACGCCGTGGCAGGCGGCGCGGAGAATGGCCGTGGCGCCTCCCCGGGGCCTCCAGACCGACAGGCGACCCCGCGGCAGCCCGCCGCTGGGCAGGGCCCGGTCCAGCTCCGGAATGCCCGTGGCGAGCTGTACGGCGGCCCGCCGGGTGATGGGCGAGGCGTCGGGAAAGCGCTCCTCGAGGAGAGCGCGGAGAGCCCGGAGGGCAGATAGATCTCTGGCAGTGGCAGCCGACATACCCGAAGAAATACCGAAAATCGAGGACAGGCGGAAGGGGGGTGGAGTGGGTAGTAGGCGGCGGACGGTAGGTGCTTGGTAGCAGGCGGTTTACGGTAGGCAGTAGGCAGTGGGCCGTTACGGCGGACGGCTCACCGTAAACGGTTTACGGCCAACGGCCTGTTCCCGCATTCCAGCGAGAACTACAAGTCCCGAGTTTCCAGTCGACAGGGCACGGTCCACCGTTGTTCTGCCCTTCCCCGAAACGTTTCGGTCCCGGTCCGGGGCGCATCGTTCCCCACGTTGATCCCCGACTTTACCCCGGCTGCCGGTCCACCTCTGGCGGCACGGTGGTACGGTTTATATGTATACAAAAATGGAGCCCCCCCAGTGATTCGACTCCGACCATTCCCGGCAATTCTGGCTCGCGCCGCCCTGCTCGCGGCGCTGGCCTTCGGCGGCATCGTTACCGCCGTTCCCGCGGCCCGGGCCCAATCCAACGGCGACATCGTCGTTCGCACGCGGCTGATCGGGATCTACGACGCGCAGACGGGGAAACCCGTCGACAGCGCCGAGGTGAAGGACATCTTCACCGGCCTGTCGGCGCTGACGAGTTCCACCGGCACCGTGGTGCTCCCACTCGACACGGTGGCGGCGTTCCTGCGCGTGCGGAAGATGGGCTACAACATGAACACCTTCCTCGTCACGAACACCGTGGCCGACTCGTTTCCCGTCACGCTGACGCTGGACCCGGTGGGTTATCTGCTGCCGACCGTCGTATCGAGCGCGCACGGCGTGACCCGCAGCGCGGCGGACACCTCGCTCAAGCTCAACGTGAGCGGGTTCTACGCCCGGCGGGCGCTGGGCGAGGCGCCGTCGAACGCGTACATCTCCGAGGTGCAGATCGACAAGTGGAAGCCGACGCTGCTGAGCGACCTCGTGTCCCGCACCGGCCGCCCGTGGATGTTCGGGTGCACGCTCTACATCGACGGCGCGCTCACCAAGCTGCCGACCACGAATCTGGGACCCGGGCGCTATCCCCAGCAGCTCACGCGCGGCATCGACCAGCTCCTGGACCCGAGCATGGTGGCGGGCATCGAGGTCTACCGGGCCAGCGAGGTGCCGCCGCAGTACAACGCCACGCAGGTGGGCGACGGGGCGATGACCAACGGGGCCACGAATGCGGGGTGCGTGACGCTGATCTGGACGAGGTAGATGTTGATCGGAATCGCGACATAGACAAGCAGTAACCAGTGGGCAGTAAGCAGTAGGCCGTTACGCCGTAACGACGAGAGGCGGGGGGGGGGGGGGGGGGCCCCCCCCCCGC
>JBJKRG010000374.1:0-11716 GCA_046704805.1 Gemmatimonadaceae bacterium
ACAGCTCCTGCTCTTCCTCGTTGCCCCGCTGGCCGGCATCGTGGGCGGGTGGGGCGTTGCCGGCGTGCGTGCCCTCGCCGCCGACGCGGAACTGCGCGACTCGCTCTGGCTGACCCTGGTCACCGCCACCCTGGCCACGCTGCTCGGGGCGGCCGGCGGTGTGCCCCTGGCCTACCTGCTGTCGCGGCGCCGCTTCCGGGGACGGGGGCTGGTCACGGCCCTGCTCGACCTCCCGCTCGTCGTCCCGCATCCGGTGGCGGGCATCGCCCTGCTGCTCCTGCTCGGGCGGAACACCCCGCTGGGGCAGGCCCTGCTCGCCGCCGGGCTCGAGATCACCGGCTCACGCACCGGGATCGTGTGCGCGATGATGTTCGTCTCGGCACCGCTGCTGGTGAGCGCAGCGCGCGAAGCGTTCGATCGGGTGGACCCCCGGCTGGAAGCGGTGGCGCGCACACTGGGCGACACCCCGTGGCGCGCCGTGCGGCGGGTGACGCTCCCGCTCGCCGCTCGCGGCCTCCTCGGTGCGGGGATCGTGATGTGGGCGCGCGCGATCAGCGAGTTTGGAGCAATCGTCGTTCTGACGTACAATCCGAAGGTGGCGAGCGTGCTCAGCTACGAGCGCTTCACCAGCTTCGGGCTGAAGAGCGCGCTGCCGGTGGCGGCCGTGCTCGTCCTCCTCGCCCTCGTGCCCATCGCCGTGCTGCGCACGGTGCATTCCCCCGATTCCCTGCCGGAGCGCCGCGGATGATCCAACTGGACCACGTCACCGTCACCATGGGCGATTTTGCCCTGCAGGAGGTCTCGTTCGCCGTCGATCGGGGCGCCTACGGCATGGTGATCGGTCCGGCGGGGTCGGGGAAGACGACGCTCCTCGAAACCATCGCCGGCATCCTGCCCGTGCGCGCGGGAGCGGTGCGGCTGCGCGGCACCGACGTGACCCGGCAGGCACCCGAGTTGCGGCGCATCGGCATCGTCTACCAGCACGCGTATCTGTTCCCGCACCTCTCGGTGGCCCAGAACGTGGCCTACGGCACCGACGACAAGGCACTGGCGCAGGAGATGGTGGAGCGGTTCCGGCTCGACGCGCTGATGGATCGTGACGTCGTGTCGCTGAGCGGCGGGGAGCGCCAGCTCGTCGCGCTGGCGCGCGCGCTGGCCACGGAACCGGACATCCTGCTGCTCGACGAGCCGTTCGCCGCCCTCGATCCACGGGCCCGGATCATCGTGCGGCGCCAGGTGCGTGCCCTCCACGCCGAGCGCGGGCTCACGGTGCTCCACGTGACACACGACTTCAACGAGGCGGGCCGACTGGGCCACACGGTCGTGCTGCTCGAGCGGGGACGGGTGCTCCAGACCGGAAGCCCGGACGACGTCTTCCGGCGCCCGGCGTCGCCGGCGGTTGCCGAATTCATCGGCGCCGAGAACGTGATCCCCGGCCGGGTACGGCGGGCGGACGACGCGGACGGCCCCGAGCGTGTGGTGGAGTTCACCAGCGGCGGCCTGGTGCTGCACGCCGTGAGTGACGTGCCCGAGGGCGAGGCGCACGCCGTGATCCGGGCCGACGAGATCGCACTCTCGCCCGAGCGGCGCGCATCGTCGATGCGGAATCAGCTCGAGGCGCGCGTGGTCGAGCTCGCCCCGTCCGGGGTGATCACGCGGGTAACCGTCGAGGCAGCCGGGGTGGAGCTCGTTTCGGCGATCACGACCCGCTCAGCGGAGGATCTGGGGCTGGCCCCGGGACGCGAGATCGTGGCCGCGCTCAAGGCGACGGCGGTACATCTGTGCTGAGGGAGAGGGCCCGTTACCGCCCCACGGTGAACCGCGAACTGACCACCGCCGACTACCAGTCGAAAGTCGGCAGTAGACGGTAGACAGTCGACCGAACTAGGCGAACAGCGTCTTCGCGCGTTTGACCCCGGACGCCAGCGCCTCCAGGTCCGCCGGCTCGCTGTACAGGTACACGCTCGCCCGCGCCGTGGCGGGCACCTTGAGCCGCCGCATGAGCGGCTGTGCGCAGTGGTGGCCGGCCCGCACGCACACGCCGTCCTCATCGAGGATCGTCGCCAGGTCGTGCGGGTGCACGCCCTCGAGCGTGAAGCTGACCACGCCGCTGCGGTCGGCGACCGGCTCCGGACCGTAGATCTTCACGCCGGGGATCTCGTGCAGCAGCTGCCGGGCCAGCGTCAGCAGGCCCTGCTCGTGCGCGCGCATCGCTTCCATGCCGACTGCGTCCAGATAGTCGCACGCCGCGGCCAGGCCGACCGCTCCGGCCACGTTCGGCGTGCCGGCCTCGAACTTGTGCGGCAGCACGTTCCATGTGCTGAGCTGGTCGTACACGAACTCGATCATGTCGCCGCCCATCTGATACGGCGGCATCGCTTCGAGAATCGCCCGCCGTCCGACGAGCACGCCGATCCCCATCGGCCCGCACATCTTGTGGCCGCTGAAGGCGTAGAAGTCCACGTCCAGGCCGTCGATGTCGACGGCCAGGTGGGGAGCCGCCTGCGCGCCGTCGCAGACCACCAGCGCGCCGACCGACCGGGCCAGCGCGGCGAGTTCCGGCACCGGATTGATGGTGCCGAGCGCGTTGGAGACATGGCTGAACGCCACGACGCGCGTGCGCTCCCCGACCATCTCGCGCATCCGGGCCAGGTCCACGCGTCCATCGTCGGTCAGCTCGCAGATGCGGAGTGTCGCGTGGCGATCGAGCGCGAGCTGCTGCCAGGGGACGAAGTTGGCGTGGTGCTCCATGCCGGTGACGAGGATCTCGTCGCCCTCGTGCACGTTGGCGTGTCCCCACGCGGTGGCCACGAGGTTCAGCGACTCCGTCGTGCCCCGGGTGAAGATCAGCGTGTCCGCGTCCTGCACGCCTATGAACCGCGCCACGCGCTTCCGCGCCCGGTCGTACCGCTCGGTGGAGCGCGCCGAGAGGTCGTAGGCACCGCGGTGCGGGTTGGCGTAGTCGGTCTCGTAGTACTCGCGGATCGCATCGAGCACGGCGGCGGGCTTCTGCGAGGTGGCCGCCGAGTCCAGGTAATGGAGTCCGGGATTCCGGACGAGCAGCGGGAAGTCGGCGCGACGGGATGCGAATCCGGATCGGGCGATGCCCTCGGCGACGGACCTGAGCGTGGTCACCGGGCCACCTCCTCGCCCGCGCCCGTCCGTGGGCCCACGAGCACCCTGCCGTCCACCACCCGCACGTCGTACGTCGGCACGGGGTCGACCGCCGGCCCCTTGGTGGCCGCGCCGGTCCGGCAGTCGAACCGGGCGCCGTGCCACACGCACTCCACCGTGCCGTCGGCGTGGATCACGCCGTCGGACAGCAGGAATTCGGCGTGCGAGCAGCAGTCGTGCAGGGCGCCGATCCGGCCGGCGACGTTGTACAGGCACACGGGATCGCCGGTGGACGTGGTGACGCCGAGCAGCGTCCCCTCGGGCAGGTCGGCGGCGTCGGCCACCGGCTCGAACTCCGTCATGGCTGCTCCGTGGTGACCACGGTGCCGCCGTCTTGCTCATCGAGCGCCGAGCGCAGCGCGTGCCAGGGCAGACTGGCACACTTCACGCGGATGGGGAATTTCGACACGCCGCCGAGGGCGGCGAGCGACCCGAGGTCCGCGCGCTCGGCCTCCACATCGACTTTGCCGAGGACGAGGTCGTGGATGTGCGCGACGAGGGCGCGCGTCTCGTCAATCGTCTTTCCCTTCACGGCGGCCGTCATCATCGAGGCCGACGCCTTGGAGATCGCGCACCCCACGCCCTGGAAGCTGATGTCGGCCACCCGGTCGCCGTCGAGGCGCACCCAGAGCGTGAGCTGGTCGCCGCAGAGCGGGTTGCTGCCCTCGACCTTCCGGCTGGCGTCGGCCATGACGCGGTAGTTCCGCGGCTTGCGGTTGTGGTCGAGGATGATTTCCTGATACAGCGCATCGAGGGTCATGGGCACTACGGCCTGCGGTTGGCGTCGGGTCTGTCCTGGAACTACAGCGCCCCCGTGAATCTGGCCAGGGACATCGCCTCCAGCCCATCCCGGACCACGTCGTTCTCGATCGTCTCCAGGACGTCGGCGGCGAAGGCGTAGGTCAGCAGCTTGCGGGCCTCGTCGGCGTCGATGCCGCGGCTCTTCATGTAGAATAGCGCCACGTCGTCCAGACGGCCCACGGTCGCGCCGTGGGTGCACTTCACGTCGTCGGCGAAGATCTCGAGCTGCGGCTTGGTGTCGATCTGCGCGCGCTCCGAGAGGAGCAGGTTGTTGTTCGTCTGCTTGCCGTCGGTCTTCTGGGCGATCGGCTGCACGTAGACCTTGCCGTTGAACACGCCGTGGGACTCGCCGTCGAGCACGCCCTTGTACAGCTCGCGGCTGAAGCAGTTCGGCTGGGCGTGCTCGATGCGCGTCTGGTGATCGCCGTGCTGGGTGCCGTCGAGCATGTAGAGCCCGTTGAGCGTCGCCCCGGCTCCCTCGCCGCCCAGCACCGTGGCGATGTTCGTGCGCGAGAGCGCCGCGCCGGTGGCCAGCGCGAACGAGACGAAGTGGCTGTCCCGCTGCTGGACGGTCTCGACCGTGCCGACGTGATAGGCGCGAGCCCCTTCCCGCTGCAGCTTGTAGTGCGTCAGCGTGGCGCCGGCGTCCACGGCCACCTCGGTCACGGCGTTCGTGAAGTACGACACGTCGCCCAGCCCCACGTAGCTCTCGATGACCGTGGCCCGGGCGTGGTGCTCGGCCACGATCAGGTTGCGCGGGTGCGAGACGCCGTTCGCGCCGTGGCGGTCGGTGGCGTACACCAGATGGATCGGGTGCGCGACCGTCCGGTCCGCGGCCACGTGGATCACGGCGCCGTCGTTGAGGAACGCCGTGTTGAGGGCCGTGAAGGACTGGGCGTCGCTGCCCGCGATGGTGCCGATGCGCCGGGCCAGGTCCGGGGCTTCCGCCCAGGCGCGGCCGAGGGGCAGGACCCGCACGCCGTCCGGCAGGTTCTCCAGATGCGACAGCTCGGGGGCGAACCGGCCGTTCACGAACACGGCCAGGTGCCAGTCGTCGGTGTTCGCGAACAGGTAGGGCTCGAGGTCGGTCCGGCGCACGTCGCCGCTCGGTGCGGTGAGCGGCACGAACTGCCGCTCGGCGATCGGCGCGACGCTGGTGAAGTGCCAGTCCTCGTTCTTCGTCGTCGGGAAGCCGAGCTGCGTGAACCGCTCGAGCGCCGAGCTGCGCAGGGCACGCACCCACTCGGGCGCCTCGCCCCCGCCGTTCGCCGTGAACTCCCGGAACTGCTCGACGTACTCGACCGCGTGCGTCACCCCACCGCCCCCGCCGTCGTGCCGCCCGTGATCCAGTCGTAGCCCTTCTCCTCGAGCTCCAGCGCCAGCTCCTTGCCCCCCGACTTCACGATCCGGCCGTGCGCCAGCACGTGCACGGCGTCGGGGATGATGTAGTTGAGCAGGCGCTGGTAGTGCGTCACCACGATCGTCGCGTTGTCGGGGCGCTTGAGCGCGTTCACCCCGTCGGCCACGATGCGCAGCGCGTCGATGTCGAGCCCGGAGTCGGTCTCGTCCAGGATCGCCAGCTTCGGCTCGAGCACCGCCATCTGGAGAATCTCGTTGCGCTTCTTCTCGCCGCCCGAGAATCCGGCGTTCACCGAGCGGTTGAGCATGGAGGGGTCCATGTCCACGAGCTTCAGCTTCTCCTCCATGACCGCCGCGAACTCGAGCGGGTCCACCTCTTCCTCGCCGCGCGCCTTCCGGATCTCGTTGTAGGCGGCGCGGAAGAAGTAGGCGTTCGAGACGCCGGGGATCTCCACCGGGTACTGGAAGGCGAGGAAGATCCCCGCCTGCGCCCGCGCCTCCGGTTCCATCTCGAGGAGGTCGTGCCCCTGGTACTGGACGGTGCCCGCGGTCACCTCATAGGCGGGGTTGCCGGCCAGCACCTGCGCCAGGGTGCTCTTCCCGGAGCCGTTCGGCCCCATGACCGCGTGCACCTCGCCCGCGTTCACGGTCAGGTCGATGCCCTTCAGGATCTCCTTATCGCCCACGTTGGCCCTGAGGCCATGAATTTCTAGCATGTCGGTTCTTCGCGTGCCTGGTTGTGCGGCAATTGCCGATCGATCGAGCGGTGACGCCGTGCGTCCGCCAACCGTCTAGCGCCCACTGCCAACTGTCTACTGTCTACTGCGAACAGCATTCTGCCCATCGTCCCGTGCTCCCTACCCCACACTCCCCTCCAGCGTGATCCCGAGCAGCTGCTGCGCTTCGAGCGCGAATTCCATCGGCAGCTCCTTGAACACTTCCTTGCAGAACCCGCTCACGATCATGCTCACCGCCTGCTCGGCGCTGAGCCCGCGCTGCTTGAGGTAGAAGATCTGGTCCTCCCCGATCTTCGACGTGCTCGCCTCGTGCTCGACCTGCGCCGAGTTGTTCTTCACCTCGATGTACGGGAAGGTGTGCGCCCCGCAGCGGTTGCCCACCAGCATCGAGTCGCACTGCGTGTAGTTCCGCGCGCCGGTCGCCTTCGGGGCCACGTACACGCGTCCGCGGTACGAGTTGTTCCCGCGGCCGGCGCTGATGCCCTTCGAGACGATGTTGCTCTTCGTGTTCTTCCCCAGGTGCAGCATCTTCGTGCCCGTGTCGGCCTGCTGGTGGTTGTTCACTACCGCCACCGAGTAGAACTCGCCCACCGAGTTGTCGCCCTGCAGGATCACGCTCGGGTACTTCCACGTGATTGCCGAGCCGGTCTCCACCTGCGTCCACGAGATCTTGGCGTTCTCGAAGGCCTTGCCCCGCTTGGTGACGAAGTTGAAGACGCCGCCCTGGCCCTCGCTGTCGCCGGCGTACCAGTTCTGCACCGTGGAGTACTTGACCGTCGCGCCCTTGAGCGACACCAGCTCCACCACCGCGGCATGCAGCTGGTTCGTGCTCCGCTTGGGGGCCGTGCACCCCTCCAGATAGCTCACGTAGGCGCCCTCGTCGGCCACGATCAGCGTCCGCTCGAACTGCCCCGTGTCGGCCGCGTTGATGCGGAAGTACGTCGACAACTCGATCGGGCACCGCACCCCCTTCGGCACGTACACGAACGACCCGTCCGAGAACACCGCCGAGTTGAGCGCCGCGAAGAAGTTGTCGCTGTACGGCACCACGGAGCCGAGGTACTGCTCCACGAGGTCGGGATGGTTCTGGATGGCGTCGCCCAGCGAGCAGAAGATGATGCCGTGCTCGGCCAGCTGCTCGCGCATCGTCGTCCCCACCGACACCGAGTCGAAGATGGCGTCCACGGCGACCCCGGCGAGCAGCTTCTGCTCCTGGAGCGGAATCCCGAGCTTCTCGTACGTCTTCAGCAGCTCCGGGTCCACCTCGTCCAGCGACTGTTTCGGCTTCACCGAACGCGGCGCCGAGTAGTAGCTCGCCTTCTGGTAGTCGATCGGGTCGTAGTGCAGGTTCGACCAGTGCGGCTCCTGCATCGTCTGCCACCGCCGGAACGCCTTCAGCCGCCAGTTCAGCATGAACTCCGGCTCGTGCTTCTTCTGCGAGATCGCCCGGATCACGTCTTCATTGAGGCCGGGCGGCAGCGTATCCGCGTCGACGTCGGTGACGAACCCGTACTGGTATTCCTTCGCAACGAGGCGATCGATGGACGTGCTCATACTCGCTCCAATGGCTGCACAACTCGCAAGCCGTTGTATCGAAAAGTCTTGAGCCACCCCACCCAGCGTTCGCGCCGGGGGGCTCGCGACTCGGAAGCTAGCCGGTTTCGCGCCGCTTCCAGATGCTGACAAAATTACTCGGTATTCGCCTCCGGTGAAAGCGACGGAGGTCCGGCCCCGTCACATGGGGGGGGCGAGGCCGAGGGCCGACCCTCGGGCCGGCGCGCTATCCAGAAATCAAACGGATGAGCAGCCGGATGAGCAACGCCAGCAGGAGGGCCCCCGCCGCGATGACGGCGGCCCGCCTCTTCCAGTGCGTCTCCGGCGGGCGCAGCAGCTCCGCGCGCAGCTGACTGATCCGCTCGCGGGTCAGGATCTCCCGGATCTGAGTCTGCTGACCGGAGAGAGCGGGGTCGACCAGGGGGTGCTCGGGTGCCGGCATCAGGTCGATGCCCGGCGGCCGCCGGGTGAAACGGAAGCGTGTGTAGGCGATCTCGATCTCGTCGCCCTCGGCCAGCGCGTGCGGCGCGCGGATCGGGATCCCGTTGACGCACGTCTGCGCATTCCCGATGGGGTGGAGCACGAAGCGGGTGCCGTCGCGCTGGATCTCGGCGTGGTTCCGCGACGCGGCGGGGTCCCGGACCAGGATCGGATTCGTGTCCCCGCGGCCGATGCCCGTGGACAGCCGCTGGAGGGCGTAGGCCACACCCCAGTGCACGTCCACCAGGCTGGCCGACGGTTCCGCGGGATCCGTGGACATGGGGCGCGTCGGCTAGGCGGCGATCTCCCGCATGGCCCGGCGCAGGAGTGCGGCCGCGAGCCGCACCTTGTAGCCGTTCTGCGAGAGCGGCCGCGCGTCGTAGAGCGCGCGCTCGGCGAGTGCCGCCGCCGAATCGTCGTCGAGACCGCCCGAAGCCACGTCCTCCTCGACCGACGGATTCACCCGCCACGGGGCGGGCGCCACACCGCCCAGGACGAGCCGGACCTCGCCCGAGGGGTACCGCGCCGCCGCGATGCTGACGAGGGCGAAATCCCAGGCCTGGCGCTGCATGAGCTTGTGGTAGTGCTGCTTGCCGCCGGCCGAGGTAGGGGGAAGGGTCACGGCGCTGACGAATTCGCCGGGCTCCATCGCGGTTTCGCGATCGACGCGATCACGGGGGAGGACGAAGAAATCGGCGATCGGGACGGTCCGAACGCCGCCCTGCCGGGTGATCTCGACGGTCGCATCGAGCGCGGTCAGAGCGACGGCGGGGTCGCTGGGGTGCACCGCGTAGCAGGGCCCTCCATCGACGATGGCCAGATACCGGTTCTCACCGTCGACGGCGGGACAGGTGTCGCCCCCCGACTTGAAGCACGCCGTGTGCCCCCGGAAGTACCAGCACCGCGGGCGTTGGCAGAGGTTGCCGCCGATCGTTCCCATGCGGCGGAGCGTCGGCGATCCGACGGCATCGCAGGCCTGCGCGAGCGCCGGCCAGCGCTCGCGGACGTCGGCATGGCGCGCGATGTCGTGCAGCCGCGCGGCCGCGCCGATGCGGAGCGAGCCGTCCGTTCCCCGGGTGAGGTCCGCCCCGCCGTCGACGGCGCGCAGGTCGACGACTTCGCGGGGCGCCGCGATGCCCTCCGCGACCGTCACCAGCAGGTCCGTGCCGCCGCCCAGCGGGGCGGCACCGTCACGTGCCAGCCGTCCCGCGGCGTCGTCCAACGAGACGGCCCGATGATAGGAGAAGGGGGTCACACCAAACGCGTAATCTGGGCGTTGAGGTCAGGGGCGGTGCACACCGCTTGCCGTGGTTGCTAGATAGAAGATGGCGGGCGTTCGTCCGCCGGAGCAAGGGATGAGGGGGAACGATGCAAACGATGACTTTCGAGATCGACTCCGCGCGGTGGGCTGCCGCGCCGACTTTTGAACAATGGCTGCCGACGGCGCAGAAGTATCCCGAGCTGTGGCAGGCGGTCTACCAGCATGCGCGGGTGCCCGACGAGATCGTGGCCCGGGCTGCGCGGCTCCATGGGCCGTGGCACCTGCTGGCGCTCAGCGAGGACTGGTGCGGCGATGCGGTGAACACGATACCGGTCGTGCAGCGGCTGGTGGAACGCGTACCGGGATTCGACCTCCGCCTGGTCGGACGAGACGCGAATCCGGACGTCATGGATGCGCACCTGACGGGCAAATCCCGGTCGATCCCGGTCGTGATGATGCTCGACGCGGACTTCCGCGAACTGGGCTGGTGGGGGCCGAGACCGAGCGAGTTGCAGGCGTGGGTGCTGGGTCCGGGTCAGGCGCTCTCCCACGACGACCGGTACCGCGAGATCCGCCGCTGGTACGCCCGCGACCACGGGCTGACCACGCTCGACGAAGTGGTCTCGATGATGGAGCGGAGCGCGGCCGCCGCGGGCGTCGTCTGAGTCGCCATCGGGACTCGGGCGCCGATGGGCGCCGCACGGACCGCGGGTACGACAAGAGCGGCGGGGTCGATCCCCGCCGCTCGCGTGTTCGGTGCCACCGGTCGATCGTCCCCGACCGGCTCAGTTCATCTGGCCGCCCTTGGCGTGAAAGGTGAGGTCGGTGAACGGCTTGTAGGTGGTCTTGTGGATGTATGTCGCCGCAGTGATGAGAATGGCGACGACGAGGATGGTCAACAGTGCAGCCCCCCATCCCTGGTTCTTCTTCACTTCGATGTGACGATCCTGATGTGCCATGACTCTCTCTCGACCTCTGTTTTGGTGTAGCATGACCAAGATAATGCTTGCGGGATGATGACGCGAGCACCGAGACGCCTGTAACAGCGGACGAGAACGGCGTTGCCCGCACCGAGTCCGGCGCGTCGTTCTACGCCGACATGTCCAAGCTTCCTCGCGTTTCGTTAGTGCTCCTGTCCGCCTTCCTGGCTTCGGCGTGCGTCCAGAACCTGGCGCCCGTGGTCGTGCCGTCGCCGGAGGCGGCAGTGCCGGCCGCCGGCGGAGGGCCGGCGGCGAACGACGGAGCGCCCGACGCCGCGAACCCGGCGGGGGCACCGACTGCTTCGCCGGCCTCCCGGCCGGCCACGGTCGGACCGTCGGCGCCACTCTCTGCCGCCGAGGCGGCCCTGGCCTCCCACGACCTGATGCTGCCCGTGGCCGGGGTCTCGCCGGACCAGCTCCAGGATTCGTTCGACGCCCCGCGATCGGGTGGCCGGCTGCATCACGCCATCGACATCATGGCACCGCGCGGCACCCCGGTCCTCTCGGCGGACGACGGGCGGGTGCTCCGGGTGTCCAGCAACCCGCTGGGCGGGTTGACGGTGTTCACGGTCGACCCCAGCGGCCAGTTCGTGTACTACTACGCCCACCTGGAGGGGTACAAACGCGGGCTCACCGCGGGCGCCCCCGTCTTCAAGGGCGACACGCTGGGGTTCGTGGGCACCACCGGCGACGCACCGGACAACCTGCCGCACCTGCACTTTCAGATCCTCCGCATGCCGCGGGACGGCAAGTACTGGGAGGGCGAGCCGATCGACCCGTTCCCGTTACTTTCCGGACGTGGCACACGCATCGTCGGAACCCACTGAGGGGCTGAGCCGGGGGCTCGCGATCGTCGGCCGGGGTCGGATGGGCCGCGCGCTGGCCGGCGCCTTCCCGGCCGCCGGCATTCCGGTGCGCGGGCCGCTGGGCCGTGGCGAATCGTGCGGCGGCGACGACCTGGTGCTGCTGTGCGTGCCCGACCGCGAGATCGCCCGGGCGGCGAAGGCCGTGGCTCCGGGCCGGCTCGTCGGCCACTGCAGCGGAGCGACCACGCTCGAGCCGCTGGCACCGCACGAGGCGTTCTCCCTCCATCCGCTCATGACGGTGCCCGATGACGGACCGGTGACGTTCGCCGGGGCCGGATGCGCCGTGGCAGGCACGACCCGGGGGGCGCTGGCGGTCGCCCACGCGCTGGCTTCGGCCCTGCGGATGGTGCCCGTCGAGGTGGCCGACGGCGATCGCGCCCTCTACCACGCCGCTGCCTCGATGGCGTCCAACTACCTGATGACGCTCGAGAGTGCCGCCGCGGAATTGGCGGAGCGGGTGGGCGTGGAGCGGGCGCTGCTGGCCCCGCTGGCGCGGGCGGCGCT
>JBJKRG010000375.1:0-2651 GCA_046704805.1 Gemmatimonadaceae bacterium
TGGCGTTGGCCGCGGCGCGGCAGCCGGTGGGCGAGCCCCTCGACTGGCAGCACACCACGCAGCCGGCGCGGTGGACACTGGACGGCGCGCCGCATACCTATGAGTGGGGGTACGGCCGATCATAGCCCCTCCGACCGTTACGACACCGTCATTCGCATCGTCTCATAACGCGTCCCGCCGCCCGCGCGAAACCCCGCGGACCACCGAGGAAGTCCCATGATCGCCACCGCGCTCCCCACACAAGTCTGGCCCGCCTTCGCCGCCAAGGGGAGCAAGCGCTGGCTGCAGGTCGCGGTCAACCTCGCGCCGGAGGTGATCGACACCGAGCTGCGGTCGGCGATCGGCATCCGGCGCGCCCGCGTGGAGTGGATGTCTCCGCTGCAGGCCGACGGATTCCGGGAGTATCCCGACGCCGTGGCGTACAACCGGCTCGGCCTGCCGCTGTCGAACCGGACCCTGGACGACTTCTGGCCGGCGCGGGGCCCGGTGTGGGACGGGCTGGCGACGGTCGGGGACGCCGTGGTGCTGCTCGAGGCCAAGGCCCACATCGCCGAGCTGGTCTCCCCGCGCACGCGCACCGCGGAGCCGGCGCTCACCCAGATCCGGGAGAGCATGGTGGAGGTGCAGCAGGCGATCGCGCCGGCGTCGGTGGGGCGGGTGGACTGGACCGGGCGCTTCTACCAGTACACCAACCGCATCGCCCACCTCCACTTCCTGCGCGAGCAGAACGGGATCAAGGCGCACCTGGTCAACGTGTACTTCCTCAACGCCGACGAGGTCGGCGGCCCCACCGAGCAGCTCGAGTGGGAGGGGGCGCTGAAGGTGGTCAACGCGTACCTGGGGCTCGGCCGGCATCGCCTGGCCCGGTACCTCCACGACGTGTTCATCGACGTCGGCGACCTGCGACTGGCCGCAGGGACGACCACGGCGTGACGCGCCGGGCCGGACGGGCCCCGGACCGGGCCGGGGTCCGTCTCGCCGCGCTCAGTCGCTGGTCATGATGAACAGCGGCTTCCGGTCGAAATCGTAGATCGGGCGCAGCCGGTCGGTGTCGTAGTACTTCTTCACGTCCACCACCTTCTTCTCCGACGTCACGCTCTCGATCGGCACGGTGTCGTAGTAGCCGTGGTGGATGCTGACCAGGCGCCCGTACTGCTGCTTCATGATCAGGTCGATGGCCAGGTTGCCGAACGCCATCGGCACGATCGAGTCGAGTCCGTCGGGGTCGCCGGAGCGCACCAGGTAGCCGAGTCGCTGGTTCACGACCTCCACCCGGCGGCCGTTGTTGTACTTCGCCGACGCCGCCTTGAGCCCGGCCGCCACGCGGTCGCCGATCCCGCCCAGCTTCCGGTGGCCGTACATGTCGGTCTCCTCGCCCTCGAACGACATGCTGCCCTCGGCGGCGAGCTGCGCGCCCTCCGACACCAGCACCACGGCGTAGCGGCTCGGATTGCGGTTGCGGTCGCTCGAGAGCAGCTCGGCCAGGCGGTCGATGTCCACGGGGTGCTCGGGGATCACACACCGGTCGGCGGCGCCGGCCATCGTGGGGAGGATCGCCGTGAAGCCCGCGTACCGCCCGAACACCTCGATCACCAGAAAGCGCTCGTGCGACCCGGCCGACGTGCGCAGCCGGTGCGTCAGTTCGATGGTGCGGGTGACGCAGGTGCTGAACCCGATGCAGTAGTCGGTGCCGTAGACGTCGTTGTCCATCGTCTTCGGGATGGCGACCACCTTCATTCCCTCGTCGTGCAGCCGCCGGGCGTAGCTCAGCGTGTCGTCGCCGCCGATCGGGATGAGGACGTCCACGCCGAGATGCTCGAGATTGCGCAGCACGTCCTTGGTCACGTCGTTGACCGGCTGGTCGTACCCGGAGAGGTGCGGGGGCACGCGCTCGAGCGGGAGGTGGCTGGGGCGCGCCCGCGAGGTGTGGAGGAAGGTGCCGCCGGTGCGGCCGGCGCGGTTGACGATGGCCTCGGAGAGCACCTGGACGTGCTCGCTGTTGTCGGCCTTGGCGTCGGGGACGTAGTCCACGAGCCCCGCCCACCCGTGCCGGATCCCGAGCACGCGGTAGCCGTCGCGCAGCGCGCGCACGGTGATCGCGCGGATGGCAGGGTTGAGTCCCGGCACGTCTCCGCCGCCGGTGAGAATTCCGATGGTCTGCTGACTGCCTGGCATGCACGTACTCCGTCGACGTGTCCTGTGGTGTGCCCGCGGCCGGGGGGAGGGCAACGCGCCGAACCGAAAAAATATGGAATCCGGGGGCGGACCGGCAGCGCCCCGGCGGTACCGGTCGTGCCACGGGGCCGTCGTGCCCGGGCCCGGCGCCGGTGACTGCGCCCCCCGTGGCCGGGTCTGGCCAGACGGAGACGCCCGCGCCCCCCACCGTCCAACCGCCAGGATACCACTGCCATGCCATCGATGCTCCGCTCCGTCCGTGTCCTCGTCGCCGCCGCCGTCGCCCTCCCGGCACCCGCGCTCGCGCAGCGCATCGTGACGCCCCGTCCGGCGGCGGCGCAGCGCGCCGATCACGAGGGGCGCACGCTGCTGCCGATGAAGGTCGCGCGGAGCATCGCCTTCCGCTCCATCGGCCCGGCCGTGAGCGGGGGGCGCGTCTCGGCGGTGGCCGGCGTGCCGGGGCAGAACTCCACGTA
>JBJKRG010000376.1:0-4717 GCA_046704805.1 Gemmatimonadaceae bacterium
AGAGCTGGAGCCCGTGGTACAACCAGTCGACGGAGCAGGTCTACCACATCTCGACGGACAACTCGTGGCCGTACTGGGTGTACGCGCCGCAGCAGGACGCGGGCGCGATCCGCGTGCGCAGCCGCGGCAACTACGGCGCGATCACGCCGATGGACTGGCACCCGGTGGGTGGCTGGGAGTGGGGCACGGTCATCGCCGATCCGCTCGATCCCAACATCGTGTACTCGAGCGGCTCGGGCATCGTCAAGATCACGTTCCCCAGCGAGCAGACGGTCAACGTGAGCCCGGCCCGGAACCCGAACGCGCACCTGCGCTCCACGCAGACGGCCCCGCTCATCTTCGCGCCGTGGAATCGGCACGAGATGTTCGCCGGATTCCAGTACCTGATGGCGACGACGGACGGCGGGATGCACTGGAAGAAGATCAGCCCCGACCTCGGGTTCCCGAAGGGCGTCACGCCACCCGAGCCCCGTGGCCGCGGCCGCGGGGGATTCGCCCGCGGCCCACGGGGCGGCGCGATCGAGGCGATCTCGCCGTCGACGGTTGCGAAGGGCGAGATCTGGGTGAGCACGAACAACGGGCTGATCTGGGTGACGCGCGACAACGGCAAGACGTGGAAGGACGTGTCGATCCCGGCCCTTCCGGACTCCACCCTCTCGGACGTCGACGCGATCGACGCGTCGCATCAGGTTCCTGGCGAGGCGTACGCGGCCGTGAACACGCAGGGGGCGGGCGACTACCACCCGTATTTCTATCGGACGCGCAACTACGGCAAGACGTGGACGCTGATCGTCAACGGACTGCCGACGGACCAGCCGAGCGGCAGCTTCGCCTGGGTGATCCGGGCCGACACGAAGAAGCAGGGGCTGCTGTTCGCGGGCACGGAGAGCTCGATGTACGTCTCGTTCGACGACGGGGACCAATGGCAATCGCTGCGGCTGAACCTGCCGACGACCTCGTACCGTGACGCGACGATCAAGGACAACGACCTGGTGGTCGGGACGTACGGACGTGGGATCTGGATCCTGGACGACATCTCGCCGCTGCGTCAGATGACGGCGCGGATGGCGAGCGAGCCGGCGCACCTCTTCAAGCCGGGCGAGGCGATCCGGGTGCGCCGGAACACGAACCAGGACACGCCGTTCCATCCGGAGGTTCCGCACTCGCTGAACCCGCCGCCGGGGGCGTTGCTCTACTACTCGCTGGGCTCGGCACCGAGTGGGCTCGTCACGCTCGACATCCTGGACGCGTCGGGCCACGTGGTGCGGCACATGTCGAGCGCGCCGATCAAGCCGGTGTCGATCGCGTCGCATCCGCCCGAGCCGAACCACTGGTTGAAGATTCTGGAGCCGCTGCCGACGACGATCGGGCTGAACCGCGTGAATTGGAACATCCGCTACGATTCGCCACCGGCGTTCCATCACACGTACGACATCAACGCGAACCCCCACCTGACGCCTCCATCGCCTCAGGGGCCGCTGGCGCTGCCGGGAACGTACACGGCGAAGCTGACGGTGGATGGGAAGAGCTACACGCAGACGTTCACGGTGAAGAACGATCCGCGCTCGCCGGCGAGCGCGGCGGACCTGGTGGCGCAGCACAAGCTCGAAATGCAGATCGACGGGGCGATCGGGGACGCGTGGAACGGCTACCACGAGGTGGAGGCGTTCAGGAAGACGGTGGCCGGTGAGGTGGCGGGGAGCTCGTCGGAGGCCGTGGCGACGGCGGTGAAGAAGTTCGACGCGGCGCTGGACTCCGTGGCCGGGGTGATCGGGGGTCCGATCCGGCCGTTCTTCCTGGGGGGTTTCGCGTCCGGACCGCAGAGCTTCGTGCAGATGAACGGGTCGTTGGTCCAGCAGTTGGAGCAGCTCGAGACCGGTGACACGAGGCCCACGCCGTCGATGTACGACGCGTGGGACCACGGCTGCTCGCAACTGCGCCAGACCGTGACGAACTGGAGGAAGGTGCGCACCAAGGAGCTTCCGGCGCTCAACGCGGTGCTGACGGACCACCACCTGCAGGCGATCCAGGCACCGGCATCGTCCGTGGCGGCTCCCGCCTGCACGTCGGCGAACATGCGGTAGAACTGCAGCAGCAGGAAACCTGAGGGCGGGTCCGGTGGCTCGAGCGAGCGGCGCGTTGCGCTCGCACACAGAGCCGCCGGACCCGCTTCGTTGCGGCTGTCGCGCTGCCCGTGCCTCTGCGGCGCCGGGCCGGGCAGCTGCGGCGCAGCTCCGAACGGAGCGCGCCCGCACCGGTCCCTCGTTTGCCATGCCGGGCGTGGCGTAGTAGAACTGTGGAATACCCCGCACAGGACCAGGGCCCTCATGCTCGTGATCGGACGCAGTCCTCGAGTAGTTGCCGTCGCGGTCGCCACCGCCCTCACGGCCCACGCCGCTCGCGCCCAGGCGCCGGACGCGGTGCCCGACTCGGTCGTGGCCGCCGTCGAGGCCGTGATGACGAGCAGCCACTTACCGGGCGCGCAGGTGCTGGTGTCCCGCAAGGGGCACATCGTGCTCGATCGGGGCTTCGGCTTCCGGTCGCTCACCGGGAAGCGGTCGGTCGACGTCGACACCCGATTCGAGATCGGCTCGATCACCAAGCAGTTCACGGCCGCGGCCATCCTGCAACTGGTCGAACGGCACAAGCTCTCGCTGGATGATTCACTCGGGAAGTTCGTGCACGACTACCCCGCGGGCGCGAACGTGACGCTGCGCCAGCTGCTGTGGCAGGTCACGGGGATCCCCAACTACACGGCGGTGAGCGGATTCGAGACCTACTCCACGACGCACGCGGGCGGCATCGAGGGCGTCCTCGGCCTGATTCGCGCGAAACCGTTGGAATTCGCGCCCGGCACGAAGTGGATGTACAGCAATTCCAACTACGCGCTGCTGGGTCAGGTGGTGGCCGTCGTGTCCGGCGAATCGTGGGAAGCCTACATCAGGGGGCACATCTTTGGTCCGGTGGGCATGACGCATTCGACGTTCGTTGTAGACGAAGGTGGCCTGCGCGACTTCGCCACCGGGTACACGAGGATTCACGGCGTGCGCGCGTCCTCGCCGCCGATGGGCAACTGGGCGCTCGGCGCCGGGTCGATCGTCTCGACGGCCGAGGACCTGGCCAGGTGGGACGACGCGTTCTTCGGCGGCCGCGTGATCTCGCCGGCCGACGTCAAGCTCGCGACCACGCCGGGCCGTCTCGCGAGCGGATCGCCCACGAGCTACGGGTTCGGATGGGTAATCGACGCCCACGACGGACAGCCGTGCATCGAGCACAACGGTGGGACGTTCGGCTTCACGTCTCTGAATCAGAACTTCCCGGGCCTGGGCGAACACATCATCGTGCTGGTGAACAACGCGGGAGGTGGTCCGGCCGCCATCGCGGCCGCGGCGTTCGACGCGCTGAATCCCCAGGTCGTGTCGACCGCCGACAAGCCGGTCGCGGGCGAGAAGGCCGCGATCACGAAGGTCGCGCAGCAATGGTGGACCGCGCTCATGAGCGGCAAGATCGATCGGAGCCGCCTCACGCCGGCGATGAACACGGCGCTCACGCCGGCGGTACTCTCGGCGTCGGAGGCGCAGCTCAAGGCCTTGGGGACGCCGGTGCGCTGGGTCTATCGTGGCGAGCAGGAGCTCGCGGGAACGACCGCTTATCGGTACCGGGTGGCCTTCCGCAACGGCCGCGCGCTCAACCTGATCATGGTGCTCGTCGCGGACGGCAAGCTCGCCGGGTACGCGACGCGACCGGGGTAGCGCAGGGCCGGTTTGCCCTGAGCCGAGCGCGACGGCGTCCAGCGGGCAGAGCGATCGGGCGGCGCCCGGCGAGCCGCCGGCGGCGTGCCCCCGGACGAATTCAGCTCCAATGCGAGACCGCTCGACGACGAGACAAGTTCGGTCGAACGGCGAAAGGGTGGAGAAGTCCGACCAAGCAGGTCGGCCTTCTCGGTCTTCGTGCGCGTGTCACGTGATGCCCCCACGATTCCCGCGGTTCCGTCCGCTCGAACAGCAGCAGGTAAAGATTTCAAAATGTCGTTCCTGACCGGGCCGCCGGGCATTCCGTCGGGCTCGTGATCGCACCAAGTTAGGCCGTACTGCCGTGTCGGCTCATCGGCGACAATCTGGGAAGGGCGCCGGTGCCGACCCCAGCCGACGCTGGCCGTTTCCAATGGGCGGTTTGTTGCCTCGCGGCCAAGTGTCGCTGTTTCGTCGTCAGATCCTCGCAGTTCCCTCCGAGCAGACAACAACAAGACAAGACGATTTTGCCGCCGAGATGGGGCAGAAGACCGCTCTCCACGGCGCCCTCTCGGGGCGCCCACCCCCGTTGTCCGACAAGCGATTTGCCGTCACTCGCTGGTTCTGACTCACAGGAGGAATCATGGCCGATTCTGAGTATCAAAAGCGACAAGAGGGCGACAAGACCATCTTCGATGTGACCCCTGCTTCCTGCCCCACGAACAAGAGCGCCCTCTACATTGCGGTGCCGATTCTCCTGATCATGTTGGTGGTGTAATTCCCCGTTGCCATCCTGGCGGGGGTGGGGGTCTGGTATCTGGGTTTCCATAAGGACTAGCGTCCGGCCGACCATCGAGGGCCAAGTACGTTTTCCGTTTCCCCCGCCGGGGTCGAATGGAAGGGCCGTACGTTCCAGAAGGACGATATTCATCGACTGCTCATCAAGAACGGCATCAGCAAGAACGAAGTGATGCTCGCCTATATCG
>JBJKRG010000377.1:0-4377 GCA_046704805.1 Gemmatimonadaceae bacterium
GTGGTTCCCGGTCAACGCCGTCTTCCACTCCGACGCGAAGGTCAACGGGGTCCCGGTGTTCCCGAACGGCGACTACTCGCTGCGCCTCGACGCGCTCATGACCGGCGGGAAGCCGACCCAGAGCAGCTCGACGATGAACTTCACGATCCGGAATCCGTAGCGCGGGGCGATTCCGCGCCCTCACCGCGAACCGCCAACCGTCAACCGTCAACCGTCAACGGTTGACCGTTCACCATCCTCATCGGTCCGGTTGTACGACCGCCGAGTCCACCTGCGCATACGTGATGACATGCGCGAAGCGCGTGCGGTCGCCGGCGGTCTGGAAGGTCACGGTCACCGCCGTCGAGTCGCCGGCCTGCAGCGTCGACGGGAGTCCGAACACCATGATGTGGAAGCCGCCGGGCGCGAACCTGACCGTGTCGTGCGCGGGGACCGTCAGATCGGCCACCGGCACCATGCGCTCCATGCCGTTCCCCATCGAGACCGTGCGGTGCACCTGTGCACTGTCGGCGCCGGTCACGTGCACCGTGAGCACGGTGTCGGCCTCCCCGGTGGGATTGGTCAGCCACAGGTAGAGCACGGCCGGCGACCCGGGGACCGGCTTCACGAGGTATCCCCGGGACCAGTCGACCGGTCCGGTCTGCGCCACGGGCACGACGCGGCAGGAGGCGAGGGCAGCCGCAGCGGCCACGGCCGCCAGGATGGCGAGGCGTCTCATCGATACACGTTGCGCATCAGGCGCGGGATGTCGTGGACGTAGTCGGCGGCGGTCACGCCGGGCATGTAGATGACGTGGGCGCTGTCGTCGGGCGTGAACGCGAACACCTGCGCCGAGTGATCCACCGTGTACCCGCCGCCGGGCAGCGGCTCCGTCGTGGCCGCCCGCACGTGGAAGGCCCGCTCCATGGCCAGGATCTGCGCTTCGGAGCCGCGCAGTCCCACGAACGACGAGTCGAACGAGTCCAGCCACTGGCGGAGCCGCGGCAGCGAGTCGCGGGTCGGATCGGTGGTCACGAAGACGACGGTCACCTGCCGCCGCACCTGCGGCGTGAGCTGCTTGAGCGCCGCGGCGAGCGTGGCCATGTGCACGGGGCAGATGTCCGGGCAGTGCGTGTACCCGAAGGTCAGGAAGGTGACGCGCCCCCGGGTCTCCGTCGCGAAATCGTAGGGACGGCCGTCGGTGCTGGTGAGCGTCAGGTTCGGGCGGGCGAGCGCCGGCTGGAGCGCGGTGCCGTGCACCACCGACGTGCCCTCCAGCCGGGCGATGGTGTCGTGCATCGCCTCGCACCCCGACACCAGCACCGTCGCGAGCACGAGGACCCCGAGCGTCCGAAACCTGTCCCGCATCTCCGCCTCCGTCAGAAGCTGCGCCGCACCTGCACGAACACCGCGCGCGGCTGCCCGGGGGAGACGAGCCCGCCTGCCACCAGTTCAGGATACGCCCTATCGAGCAGATTGCGAACCCCCAGGTCGACATTCGACCCCGCCACGTGCACCGACAGGTCGGCGTCCATCAGGCCGTAGGCCCCCAGCACCACCCCGGGCTCGTCGAACGGGGAGTACGGGCCGAGCCAGTTGCCGCTCAGCGTGAGCGCCCAGGCGGCCCGGGTGGGCGCGAATCGCACGGACGTGGCCCCGATGTACTTGGCCGTGTTGTAGACCCGGAGGCCGTTCACGGTCGATACCGAGCCGTTGCTCTCCGAGACGATCGTGAGATGCGTGTAGCGGGCATCGTTGAACGTCCAGTCGCCGGTCCAGAGTACGCTGGGCACCACCAGCGCCGACCAGCTCGCCTCGAACCCCTGCCGCACGCTCGAGCCGCCGTTGTTGGACTGGCCGGTGAGCGGGTTGAAGGTCTCCTCGTTGCTGACGTTCATGCGGAAGAGCGTCGCCGTGGTGCTGATGCCGGGCCGGTCGAACTTGAGGCCGCCCTCGTAGTCCCACTCGGTGATCACCGGCAGCGTGGGATCCTCGATGACGCCGTCGGTGGATCGGAACCCGCGGGCCCAGTCGGCGTAGGCGGAGAGCCCGCCGAGCAGTTGGAAGCTGGCGCCGATCTTGGGAGAGAAAACGCCGGTGCTGCCGCTGAGCGACGGCTCCCCGTCGGGGTACGACCGGGTGCCGATCAGATCGGCGCGCCCGCCGATGTCCACGCGCAGCCGGTGGGTGAGGTCGGTGTGGGAGGCGACGAACACCGCGCCCGAGAGCTGCTGCGCCGTCACCAGCACGTTCACCGAATCGCGGTGGCGGTTCGTCGTGAAGTAGTTCTCGTAGCGCGCATGGTCCCACCGGTCCTGAGTGCCGATGGTGAGCTCGCCGTGCGGCAGCTCCCAGGTGAGCGCACTGGTGAGCCCCGTGCCGTAGCGGAAATCCTCTTCCTCCGTCTGGCTGCCGCTGCCCTCGAAGATCCCCCCCGCCGGCGGGATGGTCAGGAAGAGCTGCCACCGGCCCTGCGTGCCGTAGAGCGTGGTACGCCAGAGCATCGACCCCGTGATCAGCCGCGCGCTCACCCGCTCCTGGGCCCGGCGCTTGAAGCCCCCGTCCGAGGGGTTGGACACGATGTCGTACTGGTGCCGGGCGAACTCGGCGCTGCTCAGGAAGCCGGCTGAATTCCAGTCCGCGCCGTACAGCTCGGTGCCGCCGTCGATCGACCAGCCGGACCCGAGCGTGTGCACGGTCCGGCCGTGGAGCTGCACCACGTTGTACCCGGCATTCGGCCGGAAGCCGTCCTGGTGCCGATAGTGCACGCCGAACACGCCGCCGCCGGACGCGCCGTGGTCGAAGCCGGTCATCACGGTAGCGCTGGCGTCGCCGAACGAGCCGGCGCGCGCCGTGATGCGCGAGCCGCGCATGCGATCGATCGTGTGGACGTTGATCACGCCCCCCATCGCGAAGTTGCCGAATAGCGGACTGGTCGGCCCCTTGATCACGTCGATGCTCTGCACCGCCTGCGTGAAGATCTCGCTGAAGTCGTTGTACCCCTCGGCGTGCCCGTTGATGGGCTCATTGATCGGCACGCCGTCGATCCAGAGCGCGAGGTCGGTGGAGTGGTCGGAGCTGAAGCCGCGCAGCGACGCGTCCGAGGCGAACCCCGGGCCCTGCCCCTGCTCGTGCACTTCCAGTCCCGCCGTCTGCCGCAGCAGATCCCACGTATTCGTGGCGGGCGTGGTGTTGATCATCGAGGCGGTGACCTGGGTCATCGTGACCGGTTGACGGCGATCGACCGGCGCTGCCACGATGTTCACCGCACTGAGGCTGCGCGCCGCACGCGCGATCGAATCGGCGCGCGCCACGGAATCGGCGTGTTGGGACTGCTGCTGCGCGAGCAGCACGGACGGGCAGGCCGCGAGGGCGAGGACCCAGGCGAGTCTGGACATGCGGGCTCCACTGAGAACGACACGAACCCGCACGCGGCATCTCCGCGTGCGGCGGCGCCGCTGGCGGCGCCGGATGTTCAGGTGTGGTGGAGCGCGGGCGGCCCGATGGCCGGCGGCAGCAGGAACGGCAGCGCCGCCGTGCGCGGACGGTAGACCCGGACCACGAGCACGCCCGAGCCGGCCGTGACGATCGGCAGCACGGGAACGGGGGCCGGCGCGGGAAGCGTGGCCATCGCGCTGCCGGCGCAGGTGCCGATGCAATCACACACCAACGGCGCGTGCGACAGGGGCGCCGCCGGACCGCCCGGTGCCGGCAATAGCTGCATCAGGTGCGGCATCGCCAGGTCGGCCGTGGCCACCGCCACGGCGTGATCCATCGCGCGGTCCACCGGGCAGGCATCGATCCCGCCCACATCGGTGAACAGGACGACGAACCAGAGCCCCAGGGGGAGCGCGAGGAAACGGAACATGCGGCGGCGACGACGCATATCTCCAATGTAGTCCCCGGCGCCCCACCCCCACACCAGGGGGTTGACGCTCGGCGCCGGAGTGCTAGACCTGTAGAACAAACACCTCCACCCGCGAGTTCACGATGACGCATACTGCGCACGGTCTCGCCGGTGACCCGGAGCTACGTGCTGCACGCGCGCTCGAGCCGCCGACGAGCGTATCGACCCGACAACCGGCCGCCGGAGCGGCGCTCGCCCACGCCCGCACCGTGGCCGCCCTCGCCTTCGGCCGGCCCGCCGAACGCCACTTCGGCCTCCGCTACTGGGACGGCTCGGTGGAGCCCGCCGGGCGGGAGCCTGCGGCATTCACCATATCTTTGCGCCGCGCGGCCTCGCTGCGGGCGATGTTCTGGCCGCCGTCGGAGAGCCGCGTCGCCGAGGCGTTCATCGCCGGCGAGGTGGAAGTGGACGGGGACCTCGAAGCGGCGACCGCCCTCGCGTCGGAGCTGCGAGACCGCCTGGCGCGCCCGCGCGCCATGGCGCGGCTACTG
>JBJKRG010000378.1:0-14471 GCA_046704805.1 Gemmatimonadaceae bacterium
TCGCCATGGCACTCGCTGTTCGACGGCAGGACGATGGACCAGTGGCGTGGTTATCGCGACGAGAACATCTCCGGCTGGCACGTCGAAGACGGCACGATGGTGAAGACGGGGACGACCAGCGACATCATCACGCGCAGGCCCTACGGCAACTTCGAACTGGAGCTGGACTGGAAGATCGCCAAGGGGGGAAATTCCGGCATCTTCTACCGCGCCACCGAAGAGTACGACCACGTCTACTGGAGCGGTCCGGAGTTCCAGCTCCTCGACGATGCCAACGCCCCGGACGGCAAGAGCCGGCTCACGGCGGCCGGCTCCGACTACGCCGTGTACCCGTCGCCCGCCGGGATCGTGAAGCCCGCCGGCGAGTGGAACCACACGCGGATCATCGTGGACGGCAATCACGTGGAGCACTGGCTCAACGGGACGAAGCTGCTGGCGTACGACCTGGGCAGCCCCGATTGGGAGGCGCGGGTGAAGCACAGCAAGTTCGCGGTGTGGCCCGATTACGGGAAAGCCGCGATCGGTTACATTGGCATCCAGGGCGACCACCCCGGCACGTTGTGGCTCCGCAACATCCGCATCCGCGAGCTGCCATAAGCATGAGCAATACGATCGGCCTCGTCATCCTGATGGCCTTCCCGTTCGCGGTGATCATCGCCGCGATCCGCGCTGCACGCCGGTGGACCGGGGCCTGGCGCACCGCGGCGGTGCTGCCGCTGGTCGGCATCGGCGGCGACATGCTCTTCGCGTATATCGCGGATCGCTTCGATCCGGCCACGCACCGGCTCTGGCCGTACGAGCTGATGACGGTCACGGCGATCTGCGCGCTGTTCCTGATCGCCGCGGCGTCGCTGCGCCGGGCCTCGCTGCAGAAGGACCGGGAGCAGCAGCCGTAGGGCGCGCCGGCCCCGCTCAGGGGGCGATCGGCGGGTCGTCCCCGGTGGGATCCCCGGCGATGGATGGCAGGTAGTAGTCGCGCACGTACTGCTGCACCATCCGGCGCGCCGTGAACCGCTCCCCGGAGGTCCGCACGGCGTGCTTCATGCGCCGCACCCATTCGACCGGCACACCCCGTGCGTCG
Organism: Gemmatimonadaceae bacterium; assembly: GCA_046704805.1. Classification (GTDB taxonomy): domain Bacteria; phylum Gemmatimonadota; class Gemmatimonadetes; order Gemmatimonadales; family Gemmatimonadaceae; genus JAGWRI01. Next base: position 1,082 of record JBJKRG010000378.1, read on the forward strand.
CGCGTGAAGTAGAGCGGTACGACCTGCTCCTCGAGCAGCTGGAAGAGCTCCTCGGCATCGCGTGCGTCGGGATCGGGCTCGTCGGGATCGGCGGCTGGAATCTGCCATCCGTTCAGGCCGGTGTACCCCTCGGCCCACCAGCCGTCTTCGGTGCCGAGTTGCGGGACGCCGTTGAGTGCCGCCTTCATCCCGCTCGTGCCGCACGCCTCGAGCGGGACCCTCGGCAGGTTCAACCAGAGGTCCACGCCCTGCACCAGCCGGTGCGCCACGTGCATCTCGTAGTCCTCGAGAAAGGCGATCCGCCCCTCGAAACGGGGATCGCGCGTGGCGTTGTACACCTGCCGCAGCACCTGCTTGCCGTGTTGATCGGCGGGGTGCGCCTTCCCGGAGAAGATCAACTGCACCGGCCGCCTGGGATCGGAGAGCAGACGGTGCAGCCGGTCCGTGTCCCGGAGCAGCAGGGCGGCGCGCTTATAGGTGGCGAAGCGCCGGGCAAAGCCGATCGTGAGCGCGTTGTCGCTGAGCAGGGTGCCGGCCCCTACGAGGTGGGCCGCCGCGGGACGCGCCTCGCGCCACTGCCGCCTCGCATCCTCGCGGATGAACTCCAGCAGATAGATCTTGAGCCGCCGGTGGGTTTCCCACAGCGCGGCATCGTCGAGGGCCAGCAGTTGTTCGGGGAACGCGGGATCGTCCAGCCGGTCCGACCACTGGCTCCCGAATTGCACGTCGAGCCGGTCGACCATGTCGTTCGCCATCCACGTGGGCAGATGCACGCCGTTGGTGACGTATCCGATCGGCACGGCATCGACGGCCCGGTCCGGCCACAGCCCCTCCCACATCCGCCGCGTCACGTCGCCATGGATGCGCGATACGCCGTTCACGCGGCGGGCCAGACGGATCGCGGCCACGGTCATGTGAAATCCCGGTTCGCCCCCCGGATGGCGCCCGAGCGCCAGCAGGCGCTCGGCCTTCACCCCCGCGGCTTCGCAGATCGAGCCCGCACACGAGAGCACCTCGGATTCCCGGAACACGTCGTGCCCGGCGGGGACCGGCGTGTGGGTGGTGAAGACCGTGGTGTTTCGCACCCGTACGATCGCCTCGTTGATCGGGGTGCCCGCCGTGCACATCTCGCGCAGTCGCTCGACCATCATGAACGTGGCGTGCCCCTCGTTGGCATGCCACGCATCGGGGGCGATTCCCACGGCGCGCAGCACGCGCACCCCGCCCACGCCGAGCACCCACTCCTGCCGCAACCGGTGGACCCGCCCGCCCCCGTACAGGGCGTGCGACAACTCGCGGTCGGCGGGATCGTTCTCCTCCAGGTCGGTATCGAGCAGGAACAGCGGAACCCGGCCGACGAGCATCTTCCACGCGCCGACCCGCACCGTGCGCCCGGACATCGTGATCGAGACGAGGTCTCGCCCGCCGGCGTCGTTCAGCACCCGTTCGAGCGGCGTGATGCCCGGGTCGAAGGGCTCGGTGGCATCCTGCTGCCACCCGTCGAGGCCCACGACCTGGTCGAAATAGCCCTTCGTGTACAGGAGTCCCACCCCGACCAGTGGTACCCCGAGATCCGACGCAGCCTTGCAGTGGTCGCCGGCCAGCACGCCCAGTCCGCCGGCGTAGATCGGCACGGACGAGTGCAGGCCGAATTCGGCGCAGAAGTAGGCGATCGTGGAGCGCGACCGCTCACCGGCCGTCCGGGCGAACCACGTGTCGGTGGCCTCCGCATCGTGCCGCGCCTTCTCCCGCACGGCATCGTACAGGCGAAGGAACGCCGGATCGGCGGCGCAGGCGGTCAGTCGCGCCGGATCGACCTGTTCGAGCAGCGCGATGGGATTGTGGCGGGTGCTGTGCCAGAGCACGGGATCGATCGCGCGGAACAACACACGCGCGTCGCGGCTCCAACTCCAGGACAGATTGGTCGCGATCGAGGACAGATCGCCGATACGGGTGGGAAGGGCAGGAAGCGGAACGCCGGAAGGGCTCATGCCGAGACGGGATGCGGGGTTGGTCGACCCGGAAGATAAGCGAGGGCGGAGAGACTGCGCAGGACCGAAGATACGCAAGACCAGGACGGCGCGGCCCCGAAGAGACGCAGAACCGCACGGGCGGGGATCGGAAGGAAACAGCGGGTCCGAACGGCGAACGCGACGCCGCCCTCCGCTGGCGCAACCAACCGCAAATCGTTAACCATCTAGCCATGGACGTGGCGAACCCGGCGGGACGGAGGGGGCGTGTCGTCCCCGCGAAGATCCCGAGATTGGTGATCGAAGAAGTACATCCCGCGGTGGACGCCGGCCGACATGCCGTGAAGCGGGTGGTTGGGGACTCGTTGACGGTCGAGGCGACGGTCTACAAGGACGGGCACGACCTCGTCACCGGGCGCGTGCGGTATCGTGGCCCGGGCGAGCGGCGCTGGCGCGCCGTCCCGATGACGTACGAGCGCGACTTCGACCGCTGTCGCGGCGCGTTCGTGGTCGACCGGCTGGGCCGTTGGACGTTCACGGTCGACGCCTGGACGGACCGGTTCCAATCCTGGCGCACCGATCTCGCGAAGAAGGCGGCGGCCGCCGTCGAGATCGTGCTCGATCTCCTGAACGGCGCCCTGCTCGTGGACGAGGCGGCGGGAGCCGCCCGCGGCCGGGATGCCGACGCGCTGGCGCGGTATGCGGCGATCCTCCGCGACGGCAGCCGCGCACCATCGGAGCGCACCGCCGTCGCACTCGACCCCGCGCTCGACGCCCTCATGCAGCGGCACCTCCCGCCCGTCGACCTCGTCTCGGCGCCCGCCGAGTATCCCGTGCTCGTCGACCGCGAGCGCGCTGCGTTCGGCGCGTGGTACGAGTTGTTTCCGCGTTCGCAGTCCCCGACCCCGCACACACATGGAACCTTCGCCGATACCGCGCGCCAGCTGCCGCGCCTCGCCGATCTCGGGTTCGACGTCGTCTACCTGCCGCCGATCCATCCGATCGGCCACACGAACCGCAAGGGACGCAACAACGCGCTGCGGTCTGAGCCCGACGACGTGGGTAGTCCGTGGGCGATCGGCAACGAGCACGGCGGACATACGGCCATCGATCCGCGGCTCGGCACGCTGACCGACTTCGAGCATCTCGTGCGCGCGGCGAATGCGCTGGGACTCGAGATCGCGCTCGACTACGCGCTGCAGTGCTCGCCCGACCACCCGTGGCTGCGCGAGCACCCCGACTGGTTCTTCATTCAGCCCGACGGTTCCATCCGCCACGCCGAGAACCCACCCAAGACGTACGAGGACATCTACCCGCCCAACTTCTGGTGCGACGACCGCCAAGGCCTCTGGAACGCGTGCCGCGACATCTTCCGGTTCTGGATCGCCCGCGGCGTGCGGATCTTCCGCGTGGACAATCCGCACACGAAGCCCTTCGCGTTCTGGGAGTGGGTCCTCGCCGACATCCGCCGGGAACACCCGGACGTCGTGTTCCTCGCCGAGGCATTCACCCGCCCCGCCCGCATGCGGGGGCTGGCGAAGCTCGGCTTCTCGCAATCGTACACCTATTTCACCTGGCGCAATACGGGGTGGGAGCTGCGGCAGTACCTGACCGAGCTGACGGCCACACCGATGGCCGAATACTTCCGGCCCAACTTCTTTGTCAACACACCCGACATCCTGCACGCCTACCTGCAGGACGGCGGCCCGTCCGCGTTCCGCGTCCGCCTCCTCCTGGCCGCCACCCTCTCGCCGACGTACGGCATGTATTCGGGATTCGAGCTCTTCGAACGGGTGCCGCGCGAGGAGGGCAGTGAGGAATACGCCCACTCGGAGAAGTACGAGCTTCGTCAGCGGGACTGGGATGCCGCGGAGAGTCTCGACGCGGACATCCGCACCATCAACCGCATCCGCCGGGAGAATCCCGCGCTGCGGACACTGGCGAACCTGCACTTCCACGATACGGAAGACGACACCGTGCTCTTCTACCACAAGCGTGCGCCGGAGAACGATCTGTTCGTGATCGTGAACCTGGATCCGCACACCGTACACGAGACGATGGTGCACGTGCCCGTGTGGGAGCTCGGCCTCGGGGAGGACGACGCGTTCGAGGTCGAGGACCTGCTCACGGGCTCTCGCTACACCTGGCGGGGGCAGCGGAACTACGTGCGGCTCGATCCCGCCGAGCGGCCGGGCCACCTCCTGCGGCTCGTCCGCCCAGCGGAGCCCGGCGCGTGAAGCGGGATCCGCTGTGGTATCGGGACGCCATCATCTATCAGGTCCACGTTCGCGCGTTCAAGGACAGCGACGGAAACGGCGTCGGAGACTTCCGCGGGCTCACACAGCAGCTCGACTACGTGCGCGACCTCGGCGTCACGGCGATCTGGCTGCAGCCATTCTACCCCTCGCCGCTGCGCGATGACGGCTACGACATCGCCGATTACACCGACGTCAATCCGATTTACGGAACCCTGAACGACTTCCGGGTGTGCCTGCGCGAAGCGCACCGCCGCGACATCCGGGTCATCACCGAGCTGGTGATGAATCACACCTCGGACGCGCACGCCTGGTTCCAGCGGGCCCGCCGGGCCAAGCCGGGGAGCCGCGACCGCGATTTCTACGTCTGGAGCGACACGGCCGAAGAGTTTGCCGACGCCCGGGTGATCTTCAAGGATTTCGAGCCTTCGAACTGGACCTGGGATCCGGTGGCCGGTGCCTATTACTGGCACCGCTTCTACGCCCATCAGCCGGACCTGAATTTCCGTAATCCCGCCGTGCGGCGCGCGATGTTCGAGGTGCTCGACTTCTGGCTCGGCATGGGCGTGGACGGCCTCCGGCTCGACGCCGTCCCGTACCTGTACGAGGAGGAGGGCACCACCTGCGAGAACCTCCCCGACACGCACGCGTTCCTGCGCGATCTGCGGCGGCACGTGGACGCCAACTTCAAGGACCGGATGCTGCTCGCCGAGGCGAACCAGTGGCCCGAGGACGCGGTGGCCTACTTCGGCGACGGGGACGAGTGCCACATGGCGTTCCACTTCCCGGTGATGCCGCGGCTGTTCATGGCGCTGCACATGGAGGACCGGTTTCCCGTCGTCGACATCATGCAGCAGACGCCGGAGCCGCCGGACGACGGCCAGTGGGCGCTCTTCCTCCGGAATCACGATGAGCTGACGCTCGAGATGGTGACGGACGAGGACCGCGACTACATGTACCGGGCCTACGCCCAGGACCCGCGAATGCGGATCAACGTCGGCATCCGGCGGCGGCTCGCGCCGCTGCTGGGCCACGAGCGCCGCCGCGTGGAGCTCATGAACGCGCTGTTGTTCTCCCTGCCGGGCACGCCGATCATCTACTACGGCGACGAGATCGGCATGGGCGACAACATCTACCTCGGCGATCGGAACGGCGTGCGCACCCCCATGCAGTGGAGCGCCGACCGCAACGCCGGGTTCTCCCGGGCCAATCCGCAGCAGCTCTACTCGCCGGTCATCATCGATCCCGAATACCACTACGAGGCCTGGAACGTCGAGGCCCAGCAGGCCAATCCCCACTCCGAGCTGTGGTGGATGAAGCGGCTCATCGCGCTGCGCAAGCAGCTCCGGGGCTTCGGCCGCGGCTCCATCGAATTCCTGCAGCCGGACAACCGCCGGGTGCTCGTCTTCCTGCGCCGGTACGAGGGACAGATCGTCCTCGTCGTCGCGAATCTGTCGCGCTACGTGCAGTGCGTGGAGCTGGATCTCGCCGAGTTCGAGGGACTGGTGCCCGTGGAGGCGTTCGGCCGCACGGCGTTCCCCCCGATCGGCGCCCTGCCGTATTTCCTCACGCTCGGCCCGCACGGCTTCTACTGGTTCCAGCTCACGCCGCGCCGGATCGCCGCGCCGGAGCGGACGCACCCGGTCGTCGCCGTCGAGGGACGCTGGGAGGCGGTGCTGGACGGCGAGGGGCTGGAAGCCCTGCACGCAATCCTCCCCGACTACCTCGCGGCCCGGCGGTGGTTCGGGAGCAAGGCCCGCACGATGAAGACGGCCGCGGTCATCGAGCAGATCCCCTTCCCCTACGCCGACACGGAAGCGGTGATCGTGATCGTCGAGTGCACGTACACCGAGGGCGAGCCGGAACGCTATCTGCTGCCCCTGGCCTTCGCGACCGAATCGCTCCGCCACGCCGTGGCCGAGTCGGCTCCCCACGCCGTGATCGCGGAGCTGCACGTGGCCACGGCCGACGATTCGCCTGGCGAGGGAATCCTGTTCGACGCCCTCTCCGACGACCGGTTCGCGGAAACCCTGCTCGAGTTCGCCGCCGGCCGGACCACCCGACGGGGGCTGCACGGCAGCCTCTGCGCGTCGCGGACCCGGAAGTTCGCGGCCCTCAGCGCGGCCCCCGAGCCGCTCACGCCGCAGCCGGTGCGCAGCGAGCAGAGCAACACGTCGATCGTGTTCGGCAACCGGCTCATCTGCAAGCTGTTCCGGAAGGTCGAGGCCGGCATCAATCCCGATGTGGAGGTCGAGCGCTTCCTCACGGAGAAGGCGAAATTCCCGCACACGCCGGACGTCGCCGCGGTGTTCGAGTACCGCCACCGGGGGCACGGGCGCGCCGTCATCGGGTTCCTCCAGCAACTCGTGGCCAACGAGGGCGATGCGTGGACGTTCACGATCGACGCGCTCGGCCGGTATCTGGAGGAGGTCCTCACCCACCCGGAGCGGCCGTCGGCACCGCCGCCGCCGGAGACCCATCCGCTCGACCTCCGCGCGTCGACGCCCCCCGCCCCCCTCGACAGCCTCCTGCACGAATACCTGGAGCGAGCCCGGCTGCTCGGCCAGCGCACGGGCGAGCTGCACATCGCGCTGGCCAGCCGGACCGATCTTCCGGACTTCGCACCGGAGCCGTTCACGACCTATTACCAGCGGGAGTTGTACCAGGGCGCGCGGTCGCTGGCCCGGCAGGCGCTGTCACGCCTGCGGAAGCAGGTGCGTGATCTGCCGGAGGACGAGGACCGGACCCGCGCCCGCGAGCTCCTGCGGTTCGAGGACGTGCTCCTCGACCGGCTGAAGGGAGTGGTCGACCACAAGCTCACCGGGCGCCGCATTCGCTGCCACGGCGACTACCACCTGGGCCAGGTCCTCTATACGGGCCGCGATTTCGTGATCATCGATTTCGAGGGGGAGCCGGCACGCTCGATGACCGAGCGACGGTTCAAGCGGTCCCCCCTGCGGGACGTGGCCGGCATGCTCCGCTCGTTCGACTACGCGGCCTCGTACGCCCTGCGCAGTGGCCGCGTGCGCGCCGAGGACATCCCGCTGCTCCGTCCGGCCGCCGAGCTGTGGGTGCTCTGGGTGCAGGCCGCCTTTCTGGCCGAGTACCTGCAGACGGTCGAGCCGGAGGGGCTGCTGCCGCGGGCCGAGCCGGATCTCCGGCTTCTCCTCGACTTCTCGCTGCTCGACAAGGCCGTCTACGAGCTCGGCTACGAGATGAACAACCGTCCGGATTGGGTGCACGTTCCCATCGAGGGCATCCTCCGGCTGCTCGCCGCCGGGACGGTGGCCGTATGACGTCGGTCCACCGGCCGGGAGGCGGGATCTGATGCGCGTCTGGCCCGGCGAGCCCCATCCGCTCGGCGCCACGTGGGACGGACGCGGCGTGAACATCGCGGTGTTCTCGGAGCACGCCACCCGCATCGAGCTGTGTCTGTTCGACAGTCCGGGCGCGGCCGCCGAGACGGAGCGCATCGTGCTCCCGGAGCGCACGCACAACATCTGGCACGGGTTCTTTCCCGATCTGCGCCCGGGCCAGTTGTACGGCTTCCGGGTGTACGGACCGTACGATCCCGAGCACGGCCACCGCTTCAATCCGGCCAAACTGCTGCTGGATCCCTACGCGCGTGCCATCAGCGGCACGGTGCAGTGGGACGACTCGCTGTTCGGCTACACCGTCGGGTCGCGCGATGCCGATCTGACCGCGGATCCGCGCGACAGCGCGGGCAGCCTGCCCAAGTGCGTGGTGGTCGAGACGGCGTTCACGTGGGGCGACGACCGCCCGCCGCGGACGCCCTGGAGCCGGACGCTGATCTACGAGTGCCACGTCAAGGGGCTCACGGCGCGCCATCCCACCATCCCGGCCGCCGACCGGGGCAAGTACGGCGCACTCACGTCGGAGCCGGTCCTCGACCACCTCCATTCGCTCGGCGTGACGGCGGTGGAGCTCATGCCGGTGCACCACGCGCTCACCGAGAAGGTGCTCGACCATCGCGGGCTCACGAACTACTGGGGCTACAACACCATCGGCTACTTCGCGCCCGACTCCCGGTTCGCGACCGGTGCTCTGGGGCAGCAGGTGACCGAATTCAAGACGATGGTGAAGGGCCTCCATTCGGCGGGATTCGAGGTGATCCTCGACGTCGTCTACAACCACACGGGCGAGGGGAACGAGCTCGGGCCCACGGTGTGCTTCCGCGGGATCGACAACGCGTCGTACTACCGCCTCGATCCGGCGCGCCCGCGCTACTACGTCGACTTCACCGGATGCGGCAACAGCCTCAACACGCTGAACGCACGCGCGATGCAGCTGATGATGGACAGCCTGCGCTACTGGGTGCAGGACATGCACGTCGACGGCTTCCGCTTCGACCTGGCACCCGCCCTCGCCCGCTCGCTGTACACGGTGGACCGGCTGGCGTGGTTCTTCGACATCATCCAGCAGGATCCCATTCTCTCGCGGGTGAAGCTGATCGCCGAGCCCTGGGACGTGGGCGAGGGCGGCTACCAGGTGGGCAACTTCCCCACCGGGTGGACGGAGTGGAACGGACGCTATCGCGACACGGTGCGGCGGTTCTGGCGCGGCGACGCCGGCCAGCTCCCGGATCTCGCCTACCGGCTGTCGGGGAGCAGTGACCTGTACGACCCCGGCGGTCGCAGCCCGTACGCCGGCATCAACTTCGTCACGTGCCACGACGGCTTCACCCTGCGCGACCTCGTGTCGTACGAGCGGAAGCACAACGAAGCGAACGGGGAGAACAACCACGACGGCACGAACGACAACATCAGCCGCAACTGGGGCGTCGAGGGTCCCACGCAGGTCCCCGAGATCGTCCGGCTTCGCGAGCGGATGACGCGTAATTTCCTGGCCACCATCGCGTTCTCGCAGGGCGTACCGATGCTCTCGCACGGTGACGAGATCGGGCGGACCCAGCGCGGCAACAACAATGGGTACTGCCAGGACAACGAGACGACCTGGATGGATTGGGAGCTGGACGAATCGGCGCGCGAGCTGCTCGCCTATACCCGCAACGTCATCGCCATCCGCCACGCCAACCCGGTGCTTCGCCGGCGCAGTTTCTTCCGCGGCATCGTGACGGGCAGCGACGGCCGTCCCGACGTCACGTGGCTCCGCCCCGACGGGCACGAGATGGTGCACGGCGACTGGCAGCAGTCGAGTGCCCGGGTGCTCGGAATGCTGCTCCACGGGGAGGCGACGGACGAGGTGGACGAGCGGGGCCGTCGCATCGAGGGCGACACGCTCCTCCTGCTCGTCAACGGCGGGCCCAAGTCGCGGCGCTTCACCCTCCCCACGCTCGGCCCCGGTATGTGGCGTGAGCTGGTGAACACGGCGCGCCCGGGCCACCGACGGGTCGGCGAGGGCGTCCTCCTCGTGCGGTATTCGTTGATCCTGCTGAGCCACCACGTGCCGAACGGGCGGGCCTCGTGACGGCGTCCCGATCGACGATCGGCGACGTGGACCTGTTCCTGTTCAACCAGGGCAACCACCACCGGCTGTGGGAGATCCTCGGCGCCCACCCGCGCGTGCTCGACGGCGTCGACGGCACCGCCTTCGCCGTGTGGGCGCCGAACGCGCGCCGGGTGAGTGTGGTCGGCGACTTCTGCGACTGGGACGGGCGCCGCCACGTCATGCGGCCCATCGCCTCTTCGGGGATCCACGAGGTCTTCGTGCCCGGCATCGGGCCCGGCGCGCTGTACAAGTACGAGATCCAGACGCGCGACGGCCGCCTCCTCCTCAAGACCGATCCGCTGGCGGCCGCCATGGAGCTGCCGCCGGGTACCGCCTCGCGCGTCTACCGTTCGGAATACACGTGGGGTGACGGCGCGTGGATCGACGCCCGCCCGTCGGTGCCCCACGCCCATGCTCCGATGCACGTCTACGAGGTGCACCTGGGCTCGTGGATGCGCGTGCCGGAAGAAGGTCATCGCATGCTGACGTACCGCGAGCTGGCGCCGAAGCTGGTCGAGCATGCGCGCCGACTCGGCTTCACGCATCTCGAGCTGATGCCGGTCGCCGAGCACCCGTTCAGCGGCTCGTGGGGATACCAGGTGAGCGGATACTATGCCCCGACCTCGCGCTACGGGACGCCCGACGATTTCCGCTTCTTCGTCGACCACTGCCATCAACACGGCATCGGCGTGATCCTGGACTGGGTGCCGGCCCACTTTCCGAAGGACGACTTCGCGCTGGCCCAGTTCGACGGGACCGCGCTGTACGAACACATGGACCCTCGCCAGGGGGAACACCCCGACTGGGGCACGCTGGTGTTCAACTACAGCCGTCACGAGGTCCGGAACTTCCTGGTCGCCAACGCGCTGTACTGGCTGGAGGAGTTCCATATCGACGGCCTGCGCGTCGACGCCGTGGCCTCGATGCTCTACCTCGACTACAGTCGGCAGCCCGGCGAGTGGGTGCCCAACGTCCACGGGGGACGGGAGAACCTGGACGCGATCGACTTCCTGCGGGCGATGAACGACGCGGTGCGGCAGACCCATCCCGGCTGCCTCACGATCGCCGAGGAGAGTACGGCGTGGCCGGGGGTCACGCGGGCCACCGCCGAGGGCGGGCTCGGGTTCAGCTTCAAGTGGAACATGGGGTGGATGCACGACACGCTCGAGTACTTCCGCCACGACCCCGTGCACCGCCGCTACCACCAGGACCAGCTCACGTTCGCGATGATCTACGAGTACTCCGAGCGGTTCGTCATGCCGCTGTCGCACGACGAGGTGGTGCACGGCAAGGGTTCGCTGTACGACAAGATGCCCGGTGATCCGTGGCAGAAGCTGGCCAACCTCCGGCTCCTGCTCACCTATCAGTGCGCACGGCCCGGGAAGCAGCTGGTATTCATGGGCACCGAGCTGGCGCCCGAGCGCGAGTGGAACCACGACGAGAGCCTCGACTGGCACCTGGCGGACGAACCCGCACGGGCCGCGTTCGGCCGGTTCATGGAGCGGCTCGGACATCTGTACCGGGAGACGCCCGCGTTGTGGCAGCGGGACCCGGACCCCGAGGGATTCTCCTGGATCGATGCCGCCGATCGCGAGAACTCGGTGTTCGCGTTCGTCCGCGTCGACGGCGACGATCACCGGGTCGTGGTGCTCAACTGCACGCCGGTGCCGCGCCACGAGTATCGCATCGGCGCCCCGGTGCCGGGTCGGTACCGCGTGGTCCTCAACACCGATGCGACGGAATTCGGCGGCAGCGGTGCCGGGTCCAGCGGCATCGTCGAGACCGGGCCGGCGCCCTTCCACGGCCGTGCTCAGTCCATGCAGCTCGTGCTTCCGCCCCTCGGCGCCCTGATCCTGGCTCCCGTCCGGAAGCCCTGAGTGTCGCGCCCCTCGGCGCTCACCGCGCTCGCCGACCACGTGGGAATTCTCGCGTCCTACCTCGACGTGGACGACGCCGAGCACGCGACGACGGACGCCACCCGCGTCGCCCTCCTGCACGCCATGGGCATCGAAGCGCCCGACGAGCCCGCCGCCGCCCGCGAGCTGGAGCGACTCACGACCGGTGAGCGAGAGCGACTGCTCGAGCCGGTGGCCATCGTGGCCGATCACGTCTGGCAGCTGCCGATGGACCACATCCGCGCCGGCACCGAGTGGTCGCTGGAGCTGACCCTGGAGGACGGGACCCGGCAGGCGATGGACGGAACGGTGACGACGGGCCGTGCCGCGCCGACGTTTCCCGAGCCGCTGCCGCTGGGGTATCACGAGCTGCGGCTGACGGTGCGCGATGCCGCCGGGACGCGCGAGGGCGAACAGACCCTGATCGTGCCGCCCCGCCGCTGCACGAGCGTCGAGTCGAGCACGGGCCGGCATCGGGCGGTCGGTATTCTCGTGAACCTGTACTCCGTGCGCAGCGCGGCGAACTGGGGCTGCGGCGATGTGGCGGATCTCCGGCGTCTCGCCGACTGGGCGGACCGCCACGGCGCATCGTTCGTGGGCATCAACCCGCTGCATGCGCTCCGCAATCGCGGCTCCGCGATCAGCCCGTACTCGCCGCTCAGCCGGCTGTTCCGGAATCCCGTCTACCTCGATGTCGCCTCCCTCCCGGAAGTCGCCGAGTCGCCGGAAGCGGCGGCGCTGCTCGTCGACCCCGACGTCGCCGAGGCCCGGACCGCGCTGCGTGCCGGTTCGCTCGTCGACTACGAAGGCGTGATGGGACTCAAGCGGCGCCTGCTCGAGCCGCTGCACCGAACCTTCGCCGAGCGCCACCGAGATCGTGCCACCGCGCGGGGAACCGCGTACCGGCGGTATCGGGACGCGCAGGGCGAGGCGCTCGATCGCTTCGCGGTGTTCTGCGCCCTCGCCGAGCAGATGTCGGATTCCGGAGGCCGCGGCCCGCTCCCGGACTGGCACGCATGGCCGGCCCCGCTCCGCGATCCCGACTCGCCGGCGGTCCGGGATTTTGCCCGCGCGAACGCCGAGCGGGTCGACTACCATCGCTGGCTCCAGTTCGCCCTGGACGAGCAGCTCGCGGCGGCAGGGGACGGAATGCGCCTCGGCATCTACCGCGATCTGGCCGTTGGATCTTCGCCCGACGGCTGCGACACGTGGGCGTGGCCGGGGCTGTTCGCCCGCGACGTCACCATCGGCGCGCCTCCGGATAGCTTCGCCGCCGACGGTCAGGACTGGAATCTCCCGCCGCTGCTGCCGCAGGCATTGCGCGACGACCGGTACCGCTACTGGATCCGCCTGCTGCGGGCCGGCTTCGCCCACGGCGGCGCGTTGCGTCTGGACCACGTGATGGGGCTGCTCCGACTGTTCTGGGTGCCGCGGGGGTCGTCACCGCGCGAGGGCGCCTACGTGCGCTATCCCGGGCACGAGATGATGGCCGTGGCGGCGCTGGAGAGCAGCCGGCACGGCGCACCCGTGGTGGGGGAGAACCTCGGCACCGTTCCGCCCGAGGTCGACCCCGCCCTGCGGCGGTGGGGAATGCTCGCCTCCGCGGTCACCTACTTCGAGCGAAACGACGAAGGCGGATTCCTCCCGCCGGACGCCTACCCGGCACGCGCGCTCGTGTCCGCCGGCACGCACGACCACGTGCCCCTGGCTGGGTTCTGGACCGGCCGCGACCTCGAGATTCACCACGCCATCGGGCTGTTCGCCGACGATGCGGCCTACGCGCGGGCCCGCGACATCCGCG
>JBJKRG010000379.1:0-19161 GCA_046704805.1 Gemmatimonadaceae bacterium
CGCCTGGCGCGAGACGCGGATCGCCGATCGGGCGCGCGTGGTCGCCCGGGCGGGGGCCCTGCTGGATCGCGACCGTGACCGCTACGCCGAGTTGATGACGCTGGAGATGGGCAAACTGGTGGGCGCAGCGCGCAGCGAGGCGACCAAGTGCGCCGCCACCTGCCGCTACTACGCGGAACACGCGCATACCATGCTCGCCGCGAGACACGTGGCGGCCGAAGGCGAGGATTCGCGGGTGGAGTTCCACCCGCTCGGCGTCGTGCTCGCCGTGATGCCCTGGAACTTTCCGTTCTGGCAAGTCATCCGCTTCGCCGCGCCGGCGCTGGTGGCGGGCAACGTGGGACTCCTCAAGCACGCCAGCAACGTGCCGCAGTGCGCCCTGGCGCTCGAGGAGCTGTTCACCGAAGCCGGCGCGCCGCCCGGCGTCTTCCAGACCCTCCTCGTCCCCTCGGCCGACGTGGCGGGCGTGCTGGCCGACCCGCGCGTCGCCGCGGCGACGCTCACCGGCAGCGAGGGGGCCGGCTCGCAGGTGGCGATGGCGGCCGGACGCCATCTGAAGAAGACGGTGCTCGAGCTCGGCGGCAGCGATCCGTTCATCGTCATGCCGAGCGCCGACCTCGACCGGGCCGTCGAGGTGGCGGTGCGGGCGCGGACGATCAACAACGGGCAGTCGTGCATCGCTGCGAAGCGGTTCATCGTGCACGCCGGCGTCGCCGACGCGTTCACCGAGCGATTCGTGGCGGCGATGCAGGCGCTCGTGGTGGGGGACCCCATGGACGACCGCACTCAGGTGGGGCCGCTCGCGGGCGCGCAGGCCCTGCGCGACCTGGAGGAGCAGGTGAACCGGTCGGTCGCGATGGGTGCTCGGGTGCTGTGCGGCGGGGCGCCGATCCCAGGAGCCGGCTGGTTCTTCCAACCGACGGTGCTGGCCGACGTGCCGGCCGGCTCCCCGGCTTATGCGGATGAGTTGTTCGGCCCGGTCGCTTCGCTGTTCCTGGCCGCCGATATCGACGACGCGATCCGTCTCGCCAACGACACGCGGTTCGGCCTCGGCGCCAGTGCGTGGACGCGCGATCCCGCCGAGGCCCGCCGCTTCGCGCGCGACCTCGAGGCAGGGAGCGTATTCGTCAACGCCATGGTCGCTTCCGACCCCCGCTTTCCGTTCGGCGGCGTCAAGGCGTCGGGGTACGGGCGCGAGCTGAGCGCGTTCGGGCTGCGCGAGTTCGTGAACGTGAAGACGGTGCGCGTGCGCTTGTAGCTCAGGCCCCGGCGAGGGTGATGCGGACCAGGCTCCCCTTCCCCTCCCAGCTCTCGACGTCGATCGTACCGCCCCAGCCCTCGAGCAGCTGGCGGCTGATCGCGAGGCCGAGCCCGCTGCCGCTCGTGCGCGTGGAGAAGTGCGGTTCGAACACGCGCGGCAGGACGTCCGCCGGGATGCCGTGGCCGTCGTCGCGCACCTCGATCACCACCAGCCCGTTGCGGTGGACCAGCGTGGAGATCGTGTGGGCCCCGGCCAGCCGGGCGTTCTCGTAGAGGTTGAGCAGCACCTCCCGCAGCTCGTCGCGCTGCGCGATGGCCAGACAGTGGCCATCGGCGCCCTCCAGCTCCCACTGGATGCGCTCCTCGCCCATGCGCTCGAGCCCGATGAGATCGCGCACGACCGCCGCGACGTCGGTGGGCTCGCCGGCGGGGCGCGCGTTGGGCGGCGCCCCGTAGCGGCTGAACGCGCGCGCGATCTCGTCGAGGTGGTCGATCTCGGCGAGGATCCGCTCCACGTTCTCGTCGAGGACCCGGTCGAAGTCCACCCGCGGATCATGGCGTGCCCGTTGCAGGTGCTGGACCCCGAGGCGGATCGGCGTGAGCGGATTCTTGATCTCGTGCGCCACCTGTCGCGCCATCTCGCCCCAGGCCAGCACACGCTGGGCGTGCGCCGTGGCGGTCCGGCTCGCCTCGAGGTCGGTGGCCATCCGGCGGAACGCGCTGAACACCGGGCGGAACTCGACGGTCGGGCTGTCATCGAGCACCGACGCGCGACCGCCCGCCGCGAGCGCCAGCGCCGCCTGCCGCAGCGACCGGATCGGACCGGCGAGGCCGCGGGCCACCAGTCCGCTCAGTCCGAACGCCGCGATCGCCCCCACCACCGTCGAGAAGAGCACGAGGATCCCGAGGTCGCGGCGCCGGCGGTCGAGCGAGAGGTCGTTGGCCCGGGCCGGTGCGGCGAGCACGATGGGCCCCTGGGGATCGTCCACGGCGCGGAAGCCGAACAGGGCCTGCGAGTCCCCGAACGATTCGTCGCGGGTCTCGCTCACCTCGTCCCGCACCACGAGACCGAGCTGCACGGCAGGCGGAAGGAACCGGCCCGTCGGGGCGAGTGCGGCCAGCAGCGAATCGCTCGCGTCGGCCAGCTCTCCGTCGCGATACAGGAACAGCGGCGCGTCGAGGCGCTGGCTCTCCGCCGCCAGCCAGGCCTGACTGTCCGGCACCGGCAGCACCGCGCGCAGCGTCTCGCCGACGAGCAGCCCCCGCCCCTGTGTGGCATCGGAGGCGATCTCGCCGTATGACCAGGCGGCGAACGCCATGGCCGGCACCATGAAGAATCCGAACAGCGCCAGCGTGAGTTGGGTGCGGTAGCTCCGCCGCCAGCGGCGCTGCCGGTCGCGCAGCCACCGGCCCACCGCGCCGTCGGCGAGCACACTCACCAGCCACAGCACGCCGACGATGGCCAGATCGAACAGCACCACGAGCGAGCCGCGCTGGATGAGAGCGTCGACCGAACGGAGCTCCACGTCGATGTGGACGCGGGAAGCGCCGAGGGTGGTGCGCGCGATCCAGTCCCCGCGCAGCGTCGTTCCCTGGCGGCGCCACTCGACGGCCGGCGGTCCGGTGGGCAGGCGAGTGGGCGGCTCGCCAAGTTGCAGCACGTACGGTGGCTCCGCCTCGGCCGGCTGGTCGATCCCGAGCAGCTTGGCATAGGGATCGGCGGGGATCAGCCGGGTTCGTGAGGCGGCGACCACCGCGACCACCGTGTCCCCCATCGGGATCCCCACGCCGAACTGCACCGCCGGCTGGGCGATGATGGGGTACTCGACGGTGCTGTCGGTGGCGAGAGTCTGGGCGACGATAGCACGCACCTGGCTCAGCGACACGCGCATGGCCGACGACGTGCGGAGCACGGCCGCGGGCACGCTGTCCCCGGTCCAGATCGAGAGCCAGGCCGGATATCCCCCCGCTTGCACCAGTGCCGAGTTGGCGTAGGCACGCAGCAGCCAGCGACGAGACACCGACGGCGGGCCGCCGGAACGCACCGACGCCGCGAAGCGCTCGACGAGGGATACCACATAGCGGTCGTTCGCGCCAAGGCTCCGCACGTCCTGCTCCGCGAGCACCATCCGCCCGCGAGTCGTGGCACCCCAGACGAGCGTGGTGGCGCCGAGCGCGGCAACGGCAGCCGCACTGGAGACGATGGCCCGCGAGCGACGGGACAGGGCGAGGGCGCCGATCGCGACGATCCACGGGATGGGATACCACCAGGGCCAGCGCCCGGCCGCCTGCCAGGTGACCGGCGCGAGAAGCGCCGCAACGGATGCGATCGCCGGGCCGACCCACGGCGGCGCCCCCCGCGTCGGCCCCAGCGCGGCACTCCCGGCCGTGGCGCCGGCCAGCAGCACGGCGCAGCCGGCCAGGAAGATCGGCACCTCCCAGATCAGCCACAGCGACGCGTTCACGCCGGCGAAGGGAATCGTGATGCCGCGCGCGAGGTCGCGAAGGAGGAAGGGGCCGAGCCCGGCGATCGCGAGCACGGCCAGCCCCCACCAGGCCCGCGGCTGGCGGCGGGCCAGCCGGCGGACCAGCGCCATCAGCGCCAGCAGCACGAGCACCGCGGTGATCATCAGGGCACCGGCATTGGCCGTGAGGGCCCCGCCGATGGGCGTGTAGTACAGCCCCGGGTCGAACAGCCGCGAGTAGGACGAGAACATGTTGAGGGGCACCAGGGCCGTGCAGGCGAGCGCCACGGCCACCGTCACCAGGCGCCAGCGGAAGCGACGGCCCACGCGCCAGGCGGCGATGAGGAAACAGATCAGCGCCAGCGCCAGCGAGAGCGCCACGATCAGGCGCGCGCTCTGCACCGTGTCCACCCGCACCGCCCCCCGCGCGAGCGGTTCCACGCGGGCATACATCAGGGTCTGCGTATCGGCGCGCAGCGGCTGCCACGGGGCGCCATTCGCCGAGGGCACCGTGTCGTCGAACTGGAAGCCCTGGATCCCCAACATGCCGGCGATCTGTCCGGCCACCGGCTGCGTGAGCCGATCCGCCGGCGGGTGCGCATCGAGCAACTGCGTGACCACAACGCGGCGGCCGTCCTGCGCCGCCACGGCGTAGAGGCTGGTGTAGAAGCTGCTCCGCGCCACCCCGACCGAGTCCGCCAGTGAGTCGGTGGGCACGTAGACGTGCCCCGCCCATGCCAGCGGCATGCCGCGGTTGTACAGCACGATCCCACCGCCGGGCCCGGAGACCAGCCGCGCCAGGGCATCGAAGGCGGCCGCCGTATCACCGGGCACGCCGAGGGCGCGGTGGGCCGCGTCCTGCATGGTGGTGACGGCCTGGTCGACGCGCTGGTCGAGCGCCGCCATCGCGTCCGAGGTCAGGGCCGCCCGGACGTCGGGCCAGTGTTCGTCGATGCGGTAGAGCTTCCACTGCGAGAGCCCGGCCACGAGCACCACGAGGGAGAGCACCACGGTGGCGGCTGCCGCCCACACCCGTCCCCTGGGGGCGACCACCCGCAGTCCGGCGAGGGCAACGGCGGTGGCGAGCCCCGCGGTCACGAGATACTGTACGCTCGTTCCGTTCAGCCACTGCGCGGCGGCAAGGAGGGCCAGCGCCGCCGCCGCCGGCCACCACACCGCGCGCAGACGGTCAGCGCGGACGCTGCGCATCGCTCACTCTGCCGCCATGAGTTCGAACCTCAGCGCCGCCGCCCGGCCGCGAAGACTCAAGGAGCTGCGCCCCGCGGAGGCGGCGGCCACGCTGGCCGCCGACCCGCGGCTCATCCTCCCCATCGGGACCTGCGAGCAGCACGGCCCGCACCTGCCCATGGGCGGTGACACGCTGGTCATCGAGCGGCTGGCCGACGACCTGTCGGCGGAGTTCCACGTGCTCCGCGCCCCCACCGTGGAATACGGCGTGAACGTGCCCGCGGGACGCGTCTTCGCGGGCAATGCGTCCCTGCGGCGCAAGACGCTGCACCGCCTGCTCAACGACCTGGTGGACTCCTGGGAGGCCGGCGGCGTCCGCGAGTTCATCCTCCTGACCGCACACCAGAACGACCCCCACCTGGAGGCGCTCGAGACGGTCATCACGTCGAGCGCCCGCATCCGGGTCGTGAACATCTTCGCCCTCGCGTTCAGTGACCTGCTCGAGGGAGAGGCGGAACCGATGCACGGTGACGAGATCGATACCTCGCTCCTGCTGTATGTGGCGCCGGAACTGGTGCAAATGTCGTTGGCTCAGGATTATACGCTGCCGGCCGAGGCCCTGCGACGGTTCCGCCGGGGCTGGCTGCGCGTGCCCGCTGACAGCGCCGGGTCGATCGGCCGGCCGACGCTGGCATCGGGGGAGAAGGGCAAGCGGTTGTACGAGCGCATCCGGGAGCGGGTTCGCGAGCGCATCTTCCTCGCCCCCATTGCCGCGCGATGAACACGGCATTTGCTTCTGGGTACCCCCATCTCATGAGACCGGTCCCACTCGCGCTCGCGCTCGTCCTCGCCCTCGGGGCCTCGGCGCCCCCCGTTTCCGCCCAGGAAACGATCGTCGACGAGGGCACGTTGGTGATCACCCGGAACAGCGTGCCGGTGGGCCGCGAGGCCTATCGCATCGTGCGCGCCGCTGCGGGCGGCGGCCAGGCCTACCGCGCCACGGCCACGATCTCGTTCGACTCGGCGCGCATCACGCTGCGGCTGACGACCGACTCGGTCGGCGCTCCGCTCACGTACCAGGCCGACGTGCGCGTGCGCGGCCGGCTGGTCTCCCACGTCGAGGGCAGTGGGCGCCCGGGGCGGTTCAGCACGCTCGTGCAGACGCCCCATGGGGAATCGGCCCACGACTACCTCATGGGGCCGAACCCGCTGGTGCTCGACGAGCACGCGTTCGACCCCTACTACTTCGCCGTCCTGCCGCCCCTCCGGCACCGTTTCTCGATGATCGACCCGCGGCTCGGTACGCAGACTACATTTCGCTTCGAGGAACGGGGCCAGGAATCGCTGCGGGTCGGCCGCGGCACAGCGAGCGCCCGCCACTACGCCTTGATCACCCCCAGCGGGGCGACCCGCGACATCTGGGTCGACAGTCAGGGACGGCTGCTGCGCGTGGCCATCCCCACGCAGGGCCTCGTGGCGCAGCGGGACGAGCTGCCGCGCTGACGCGGCGCCCACCGCGACGACCTGCCGCTCCCCGCCGTCCGCGCCACCCGCGCGGGGGCGCGTGGCCGTCTTGAAACCGGGTCCAACCGGCCGCCGTACGGCTGGCTGACCCATCACCACAGGATCACGACTCGATGCGACTCTCGATGTCTGCAGGGCTCCTCGTGCTCGTCGCGCAGATCGCCGCCGCCCAGGGGGGAACGTCACCGTCCCGGCCGACCCTGTCACTCGAGCAGGCCATTGCACTCGCCCGTCAGAACAACCCGACCTATCTGGAAACCGTGACGAACCGACGCACCGCCGACGCCGCGGTGCGCGCCGCCTACGGCGCCTTCCTGCCCACGATCAGTTCCTCGTTCGGGAGCAGCTACCAGCAGGCCGGGAGCCAGGTCTTCCAGGGGCTGACCTTCACGGGCTCGTCCGACGCCGTGACGTCGCACTATGGCATCGGGCTCAGCTACAGCCTGTCGGCGGCCTCGTTCATGAACCCGAAGCTCCAGAATGCCAACCGCGCGGCCACGGAGGCGAACATCCGGGGCCAGGCCGAGACCCTGCGGGCCAACGTGACGTCGGCGTATCTCGACGCCCTGGCCGCGCAGGCGAACGCGCGGCTGCAGGATACCCTCGTGATCACGGCGCAGGGGCAGCTCGCGCTGGCCAAGGCCAAGATGGACGTGGGCCAGGGGACCATCCTCGACGTGAACAGCGCCGAGGTGTCGCTCGGCCAGGCCGAGATCGCCTCCCTCACCGCGCACAACACCTTCCGGGTCGACGTGGTGACGCTCTACCAGCAGATCGGCGCGCCCGCCCCCGACAGTGTCGATCTCACGACGACGTTCGACACTACCCTGCCGACCTTCTCGCTCGACTCCCTGCTCGCCCTCGCGCAGGGCCGCAATCCGGCCATCGAGGCGCTCCGCGCCTCGCAGCGGGCGGCCGCGCTGGGCGTGAGCACGGCGAAGTCGCGCTACACGCCGACGCTGCAGCTGAGCACGGGATTGGGCGGCAACACCTACCAGTACACGAATTCCCAATTCCTCGTGAACCGGGCCCAGGCCAGCGCTCAGAGCGCCTACTCGACCTGTCTGGAAGTGGATTCGATCCGGCAGGGGGCCGGGCTCTCGGGAGTGCTGTGCGGATCGCCCACGCTCTCCCCCAGCGACATCGCCCAGATCAAGAGCGCCAACAGCGTCTTCCCGTTCAACTTCAACCACACGCCGCTCTCCGTTTCGGCCACGCTTTCCCTGCCCATCTTCGACGGCTTCGCCCGCGAGCAGAGCGTCCAGCAGGCGATCGCCAACAAGGAAGCGACGGAGTACCGCCTGAAGGGCCAGGAGCTGGCCACGCGCACGCAGGTCACGCAGGCGTACCTCAACCTGCAGCTGGCGTCGAAGACGATCGGCCTCCGCCAGCAGAACGCCGACCAGGCGCGTGAGCAGTACCAGTACGCGGAGGCACGATACCGCGTGGGCCAGGCGACGTACCTGGACGTCACGACCGCCCGCGGGACCTACGTCCAGGCCCAGGTCGACCGGCTCAGTTCCATTTATGATTTCCAGAAGGCGTTCGCCGCGCTCGAGAGCGCGGTCGGCCGCCCCCTCCGATAAACCCCCGGGGACATCCATGAGCAAGCGTGCGAAGTGGTCCGTGTTCGGCGTCCTACTGGTGGTGGTGGTCGCCATCGTGGTGATGGCCGCCGCCAAGCGATCGAACGCCGGCGTCTCAGTGCGCATCGAACCCGTGGCGCGCGCCAACCTGGTGGCCTCGGTCACGGCCAGCGGCCAGGTCCAGCCGCACACCAAGGTGAACGTCAGTTCGGACGTCTCGGGCAGGATCACCAAGCTCGCCGTCAAGGAAGGGCAGATGGTGAAGGAGGGCCAGTTCCTGCTCCAGATCGATCCGTCCAACGCCGAGGCGATGGTCAAGCAGTGGCAGGCGAACGTCGCGTCGGCCCAGGCGCAGCAACAGCAGGCCAAGGCCAACCTCCTGCAGGCCCAGGAGGCCTACCAGCGGGCGGTCGACCTGCAGAAGGTCAATCCGCAGTTCGTGTCCCAGGAAACCCTCGACCAGCTCAAGAACACGCTGGCCGTGAACCAGGCGCTGCTCTCCGCGGCGGGGCACCAGGTGGACCAGGCGCTCGCGTCACTCGACAACGCCAGATCGTCCCTGGCCAAGACCACCATCTATGCCCCCCTGTCGGGCCAGGTCACGCGGCTCAACGTCAAGCAGGGCGAGACGGCCATCCAGGGCACCCTCAACAAGGACGCCGCCACGCTGCTCACGATCAGCGACATGTCGCAACTCGAAACGAAGGTGAAGGTCGATGAGACCGACGTGTCGCAGATCCAGGTCGGCGACTCCGCGGTCGTCCAGATCGACGCCTTCCCCGACACGACCTTCCTCGGACGGGTGACCCAGATCGCAAACAGCTCGGTGTCCGGGGTCTCGTCCACGAGCAGCACCAGCAGCAGCAGCGACCAGGCCGTAGATTACCAGGTGACCATCCGCCTGCTCAACGCGCCGAAGGACACGCGCCCCGATTTCTCGGCCACGGCGAAGATCATCACGGCCACGCGCCATGACGTGCTGGCCATTCCGATCATCGCCCTGACGGTGCGGGAGAACCAGGCCTTGCAGAATGCGGACACGGCCGTGGGGCTCGGGCGGCCCAAGCCCAAGGTCCAGGTGGGCCAGAAGGATGTCGAGGGCGTCTTCCAGGTCGGATCGAACAACAAAGTCACGTTCCGTCCCGTAAAGGTAGGGATAGCCGGCGAGAAGGACTTCGAAGTGCTCTCAGGACTCAAGCAGGGCGAGCGGATCGTGACCGGGACGTACCAGGCGATCCGCGAACTCAAGGACGGCATGGTCGTCCGCCAGGCGAAAGCCGACACCACGAACTTCTAGGACGGAACCCCGTGAGCCAGCAAATGGCCGAAGCCCCGATCAGTACCACCGCCGAGCGCGCGGTCGTCGTTTCCGAGCAGGGACAGGCGCCCGAGAACAAGTGGGTCATCGTCACGCGCGGCATCCAGCGGCACTACGACATGGGCGGCGAGATCGTGCGGGCGTTGCGCGGCGTGGACCTGGCCATCGCGCGGAACGAATACGTGGCGATCATGGGCCCGTCGGGCTCCGGCAAGTCGACGCTGATGAACGTCATCGGCTGCCTCGATACGCCGACGTCTGGCGAGTACTGGCTGAACGGCACTCTGGTCTCGGAAATGTCCGATGACCAGCTGGCCCGGATCCGCAACAAGGAGATCGGGTTCGTCTTCCAGACGTTCAACCTGCTGCCGCGGGCCACGGCGCTGCACAACGTCGAGCTGCCGTTGGTGTACGCCGGCATCGGAGCCGAGGAGCGGCGGAAGCGCGCCCGGGAAGCGCTCGAGCGCGTGCAGCTGGAAACGCGCATGGACCACCGCCCCAACGAGCTGTCGGGTGGACAGCGGCAGCGCGTCGCCATTGCGCGCGCCCTGGTGAACCGCCCGTCGATCCTCCTCGCCGACGAGCCGACCGGGAATCTCGATTCGGCGACGTCCTCGGAGATCATGAAGGTGTTCGAGGAGCTGGCGAGCGCTGGACAGACGGTCATCATGGTCACCCACGAAGCCGATATCGCGGCGCACGCGCGGCGTGTCGTGGTGCTCCACGACGGCCTGGTCGCCACGGACGACCGCCGCGAGGCGTTCCACGAACGCATCACTACGTGAACGGAACACCGGCTTCGACCGATCCGGGGCGGCGGGGAACCTCCCCGCCGCCCCGTTAGCTTTTCCCTATCTCGTTCCCCCACGCCCGACTTTCCGACCCCCCGATCCGTGCCGTTCTACGAAGCCATCCGCCTCGCCCTCGCGCAGATCCGCGTGCAGAAGCTCAAGAGCTTCTTCACGCTGCTCGGCGTGACGATCGGCGTGATGTTCCTGATCGCGGTGGTCTCGATCGTCGCCGGGATGGGCAACTACATGCGGGACGACCTGGTCGGGAAGCTGATCGCGCTCAACTCGTTCGAGCTGCGGCAGCGGCCGAACATCAACATCGGCGACGTCACCGCGGCCGAGCGGCGGGCGTGGCGGCTGCGGCCGCCCATCTATGAGTACGACGTGCCGTCCGTGGTGGCCGCGCTGGCCCCCGGCACGCTCTGGGCCGAGTACAGCGGGGGCAACGTCAACGTCGAGTCCCGGTATGCCACGCCGCGGCAGGTGACCGCCTACGGCGTGAGCGATCAGTACTTCACGATCAAGCGCATGGGCGTGACGCTGGGCCGGCTGCCATCGCCGCAGGAGTACGCCCTGGGCTCGGCGGTGATCGTCATCGGCAAGGACGTGCAGGACCATTTCTTCCCGAACCTGAACCCGCTGGGACGCGAGCTGCGGGTGGCCGGCATTCCGTACACCGTGATCGGCGTTGCCGAGACGCAGGGCAGCGCATTCGGGATCTCCTTCGACGGGTTCCTCGTGGCCCCCGAGCGTTCGCCGATCCAGCGCCAGCTCAACCCGCACGGCGTGGTGGATGCGGTGATCATCCAGTCCGCGACGGCGGCCGGGATCCCGGACAACGAGGAGCGCGTGCGCGAGGTCATGCGGGCGCGGCACCACCTCCACCCCGCGCAACCCGACGACTTCGCCATGGAGACGTCCGACTCGGCGCTGGCGTTCTGGAAGAAGATCCAGGGATACCTCGTGGTCGCCGGCGTGGTGCTGCCGGCGATCGGTCTCCTGGTCGGCGCGATCGTGATCATGAACATCATGCTGGTGGCCGTCGCCGAACGGACGCGGGAGATCGGGATCCGCAAGGCGCTCGGGGCGCGGCGGCGCGACATCCTCCGGCAGTTCCTGGTGGAGAGCACCACGCTCGCCACGTTCGGGGCGGCCATCGGCGTCGCGATGGGCTTCGCCTTCGCCAAGTTGATCTCCGCCCTGAGCCCGCTGCCGGCGGCCGTGGAGATCTGGTCGGTCGTGCTGGGCGTGTCCGTGGGTGCGGGGGTCGGCATCATCGCCGGCGTCTACCCGGCGAGCCGCGCCGCCCTGCTCGACCCCATCGCCGCCCTGCGGCAGGAGTAGCCGGTGCGCCCCCTGTTCGCCACCTGGCTGTTCAACCTCGGCGAGGGCGTCGGCATCGGCGTCGAGTCGATCCGGGCGAACAAGGTGCGCGCCAGCCTCACGATCCTCGGCATTGCGGTGGGGGTGTTCGTGGTCGTGGTCATCGCCGCCGCCGTGCACGGCATCAACGTCAGCGTGGCGAAGGAGCTGCAGTCGGCGGGCCCGAAGACCTTCTTCCTGTCCCGCTTTCCGATCACCTTCGAAGCCTGCGACGGCACCGATGCGACGTGTCTGTGGCGGCACAACCCGCCGCTCACGCTGGCCGACCAGCGGGCCATCGACGCGCTGCCGGCCATCCGGGCGGCCGGCGCCCGGCTCGACCTGGCCCTCCCGGTGAAGTACGCCGATCGCACGTTGAGTGCGGCGCAGATCAGCGCCTTCACGTCGAACTGGATCATCATCGACGGCGGCGGCGATCTGTACCCCGGACGCAGCTGGACCCAGCACGAAGGCGATGCCGGCGCCCGGGTCGCGGTGATCAACACGACCATGGCCGAGCAGCTGTTCGGCGACTCGGACCCGATGGGCCGAACCATCGCCATCCGGGGCGAGCCGTTCCAGGTGATCGGGATCTATCACGCGACGGCGAGCTTCCTCGCGGGGGGCGACCGGTCACGCGCCATTATTCCGATCGAGACGGCGTTCCGCGTGCTCAACGCGGGCCGTCGCCAGATCGGGATCTCGGTGGTGCCGCGCGAGGCGGCCAGCCGCGA
Source organism: Gemmatimonadaceae bacterium (assembly GCA_046704805.1). Classification (GTDB taxonomy): domain Bacteria; phylum Gemmatimonadota; class Gemmatimonadetes; order Gemmatimonadales; family Gemmatimonadaceae; genus JAGWRI01. The sequence continues at coordinate 12,229 of JBJKRG010000379.1, forward strand.
CGAGGCCATCGACGAGGTGACCGCGCTGATGCGGCAACGGCACGAGCTGCGGCCCGCCACGGACAACGACTTCGCCGTGATCACGCAGGACAAGATCTACAACACGTACAACCAGGTGTTCGGCATGTTCTTCCTGGTGATGATCGTGCTCTCCGCCATCGGGCTGCTGGTGGGCGGCGTCGGCGTGGTGGCCATCATGATGATCAGCGTGACCGAGCGGACGCGGGAGATCGGGGTGCGGAAGGCCCTGGGGGCCACGCGGGCGACCATCCTCTGGCAATTCCTCGTCGAGGCCGTGACGCTCACCGGCATCGGGGCGACCATCGGGCTGATCGTGGGGATCCTCCTGGCCCTGCTGGTGCGGAAGGCCACGCCCATCCCCACGTCGGTGCCGGTCTGGGCTGCGCTGCTGGCCCTGGCGTCGAGCGCCGTGACCGGCGTGCTGTTCGGCCTGCTGCCGGCCGCCCGGGCCGCCCGCCTGGATCCCGTGGAGGCCCTCCGCTACGAGTAGTCGGCCCCGGGAAGCCGCCTGGCCGCACCTTGACACCCGGCGGCGGAACCGCCCGTAGGGGGAGGGGTCAGACCAGACCTCCAGCCCGGGTGCCGTGCAGCTCTTCGAATCGATTCGCCTTGCCCTCGCGCAGATCCGCGTGCAGAAGCTCAAGAGCTTCTTCACGCTGCTCGGGGTGATGATCAGCGTGACCTTCCTCATCGCCGTGGTCTCCATCGTCCGGGGGATGAGCGTCTACGTCGAGCAGGACTTCGCGGCCAAATTCCTCGGGGTCAACACCTTCAACCTCCGGCCGTTCCCGGACATCAACACCGGCAACGTCACCGCCGCCGAGTGGAAGGAGTGGCAGGAGCGGCCCAAGATCACGGTGCGCGACGCGATGGCCGTGAAGGCGGCCCTGCCCGACGGCGCCGGCTGGGCCATGCAGGACCTCAACTGGATGAACGTCAGCTCCGAATACGTGTCGGGTGGGGCGCAGGTCCTGGCGGCGGCGGCCACACCGCAGTTCTTCCGGATCAAGGATCTCCAGATCGCCGAGGGGCGCGCCTTCAATGCCGAAGAGGACGCGCTCGGCGCGAACGTCATCGTCATCGGTGATGCCGTGGCGAAGGACTACTTCCCGAACCTGGATCCCATCGGGCGGACGATCTACATCGACCGGTTTCCGTTCCGGGTGATCGGGATGCTCGCCCACCAGGGCACGGTGTTCGGGCTCAATCTCGATCGCCAGGTCGTCGCGCCGTTCCACTCGCAGCTGGCGCACCTGATGGGCCGGCGGGATGACCTGTACGGCGTGCTCGTCCAGGCGCCAACTCCGGCGCAGTACCAGCCACTGCAGGAGATCGTGCGCGAGGTGATGCGGGAGCGCCATCACCTGCACCCGGCACAGGCCGACAATTTCGTCATGGAGAGTTCGGCCACGGCGCTCGCGCAGTGGGACAAGATCAAACACTACCTCGTGCTCGCCGGCATCGTGCTGCCGGCGATCGGGCTGGTCGTGGGCGCGATCGTCATCATGAACATCATGCTGGTGGCCGTCGCCGAGCGCACGCGCGAGATCGGCATCCGCAAGTCGCTCGGCGCCCGTCGGCGCGACATCCTGGCGCAGTTCCTGGTGGAGAGCGCCACGCTGAGCAGCTTCGGCGCCGTGCTCGGCGTGGCACTCGGCATCGGGCTCGCCAAGGGCGTGGCCGCGGTCTCACCGCTGCCGGCGGCCGTGGCGCCGTGGTCCATTGCCGTCGCCGTGGCCGTCGGCGCCGGCGTCGGGATCGTGGCCGGCGCGTACCCGGCCAGCCGTGCATCGCGGCTCGATCCCATCCTCGCCATCCGGGCGGATTGACATGCGCAACATCGTGGCCAGGGTGTCGGCGCTGTTCGAGGGAATCCTCATGGCGCTCGACTCGATCCGATCGAACCGGGTCCGCGCCGGGCTCACCATTCTCGGCATCGCGGTCGGCGTCTTCGTGGTCACGGTCATGACCGCGGCGGTCCACGGCATCAATGCCGGCGTCTCGAAGAGCATCGCGGCGGCCGGACCGACGACGTTCTTCATCACGCGGTGGCCGGCCCAGATCAACAGTTGCACGGGCTCGGCGGACTCCTGCCCCTGGCGGCACAACCCCTCGCTGACCCTGAACCAGGCGAGCCAGATCGCCGCCCTGCCGGGGGTGCAGGCGGTGACCGCCCACGTGGGCACCACGGCGCCGATCAAGTTCGCCGACCGCTCCCTGGGGTCGGTGACGGTCAACGCCTACTCGCCCGGCTGGTTCGAGGTATCCGGCGGCACGATTTCGCAGGGGCGCGATTTCACCCCGGAAGAGAACAGCGGCGGCGACCCGGTGGCGCTGGTGAACACGAAGATCGTGGAGCGGCTCGGTCTCGGCCCCGACGCCGTCGGGAAGCACGTGCGCCTGGGCGGGCAGGACTTCACGATCATCGGCGTGTACGATCCGATCCCGAATGCCTTTCAGAGCGGCGACAACGGGATCGTCGTCGTGCCGATCCTCAGTGCCTACCGTCGGCTCGACGCCACCCTGCAATGGCTGGATCTGACGGTGAAGCCGAGGCCGGGCGTGACGCAGGATGCCGCGATGGACGAGGCGATCGGACAGCTCCGCATGATGCGCCACCTGCGGCCCGCCACCGCGAACGACTTCTTCGTGTCGACCCCCGAGAAGATCATGCAGATCTACAACCAGATCGTCGGCGTGTTCTTCCTCGTGATGATCACCCTGTCGGCAGTCGGGCTGCTGGTGGGTGGTGTGGGCGTCGTGGCGATCATGATGATCAGCGTGACCGAGCGGACCCGTGAGATCGGGGTGCGGAAGGCTCTGGGGGCCACCCGCGGGGTGATCCTGTGGCAGTTCCTGGTGGAGGCGGCCACGCTCACGACGCTCGGCGCGCTGGCGGGACTGGCCGTGGGCGGCGCGCTCACGTATCTCGTCCGCCACGCCACGCCGATCGATGCGACCACGCCGCCGCTTGCGATCGCCATCGCGCTCGCCGGCAGCGCCTTCGCCGGCGTGGTGTTCGGGCTCCTCCCGGCGGCCCGGGCGGCGAGCCTGGATCCGGTCGAAGCCCTGCGATACGAGTAGCCCGGGGCTCGTGGACGGCGAACCGCCCACGGCCTGCGGGCAACCGCCCAACGGGGCGTGAGCAGTTGGCGGCCGGGCCCACTGCCCTAAGTTTGTAGCATGCGCTTCACGGACGTGTTGCTCACGGCGTTCACGCAGATCCGTGTGAGCAAGCTACGGTCGTTCTTCACGCTGCTCGGGATCGTGGTGAGCGTGGCCTTCCTGGTCGCGGTCGTCGCCATCATCCAGGGCATGAATTTCTACGTGAAGGCGAACATCGCCGATAACATGGTCGGGGCGAATTCCTTCATGGTGCGCCGGGAGCCCGTCCAGATCGGCTTCCTGTCGGATGAGGAGATGGCGCGTGCGCAGCGGCGGCCGCGCATCACGATGGCCGATGCGACCGCCGTCGAAAGCGCCCTGCCCGACGCCATGGCGGTGGGACTCACGTCGGGATGGCCCACCCCGACGTCCGACGTCGTGTGGGGCAGCCGCACGCTCGGCAGCGTCCGCGTCTTCGGGATCACACCGCCGTACCAGACGGTGCAGGACTACCGGATCACGGCCGGTCAGCCCATCACGGAAGTCGACGTGCGCGAACGCCGCTACGCCGTGGCCGTCGGGGCCGATATCACCACGAAGTTGTTCGACGGCGTGTCGCCGATCGGGAAGAAGGTCCGCATCCACGGCCAGCAATTCACCGTCGTCGGAACGATCGCGCCCAAGGGGCGCATCCTCGGCCAGTCGTTCGACGGGTTCGTGCTCATGCCGATCACCACCTTCGAATCGCTCTACGGACCGCGCCAGACCACGCAGATCTCGGTGAAGATGGCGACCGCGGCCGGCATCCAGCGCGGCATGGCTGCCGCCGAGGAGGCGATGCGCGTCGCCCACCACCTCCGGCCCGGTCAGCCGGACGATTTCTCGATCGAGACCTCCGAGGCCCTCGTCTCGTTCTGGAAGCGGCTCACCGCGGTGCTGTTCGCCGTCGTCCCGGCGGTGGTCGCCATCGGGATCCTCGTCGGCGGCATCGTGATCATGAACATCATGCTGATGGCCGTCCGCGAACGCACCCACGAGATCGGCATCCGGAAGTCGGTCGGAGCGATGCAGCGCGACATCCGCCGGCAGTTCCTGGCCGAAGCGGTGATGCTGGCGACCCTCGGCGGCGCGCTCGGTGCCGGCACCGGATTCCTGTTCGCCGCCGCCGTCAGCACGCTCTCCCCCCTCCCGGCCCGGGTCACCGTGTGGTCGGTCCTCCTCGCGCTCGGCCTCGGGGCCGGCGTCGGCGTGCTGTTCGGAGTCTACCCCGCCGCGCGCGCCGCCCGGTTGGACCCGGTGGCCGCCCTGCGGGCGGAGTGAGGCGCGGGCAATGAGCCTCTGGCGCCGGTGGGCCGGCAGCTTCCGCGAGAACGTGGCCGTCGCCGGCGATTCCCTGCGCGTCAGCAAGCTCCGCTCCGCCCTCACGATCCTCGGCGTCGTCATCGGCGTCTCGACCGTGATGGCCATGGCGTCCATCGTGCAGGGCATCCAGCAGCAGATCGTCGCGACCATCAAGGTCGCCGGGCCGACCACGTTCTACGTGATGAAGGTGTTCTCTCAGACGCCGGTTGACCCCAACAACCTGCCGCAATGGATGCGGGACCGTCCCGACCTCACGGTGGCGGAGGCGCGCCGCATCCAGGCGCTGCCCGAGATCGGCTACGCCGGGATCTGGGCGAAGTACGTCGCCCGCGTCGCCTACGCCGGCGTCCGCACCCAACCGCAGATCATCGTGGGCGCCGACGCCAACTACGTCGCCATCCAGGGCGGCCAACTCACCGCGGGTCGATGGTTCACGCACGCCGAGGAGGCCAGCGGCAAGTCCGTGGCGGTGATCGACGTGGACGCGGCCGCCAGACTGTTCGGCAGCATCGACCCGATCGGCAAGCTGATCCAGATCGGCACGAAGCCCGCCCGTGTGGTCGGCGTGTACCAGCCCGCGGCCAACATCTTCAACCCGCCGGGCTCGCAGGTGATGGCGATCGTGCCCTACCTGATGCTCGACCACCAGTTCACGCTCGACAAGACGAACATGGTGTTCATCCCCGTGAAGCCGAAACCGGGGGTCAGCCTCGACGCCGCGGAGAGTGCGGTGATCGTCGCCCTGCGCGAGGCACGCGGCCTCCGCCCCGGACAGCACAACACGTTCGACCTGCTCACCCAGGACCAGATTCTCGACGTGTTCAACAAGCTCACCGGCGTGTTCTTCCTCGTGATGATCGTGCTCAGCGGCGTGGCGCTGCTCGTGGGCGGCATCGGCGTGATGGCCGTGATGATGATCAGCGTCACCGAGCGCACCCACGAGATCGGACTGCGGAAGGCCGTGGGCGCCACGCGGCGCGACATTCTGCAGCAGTTCCTGGTCGAGGCGGCCGCGCTCACCGGAATCGGCGGCGTGATCGGCATCGCCTTCGGGCTGGGCCTGGGCCGGATCGCCACGGTGGCCATGAACATCAACGCCGCGGCCCCGGTCGCGCTCACTCTCACGGCGGTGTCGGTCTCGGTGGCCATCGGGCTCGTCTTCGGCGTGCTGCCGGCCCGCCGGGCGGCGCGGCTCGACCCGGTCGAGGCGCTGCGGTACGAGTGACGCCGTGCGGCGGCGCGAACGCGGCTTCACGGCCGCGCCATCACCGCCCCGCCCTCTATATTGAACCTCCATGCCGATCGACGTACTGGCCATCGCCGCGCATCGCGACGACGTGGAATTGACCTGCGGCGGCACCCTGCTCGCCGCGGCCGCCCGGGGGCACACCACCGGCATCCTGGACCTGTCGCAGGGAGAAGCGGGGACGCGCGGCTCCGCGGAGCTGCGCGCCGACGAAGCCGCACAGGCCGCGAAGATCCTCGGCGTCACCGTGCGCGAGAATCTCGGACTGCCCGACGCCGGCGTTATGAACACCCCCGAGACCCGCGCCATGGTCGCGGGCGTCATCCGCCGGCTGCAGCCACGCATCGTGATCGCGCCGTCGCTGAAGGGGCGCCACCCGGACCACATCGCCGCCGCCCAGCTCGTACGCGACGCATGCTTCGTGGCCGGACTCGCCAAGGTCTCGCCCGGCATCCCCCGGCACCGCCCGCACAAGATCATTCACGCCGTCACCTACCGGCAGGATTTCGAGCGGCCCACGTTCGTCGTCGACATCTCCGACGTGTTCGAGCGGAAGTTGGAAGCGATCCGCTGCTACGGCTCGCAGTTCGAGGGCGTGGTGCAGGCAGGCGAGGTGTATCCGAACGGCGAGCCGCTCTACGACATCGTGCGGCATTACGCCGCGTATTATGGGGCGCTGATCCGGACCCGCTACGGGGAGCCCTTCTTCACGACCGAGACGATGCGCGTCGACGACGTCGTGACGCTCGACGTTTCGACGTTCTGACGCCGGCGGCGGGCCCGGTGCGCCCGCGCGATCGCCCGCCCTTTCCGGTGTCCCTATATTGGGGATATGCTCACCCCCGTCTATCTCGACCATTCCGCCACGACCCCGGTGCGCCCCGAGGTGCTCGACGCGATGCAGCCGTTCTTCGGCCCGCGCTTCGGGAATCCGTCGAGCATCCATCGCTGGGGACGGGAGGCCCGTGTGGCCCTCGACGAGGCCCGCGAGCGCGTGGCGCACTGCCTCGGGGCCAACCCCGACGAGATCTGTTTCACCTCGGGCGGCACGGAGGCGGACAACCTCGCGGTGCTCGGCGCGTGGCGTTCGGCGCGGACGCGTGGAAGGACCGCCGTGGTCACCACGCCCGTCGAGCACAAGGCCGTGATCGAGGCGGCGCACACGGCGGTCCACGAGGGAGCCGAGGAGCGCCTGGTCG
>JBJKRG010000380.1:0-2613 GCA_046704805.1 Gemmatimonadaceae bacterium
GGCCACGGCGTGGGCATGTGCCAGTGGGGAGCCATCGGGCGGGCGCGCGCCGGCGAGGATTTCCGCACCATCCTGCGCACGTACTACCCCGGCACGACGCTGGGTGTGGTTCAATAGCCCCGGAGCACCACCGGAGAACCTCGGACGATGACGGAGACCGCCGCCCCGACGCGGGATGCAGCCCTGATCGCGCGCCCACGCCTGTTCCGCCCGTCGCGCGCCGAACTGCTGGCCACGATCGGCTCCGCGGTGCTGTTCTTCTACGCCTTCCCGCCGTTCCACTTCGTGGGGCCGGTGTTCGTGTGTCTCGTGCCGCTCGCCGTGGCGGTCGCCCGCGCCGCCGACCGCGGCGAGTCGGCGTGGATCGGCGTGCGGCTCGGCACGTGGTTCGGCATCTTCGCGTACGGATCGAGCATCTACTGGATCGCCACGGCGCTGCTCATCTTCACGAAGCTGGCGATGCTCGGGTACCTGGGGGCGCTGTTCGTGCTCACGGTCGTGACGGCGGCGACGGGCGGGGCCCTGTTCACGGCGCGCCGCGTCACCCGTTGGCCGATGGCGGTGCTGCTCCCGGTCGTATGGGTGGCGTCGGAGATGGCGATGAACCATCTGTCCGATCTCGCCTTTCCCTGGCTGCCGCTGGCCCTCGGGGTCACCCACACGCCCGTGCTCGCCCAGATCGCCGACATCAGCGGCGTGCACGGGGTGAGCTTCTGGATCGCGCTCACCAACGGGCTGGTGGCCGACATGTGGCTGTCGCGGGCGCACCGCCGGGCGAACCTGTGGCGCGGCGCCGCCATCGCCGGCCTGCTGGGCGCGGTGGTGGCGTACGGCGAATGGCGCATGCACACGGTGCCGCTGCGCCCGCTGGCCCACGTGGGCATCGTGCAGCCGAACGTGCCGGAGGACGAGAAGCACCAGGCGGAAATGATCGGCAAGGTGATGGGGCTCCTCGCCAAGGGAACCCGCGAGGACCTGGCGCAGGATCATCCGCAGCTCATCGCGTGGCCGGAAACGGCCCTCGACGGGTACCTGCCGGACCACCGCGACTGGACGGACTCGCTGCGCGCCCTCACGGGACTCGACGGTGCGCCGCTGCTCACGGGGATGATCGACGTCGTGTGGCGCACACAGACCAAGTACGACGAGTACAACGCCGCCATGCTGGAGGATGGCGGGGCCGTCTCGCAGCCCATCTACCACAAGCGCCGCCTGGTGCCGTTCGTCGAGCGCGTGCCGTTCTTCAATCCCAACTGGTTCGCGTGGGCAGGGCCGTATCTCTCCGGGGGCTTCGGCATCGGGGCGGGGCCCGTGCTCTACCATCTGCCGTTCGGCCGGTTCGGCGTGCTGATCTGCTTCGAGTCGATCTTCCCCGGACTGTCCCGCCAGTACCGCAACGACGGCGCCGACTTCCTGATCAACATCACCAACGATGCCTGGTTCGGACACAGCAACGCCCCGTACCAGCACTTCTCGCAGCTCGTGCTGCGCGCGATCGAGAACCGGGTCGGCATCCTGCGCTCGGCGAACACCGGGATCTCGGGGTGGATCGACCCCCTGGGGCGGATCCGCGCCACCACGCCGATCTTCGAGCCCGCCGCGGAGACATACGCGATGGTCACGAGCGACGTGCACACGATGTACGACCGCTTCGGGGACTTCATCGGTCTGCTCTCGGTGGCCGTGACGCTGGCGCTGGTGGCGCGCGACTGGTGGGGCCGGCGGACGGAACGGAAGCGCGGCACATGAGCGCGTCGGCGGGCATCGACGTCGGCGGGACGTTCACCGACCTCGTGGCCATCGACGCCGACGGCCGCGTGGAGACGCGCAAGGTGCTGAGCACCCCCGCCGATCAGAGCGAAGGCGTGGAGGCATCGCTCCGCGCGCTCGGCCGTGCCGATCTGTCGCGGGTGGTCCACGGCACCACGGTGGCGACGAACATGCTCCTCGAGCGCGCCGGCGCACATGTCGTCCTCTGCGCCACGGCCGGATTCACCGATCTGCTTGAGTTGCGGCGCCAGGTGCGTGCGTCGCTGTACGACCTCACGCGGCACCATCCGGCGCCGCTGGTCTCCGCCGGGGACGTGGTGCCGGTGGACGAGCGCATCGCCCCGGAGGGCGTACTCCGTCCGCTGGACGCGCCCGCGGTCACCGAGGCGGTCGACCGCGTCCGCGCCCTGAACCCCGACGTCGTGGCGGTCGCGCTGCTCCACGCCTACCGCGACCCGTCACACGAACAGCGGCTCGCGACGGCCCTGCGCGAGCGGTTGCCCGGCGTCGACGTGGTCTGCTCGTCCGACGTCTTCCCCGAGATCCGCGAATACGAGCGGACGACCACGACGGTCGCGGAGGCCTATCTCCGTCCCGGGGTCGGGCGCTACGTCCAGCGGCTTGGCGAGCGCCTCCAGGCGATGTCGCTGCCGGCGCTGGGCGTGATGACGTCGAGCGGCGGCATGCGCACCGCACGGGACGCCTCGTCGAGTGCGGCGCAGCTGGCACTCTCCGGGCCGGCCGGCGGCGTGGTGGGTGCAGCGGCGGTGCTCCGGGCCGCGGGCCTGAGTCGCGCGCTCACCATCGACATCGGAGGTACGAGCGCCGATGTCGGGCTCATTC
>JBJKRG010000381.1:0-4151 GCA_046704805.1 Gemmatimonadaceae bacterium
CGGTCCCGGGTCGACGGATCCAGCGGAACGAACACGTTCGGGGAGCCGAGCCCACCGTCGAACTTGGGGACCTCGTAGCCCAGGATCATATGATCCCTGAAGGTCTCCCGGGTCACGGCACCAAGCAGGTTGTGGTCCTGGTGGAGGTCGGCTTCCTCGTGCGTGAAGATCAGGTCCGGAGCCCCGCTTTCCTTCAGCTTCTCGAAGGTCAGCTTGATCTCCGCGCGGGCGGTGGGAAAGAGGCCGTCCGGGAATTGGTGGATGTGCACGTCCGCCGAGTCCGCTCCTGCCAGGAACGAGTTGGCGCTGGTCCTCGCCTCGTCGGCCCGCTCTCCGCGTGCCGCGAACACGACCCAGCGGATCCGGACCTTTCGGCGCCGCAGAAGCTCCAGGACCGCTCCGCCGCACCCGATCTCGATGTCATCCGAATGGGCGCCGAGGCAGAGCACATCGAGCGGCGAGTCCTTCTCCCCGAGATCGAGGGAGATCATCGCGCGTGTGCCGCGACGCCGTTGTTCCACACGTGCCACGGGGGATTGCCCGTGGCGTGGAGCTCGTCTACGCGGGCCTTGTCCTTGGCCGTGTCCACCGCCTGCCAATATCCGTCGTACGGGTAGGCCAGGAGCTTGTCCGCGCGAATCATGCGCTGAAACGGCTCCAGGACCAGCTCCTCACCATGCCCGATGAAGTCGAACACGTCCCTGCGGAATACGAAGAAGCCGCCGTTCACGCGGATTCCCGATTCCACGATGTCGTGGAACCCTCTGACGCGGCCGTACTCGTCCGACTGCACGAAGTGGTAGCTGAGGTTCGGACGCACCGAGAGGAAGCTGGCGACCGCGTCGTGCCGCTCGAAGTGCTCCACCTGGTCGGGAAGGTGGAGGTCGGTCAAGCCGTCGGCATAGTTGGCCAGGAACACCTCCTCACCCTCGAGATGGCGGCGCACCGCCACCAGGCGCTCGCCGATGTTGGCCTGGAGCCCCGTATCGACAAAGGTGATGCGCCAGTCGTGGATGTCCTGCGCCAGGAGCTCACGCCTGCGGCCGCCGTTGGAGAGCACGAAGTCGTTGGTCGTGTACTCCTCGTAGTTCAGGAAGTACTGCTTGATCGCGGTCGCGCCGTAGCCGAGGCAGAGGATGAAGTCCTTGTGTCCGTAATGCGCGTAGTACTTCATCAAGTACCAGAGGATGGGACGCTCCCCGATGAGCACCAGGGGCTTGGGCACGTTTCCGGCGTACTCCCGGAGGCGCATGCCCAGGCCGCCACAGAACAGCACGACCTTCATGGCGCGCTCTCCTCTCGCGCGGGCGCGCGGCGCCAGCGCAACTGCTCGTCGATCCGCCCGGCGTCGAGAAGCGCGCGGATCCGCCGGATCCGGAAGTACCGCTCGCTCAGGAACTCCGCCGACGTGATGCCCCGGTCCGTGAACGCGTCCACGAGCTCCTCGACACCTCGCTCCACCGTCCACCTGGGTGCGTATCCGGGCAGCTTCGACTCGATCTTCGAGCAGTCCACCCGGTAGCTGCGCGGATCGGGCCCTCCGCCCTCCGCGTATTCGATGTGGCTGCCGGGAACAGCCGCGTCCACGATCTCGGCCAACTCGCGAACCTGGTAGTTCTCCTCCGTCCGCCCGACGTTGAACGCCTCGTTGTGGACCGCCTCCCGAGGAGCCTCCAGCGCCGCCAGGAACGCGTTCGAGAAGTCGCGCACGTGGACCAGCGGGCGCCAGGGCGTTCCGTCGCTCTGGATGAGGACCTCCCCTGTGGTGCACGCGTAGCCCACGAGGTTGTTGACCACGACGTCGGCTCGGAGTCGGGGTGAGAGTCCGTATGCGGTCGCGTTCCGCATGAAGGTCGGGCTGAACTCGTCGCTCGCCAGACCCCCGATGTCCTGCTCCGCCAGGATCTTCGACCGGCCGTAGGGGGTGAGGGGGTTGAAGGCTGCGCTCTCGTCCAGGAACGCGTCGCCCTGGGCTCCGTAGAGCGAGCACGACGAGGCGTAGACGAACCGTTGAATCCCCGCCTCCTTCGCCATTCGCGCCAACGCCACGGACGCCCGGTGGTTGATCTGGAACGTCAGATCCGGCTCCAGGTTGCCCAGCGGATCGTTCGACAGGGCAGCCAGGTGGACGACCGCATCGAATCCCTCGAGCTCGGCGGCGCTCACGTCGCGCACGTCGGCGTCGCGGCCGCTCACCGAGGGGCCCGAGTAGTCGGCGAAGCCGCATTGCGAGAAGAAGCCCGTATCCAGGCCGACGACCTCGTGCCCCGCCTCCTCCAGCGCCGGGGCCATCACGGAGCCGATGTACCCGTCGTGGCCGGTCATCAGAATGCGCAAGCGACGATCTCCCTTTCCTCGGACGTCAGCCGAAGACTCGCCGGGTCGGGCGGCCCACCAGGTATGGTGCGACCCCGTCGGCCATGGCGCGGCTATAGACGTCGAGAGCGGACGAGACGACCTCGACCGTTCGGTCGAGGTCGTGCTCGCCGTGTGAGTAGCTGAGCACGAAGGACGGGCCGAGCACGCCTCCGCGAATGAGCTCCTGCATGAAGAGCGCGCGATACTCCTGCGACGGCTGTCCGTCGGGACCCCGCGTGACGTAGACGAGATTGGCCGGGTGGCCGACGACGTCCACCCAGCGCTCGAGGCCGCGGGCGGCCACCACCTCGCGCACCGCCTTCTGGAGGCGGAGGCCCCGCTCCCGAAGAACGTCCGGAACCGCCTCCCGCCGGCAGACCTCGATCGTGGCCATCGTGGCCGCAAGTGCGTGCGTTTCGGCACCGTGCGTGGTGGAGAGGAGAAAGACCCGCTCGGGCGCCTCACGCTCGAGGGAGCCGAGCGCCATGATGTCCGCCCGTCCCAGGAGGGCTGCGATCGCGAAACCGTTGCCGATCCCCTTGCCGAACGTGGACAGGTCGGGAATGACCCCGTAGCGGCCCTGAGCACCCCCGAGTCCCCAGCGCAGGCCCGTGATCATCTCGTCGAAGACCAGGACTGCTCCGTGCGCCGAACACGTGGCACGAACCCCTTCGAGGAACCCTGGCTCCGGGTACGCCGACGATGCGGCCTCCAGGACGACGCACGCGATCTGGTCCCGATGCTGCTCGAACAGGCGCTCGAGGCTGGACAGGTCGTTGTAGTGAAAGCCGACGGTCAGGTCGCGGATCGCTCCGGGGATGCCCGAGGACATCGTCGTGGCGCCGATGAACCAGTCGTCCACGGAGAAGAAGGGCTGATCCTCGCAGATCGCCACCAGGTCGCGGCCCGTCCAGGCCCGAGCCAGCTTGACCGCGGCCGTGGTAACGTCCGAGCCATTCTTCGCGAACTTGACCATCTCGGCGCCGGGCACGAGCCCCAGGACAGCTTCGGCACACTCGGCCTCCAGGGGTGACGGGCGCGTGAAGTTCGTCCCGTCGCGCATGGCTCGATGGGCGGCCTCGACGACCTCGGGATAGCCATGGCCGAGAATCACCGAGCGCAGCCCCATCCCGTACTCGATGTACTCCCGACCGTCCACGTCCCACACGTGGCACCCGGCACCTCGCTGAATGAGAGGGGGCGCGCTGGTAGGATACTGATCGTCGCCCTTGGCGTACGTATGACAGCCGGCTGGTATCAAACGGTGCGCCCGCTCCTGCAGCGCACGCGCGCGGTCGGAGATCTGCATGGGAGAGAGACGATTCAGGAGAGAGGCCGTCGCCGTCTGCGGCTCTGAAGGCGGCCTCGTTCCATTCCAAGATAGACCTGCCGGTAGCCCGGCGCCACGGAATATCCGCGGCTCGGGTCCTTCGGGGCGAGGGTCTTGTGCTCCGGGTGGCGCGTCCGAGGTCCTTCCGCATGCGCCCGAGGAGCGTCAGCTCACGCGCCTCGCAGGCGCCCTGCGGCGAGGCCGAGCAGGAGCCGCAGCCCCCGACCCACGAGCAGCCCCGCCAAGGCTCCGAGGACCTCGTTCCAGTGCGGCGCGGCGAGCCGCGTCAGCGCGACCGCGAGGCCGATCCCGAGCGCTGAAGCCGCACCGGCCGCCGCGAGCCTGCGCGCGTCGAGCGACCAGAAGCCCACCGGAACGAGCAGCAGGCACATCCACAGGCTGTCGAAGAGCCGCCGCTCCAACGGGCTCGACCCGCCGGGATACTCGAGCAGGGACCACGCGC
>JBJKRG010000382.1:0-10747 GCA_046704805.1 Gemmatimonadaceae bacterium
GCGTCGGTGTACACGCTCACCGCCTCGCCTTCGTGCACGAGCGCGATGTCGCTCGGATACACGCTGGCCATCACCCACATCGTGGAGAGGTTGGCGACCGTGAACGTGGGGGTGGAACCTGCCTCGAGCAGCTGGCCGGGCGTGATGAGCTTCTCGACGACCACGCCCGGAATCGGGGTCCGGATGACGCCTTCCACGGCGCCCGACTCCGTCCCGTTGCGGATCTCGGCGATGGTGCTGTCGGACACGCCGAGGGAGCGCAGCTCCTGCACGGCGGCCACCACGTCGGCCGAGGCCTGCGAGGCGTTCGTGCGGGCCTGGTCGAGGTCGGTGCGGGCCAGCGCGTCGTTCTGATAGAGCTGCTGGTCGAGATGCAGAATGCGCTGGGCGTTGCTGGAGGCATCCTCGGCCTTGCGATAGTCGGCCACCGCCGACGCGAAGTCGGGCGAGGACACCGTGGCCAGCGCCGCGCCGGGCGAGACGACGGCCCCGATGTGGACCAGGAGGCGGTTCACCGGGCCCGAGATCGGCGCCAGCACCTGCGTGGAACTGTCGCCGTTGAACTGCACGGTGCCGGTCACCTCGAGGGTGGGCCGGAAGGTCGTATCGGCCACCGTGATCACCTGGAGCCGGGCCCGTTGGGCGGGCGTGACCGAGAAGGTCTTCGGCTTGACGATGGCGGTGGTGTCCTCGGTGGCCGATTCCCCGGCGGTGCAGGCGCCGAGGAAGCCAACGAGCGGAAGGAGCACGGCGGCGGCGAGGGCCGCGGGCGTGGACGGGCGCTTACTCACGGGGAGCTCCGGAGGCAAACGTGGACAGCGGGACGCCGGCGGCGCGCTGGAGATCGGCGCGCGCCGAGTTGGCGGCGGCAAGGGCTTGGGCGTACTGGGTCTCGGCAGCGAGGAGCGAGCGCCGCGCGTCGAGCACATCGAGCGCGGACAGCCCACCGAGGCCGTAGCTCACGTCGGCAATGCGATACGCCTCGCGAGCCGACGGGAGCAGTTGATCGCGGATGAAGACGGCCTGGCGCTCCGCGACGTCCGCGGTGGCGAACGCGGTGCGCACGTCCTGGCCGACCGCGGCCCGCGTATCGCGCAGCGTGGCGGTGAGCTCGAGGACCCGGTGATTCGTCTCGGCGAAGTCGCCCCGCGTGTGCTGCCAGAACAGGATCGGGATCGGCAGCGAGAGGCCGACGGTGTACCAGGTGGGGTCCGCCACCGACGCGTCGCGGCTCGCGCCCACGAAGAAGTCGGGCAGGAACGCCTGCTCGCGCACCAGCGCTGAGTTCGCGCGGGCGGCGCGGATCTGGGCCTGCAGCGACCGGATCTCGGGGCGCGACCGGAGGGCGGTTTGCTCCAACGCGTCCAGCGGCGGGAGCGGGGGCGGCACGGTGAGCGAGTCGACGAGCAGCAGTGGTGCCCCGAGGGCGCGGCCGATCAGCCGGTTGAGTGCCGACTCGGCGGTCTCGACGTCGCGCGCATTGGCGATCAGGTCGTTCTGCGCCGAGGCGAGGTCGACCTGGGCCTTCACGACATCGAGACGGGGGACGGTGCCGGCGTTGAAACGCGCCTGCGTGCGTTGCAGGAACGCCCGGGCCAGCGAATCGGCCTGCTGGTAGTCCCGCCGGTACATGTCAGCGACGAGGACGGCGTCGTAGGCCTCGCTGGTCGCCGCGGCGACGGTCTGCTGGGTGAGCGTGAGCTGGTTCTGCGCGGCGTCGACGTTCGCGGTCCCGATCCGGCTCTGCAGCCGGATCTTGTCGGGGAACGGGATGACGAGGCTGAGGCTCATCGGCTTCGACACGTCCGGCCCGAAGCCCGCCAGACTGGGCATCGAGTCGTACGCGGCGGAGAAGATCGGATCGGGGATCGCCATCCCCTCCACCCGCTGGGCCTGTACCTCGGCCTTCTGCTGGCGCGCGACGTCGAGCTCCGGATTGGTGAGCAGCGCCCGGGCGATCGCCTGGTCTCGGGTAAGGCGCAGGGTGTCGGCGGCGGGTACGGACCGGCCGTCGGGCACTCGCTGTTGGGCGGAGGCCGCGCTGGCGATGCACACCAGCGCGGACACCCAGAGGGATGTTCGCATGCAGGCTCTCGTTGATTGTCGAAGGTGGTGCGGGTGGACGCGCAGGGGGGCGGAGCGTCCGGCTACGACGGACGGGGGGTCAGCCGGCGCGCGGAGGCGCGCGGGTCGAGTGCGCCACCTCGTCGCGCGTGATGATCGAGACGTAGGCGCGCGCCCGGGACGGAATCGGCGTGTGCGTGGTCGGGAAGTCCGCCGTCGTCGTGGACGGGAGCGCTCGGATCGAGCGCAGGGCGCAGACCGGGCAGGTCGCCTCGTCGTGCACCCGGTAATGATGTGTCGCGCCCTGCTGCTCGATGTGCGACTCGGGCGCCTCGTGATGGGCTTCCATCAGCGGGGCGAGCGCCACGGTGAACTCCAACACCAGCAACGCCAGCAGCGCGATGCGGCGGGTCCAGGGCGTGGAACGCGACCGAGTCGTCCGGAATAGGGCCGACATGACCGGGACACAATACGGCAGGGTACCGGAATACGCCAGTTCGGTTCCCGATTCGTGGTGACCCCTTGGTGCTCCAGCGCGGCCCGGACGTCTCGTGTCTGCGCGGCGCACCCGGAGCCGCCGTTTCTTTGCGACTACTCTATGGGTCGACCGGCCACCGCCCGGATCGGGTGCCGTTCCATTCCATTCGGTCCGTCCCCGTCCGTTGGGTCCGTATCCCCCGTTTGCCTCTGCCCGGCGATCCGACCCAGACCGTCCTGGGTCAGGCGGAATCGAGCGATGCCTGCGGGAACAGAGGGGTGATACGGACTGAACGGACGGAACGGACACTGACGGATGACCGATCAGGTCCGGAGACCATTGCTCGAGGCGGAGCGCACGCATTCCGTAATCGGCGCGTTCTTTCAGGTGCACCGGGAGCTTGGGTTCCGCTATCGGGAGTACATCTATACCCGGGCCCTGGAGCGCGAACTGCTCGCCCGGGGCCATCGGGTGGAGCGTGAATTCGCCGTGATCGTGTACTATCGCGGCGAGCCGCTCGCCCGACAGGCCCTCGACATGGTCGTTGACGGCAAGCTGATCGTGGAGAACAAGGCGACGGCGCAGTTGCACTCCGCGGCGACCGCACAACTCTTCGGCTATCTATGCGCCACGAGCCTGGAGGTGGGTCTCCTGCTCCACTACGGGCGAGAGCCGCGATTCTACCGGGTGATCTGCGAGAACCGGTTCAAGCACCGACGGACGTGACGGCGCAACTTGCGGGTCCCGGTTACCGCCCGGCCGCGTAGCGCCGGAGACGGGCCAGCATGCGGCGGTCGGTCTTCGTCGCGTCGTCCAGCTTCGGCGTCTCGAGCACCTTGGCCACCCCATGGAATCGCTCGTCGTTCATGATCCGCCGGAAAGGGGCAGGACCGAGCGTCCCCTCACCGATCAGCTCGTGGCGATCACGCCGCGAATCGAAGGGCACTTTGGAGTCGTTGAGATGCAGGACGCGCAGGCGTGACGGCCCCAGCACGTCGTCGAACCGCGCCCAGACGCCGTCGAAGTCGCGCACGAGGTCGTAACCGGCCGAGTAGACGTGGCACGTATCCACGCACACACCCATGCGCCGCCGCTGCCGTGCCGGCACCAGCGCCAGCAGCCGGGCCAGTTCCTCGAAGCTGCTGCCGATCGCCGTCCCTGCTCCCGCCGTCGTCTCCATGCACAGCACGGTGCGGCCCGGTACCCGCTCGAGGGCTTCACCGATCGCCTCGGCGTTGCGCGCCAGGCCCGACGCCCGCTCGTCCATGAAATTGCCGGGGTGGGAGACCAGGTAGGTGACGCCGAGCGCCTCGCAGCGCTGGAGTTCCGACACGAAGCTTTCGATCGAGCGCCGCCGGAGCGTCGCGTCGGGGCTCGCGAGGTTGATGAGATAGGAATCGTGCACGATCGTCACGCCGACCTTGGTGGCGGCGAGTGCGTTGCGGTAGGCCGTGGCCTCGGCGGCGTCGACGGTTCGCTCCGCCCACCGGTTCGCCATCTTGGTGAAGATCTGCATGGCGGTGGCGCCGATGGCCCGTGCCCGCGGCGGTGCCTCCGGCGTACCGCCGGAGATCGAGACGTGGGCGCCGAGGCGCTCCTCGACGGCGCCGGCGCTGCGCGCCGGCGCGCGACGCTTCGGAGCAGCGGCCTTCACCGGTGCCGCAGCCAGAGCGTCGGGTCGACCGCCGGCCCGCCGTGCTCGCGAACCTCGAAGTGCAGGTGCGGGGGGAAATCCGGGTCCGACAGCCCGACGGTGCCGATCACCTGATCGCGCACGACGTGGTCGCCGCGCTGGACGTAGGCCCGGCCGAGGGAGCCGTAAATGGAGTAGTCACCGCCTCCGTGGTCCACGATCACGGTCAGGCCGTAGAGCCCGAGCGGGCGCACGCTCACCACCTCGCCGGCGGCCACGACGTGCACCGGCGTGCCCGCCGGCGCGGCGATCCCGATGCCGTTCCAGCGAATGGTCGCGTTGTTCGGTTGCACCTGGCGCCCGAACGGATAGAGGATCCGTCCCTGCACCGGCCAGTCGAGCTTGCCGATGTCAGCGGTCGTGATGGTGCTGCGGCTCGGCGCCGCATTGGGGCTCGCGGCGACGGCCCGCCCCCGCGCGGCTTCGAGGTCGGCGATGGCGCTGGTGAGCTGCGACTCGGTGCGGCGGACGTCGGCCAGGCGCTCGGCGGTCTGACGGACCTGCCGCGTGACCGACGCGAGGGTGTGCCGGCGCTGGCTTTCCAGCGACCGCAGCTCGGATTCCTCCTGCTGCTTGTCGCTCCGGTTCTGCGCCACTTCCTGCTGGAGCGTCACGAGGCGGTTGCGCTCCTCGCTCACCTGCTTTCGCAGCTGCTCGACGTGGTTGACGAGCGCCCGGTCGCGCAGGGTGAGCAGGTGCAGATACTTGTACCGTGCGACGAGGTCGCCGAACGACTGGGCAGAGAGCAGCACCTGGAACGTGAACAGGGGCCCGCGCTTGTAGATCTCGACCAGGCGGTTCTCCAACTCGGCGCGCTGGCTGGTCAGGTCGTCCTCGGTATGAATGAGGTTCACCGTTGACTGTGCGACGTCCGCGTTGATGGTCACCAGCTGGCGGTCGAGCGTCCCGACGATCCGGGCGGTGGCGTCGGCGCGACCGTCGAGGTTGGCGATCTCATCGCTGAGGTCGTGGGCCGAGCTCTGCAGCTGCTGCATGCGCTGTTCCAGCAGCGAGCGCTCCTGGCGGATCTGATCGAGCGTGTCACGCTGGGCACTGAGCTTCCGGTCGATCTGCGACTGCTGCGCGGTCGCGGTCCGCGGCACGAGGCCCGCCGCGAGGACGAGGGCCCCGGCCGCCGCGACCGCGGCGATGGAGCGGCGGCGCGGCGTCACATCGCGCGTAGATGCCTCCCCACCGACACCCCGCTGCCGAGGACGCCGATGAGCGACCCGGCGAGGACGCCGATCGCCGCCTGACCCGCCGTGAAGAAGATCGTGTGGAAGTCGAGATACCGATCGATGAGATGCATGCTGAGCCAGGTCAGCAGGAGCGCGAGCAGTCCGCCGAGCACGCCCTTCACGAACCCCTCGATGAGGAACGGCCGGCGAATGAACCCGTCGGTCGCGCCCACCAGGCGCATGATCGCGATCTCGTCCGCGCGGGCGAGCACCGCCATGCGGATCGTGGCGCCGATGATGATCATCGAGACCGCGGCGAAGGCGAGTCCGAGCGCGAGCCCCGCCACACCGGCGATGTTCCGCAGGCGGTAGAGCTGGACGAGCCAGTCCTCCCCGTAGCGCACGTCATCGACGAACGGATAGCTGGCGAGGCGGTTCGAGACGCGCTTCACGCTGACCGGATCACGGTAGCCGGGCTTGAGCCGGACGTCGATGGACGCGGGCAGCACGCCCGCCTCGAATACGTCGGAGAACTCGGCGAGCTCCTTGCGGGCGCGGGCCAGCGCCTGCTGCTTGGACACGATCTCGACGCTCTGGACCTCGGGGAATGCCTGGATGTCCTTCGCGGCGGCGGCCAGGGCCTCGGCGTCCGTGCCGTCGGCGACGAAGGCCCGGATCTCGACGCGGGACTCGACCTGGCGGAGCGCGGCGCGGATGTTCAGGGCTACGAGGCCGAACAGCCCGAACGCAAAGAGCGAGAACGCGATCGTCGTGACGCTGAGCGCCGTGAGCAGCGGGGCCCGCTCGAAGGTGGCCGACGCGTCGCGGATGGCCCGATTCATTCTGCCGGCTCCGGTGCATCGGCTGAGTCGAAGACGATCTGGCCGCGGTTGAGCTCGATGGTGCGATAGTCGGCGTGGCGCACCAGGTCGAGGTCGTGCGTGGCCATGAGGATGGCCGTGCCGGACGCGTTGATCTCGCGCAGCAGCTGGAAGACGCCGCGCGTGGCGCGCTCGTCGAGGTTGCCGGAGGGCTCGTCGGCGATGAGCACGAAGGGGTCGTTCACGAGCGCGCGGGCGATGGCCACGCGCTGCTGCTCGCCGCCGGAGAGCTCGCTCGGGAAGGCGGTGGCCTTCGAGGCGAGGCCCACCTGGGTGAGCACGCGGCTCACCTTGGGACCGATCTGGGCCCGGGGCGTGCCGGTCACCTCGAGCGCGAAGGCGACGTTCGCCTCCGCCGTGCGGTCGGCCAGCAGCCGGAAATCCTGGAAGACGATGCCGAGCCGGCGCCGGAGCTTGGAGATCTCGCGGCGCGAGACACGCTCGGAGTTGACACCGCTGACCCGGACGATGCCGGCCGTGGGCCGGTCGTCGAAGTAGGTGAGGCGGAGAATGGTGCTCTTGCCGGCCCCGCTGGGGCCGGTGAGGAAGATGAACTCCCCCTTGCCCACGCGGAACGAGACGTCCTGCAGTGCCATTCCCGACCTCGGGTACTCCTTCGTGACCCGGTCGAACCGGATCACGCCGGGCGTGTCGGCGGCCCTCAATGCAGGGCCTGGTCGAGGTCGGCGATGAGATCGTCGGCACTCTCGATGCCGATGCTCAGCCGCAGGAAGCCGTCGGGGATGCCGGCGCGGGCGCGCTCTTCGGCCGACACGCCGGCATGGGACGTGTGACGCGGCTCCGAGACCAGGGAATCGACGCCGCCGAGGCTCGGGGCGTGCCGGAAGACGCGCAGCCGGCGGAGCATGCGGTCCACGCTCCGGGCCCCGCCGCCCACCTCGATGGCCATCATCCCGCCGTAGCCGTCCAGGATGCGTGCGGCCACCTCGTGGTCGGGGTGCGACGCGAGGCCGGGGTAGTGCACCCGCCGGATGTCGCGGCAGGTCTCGGCCCACTCGGCCACGCGCATGGCGTTCGCGTTCTGACGCTGGAGGCGAACGTCCAGCGTCTTCAACCCGCGTTCGAGCAGCCAGGCGGCGAACGGGTCCGGAGCCTGCCCCCACAGCATCATCTTCTGGCGCACTTCCTCAATGTATGGAGCGGTTCCGGATACTACACCGCCGAGGACGTCATGGTGCCCGTTCAGGTACTTGGTGGCGGAGTGGAGCGACACGTCGGCCCCGTGCTCGAGCGGCCGGAAGTTGATCGGACTGGCGAACGTGGCGTCGACGACGAGCGCGATGCCGCTCTGTTTGCATACGTAGCTGGCGGGACCGAGATCGAGCACCCGACAGGTGGGGTTCACGGGCGTCTCGAGGAACATCACGCGGGTGCGCTTGGTCATCGCCTTCCGCCAGACGCGCACCTCGAGGGGGTCGACGAAGGTGACGTCGATGCCCAGCGAGGTCAGCTCCTGCGACAGCAGCGCGTGCGTGCCGCCGTAGACCCAGCTGCTCGCCACGACGTGGTCGCCCGGGCGGAGCAGGGCGGTGAGCGCACAGGCGGTGGCCCCCATGCCGCTGGCCAGCAGGACCGAGGCTTCGGCGCCCTCGAGCGCCGCCATCCGCCGCTGCACCGCCTCGGCGTTCGGGGCATTCCCGTAGCGCGGGTAGCGCATCCCCTCGCTGGTGCCGACTTCCTGGATGTAGTTGACCGACTGGTACAACGCCCCGACCACCGGCGCGTCGACCTCGCGGTCCCCGGCCTCGAGGCCGGCGTGGAGTGGGATCGTCGCGCGATCCAGGGGACGTGACTGGCGCTTGCTCATCCGGCGGCGCTCACGCGTAGGCGGGCGGGCGCCCGCGGGAATCGAGATCGGGCTTGATCACGCGCACGATCTCCGACGGTGCGGCGCCGACGATATCGCGGAGGACGACGTCGCCCTTCCGCATCGTCTCGTCGATGTGGACGGTGGCCAACTCGTGCCGCCGCGGCCCGTACACCCACGCCAACTCCCCGTCGGTCAGCAGCCGCGATCGGGCGTCCTCGGGGTGCATGAACACCGCTGGTCCGCGCGCGGTCTCGCCCGCCCGCGTCGCGATCAGCTGAGCCACCCGCAGTGGACGCCGGATCTGCTCATCCACGTTCTCCTCCAAGTGCCACGTACTCTTCGTTCAGACGCATGAGGAGGCGCCGGCGCCACAACGCGTCCAGCGTGCTGCGCGTCTCGGGTTCCGTTTCGCCGATTTCACCCGCCAGATCGGCCGGGGCCGCCCGCCCGTGCCGCTTCACGGCTTCCCAGGCGCGCCGCTCGCGCTCGCTGAGCACGCCCACGACATGGACCCCGTCCTCCTGCTCGATGGCCAGCGCCAGGCCATGGCGCTCGAGCACCGTCTCGATCGCCTCCCAGTGGTCGTCGGTGACCCCCCGGAACAGGAAGTAGGCCTCGTGGGGCGGGTTCTCGGCGCAGTAGCGCAGCAGGAGCTTCGCGATCACCTCGTCGGCGCAGGAAAAATCCATCATCGAGACGTGCGAGAAGTCGAGCACGGTCAGCGTGCGCTCGTGCGCCTCACGCATCAACATCTCGATCTGATTGCGGACCGCTGCTCCGGTGGGGCGGGTCACGAGATTCGAATAGAGGCTCGCCGAGACGGTCTGGCGGAGCACGGAGCCCAGGTCGATGTGATTCATGTTCTGGCTGCCGCGCGCTCCGGGATGGTCACCTGCACCTGAGCGCCGGGAAAGAAGGGGAGGTCTTCTTCAAGCGGGACGTCCTCGTCCCACTTGGGCACGAGCGCGATCCGCGCCGTGCCACTGCGAATGGAGAGCTTGCCTTCCCAGCGCCCGCAGTATCGGCGCACGCCGGACAGGCCCTGCCCGCGCCCCGGGTCGCGGAAGCGGCTGACGCCGCGAATCACCGCCGCCTCAAGGGCGGCGCCGTCATCCCACCGATCGTCACGCACCCGTCCGGGCGCGCCTTCGAGCGAGTTCCGAAACCCGATGCCGGCGTCACTGACGGCAATCTGCACGACCCGCCGGCCGAGCCGGCGCTTCCAGGTGTAGGCCTGCACCGCCACCCATCCGCCGCGTCCGGCGTGCTCCACGATGTTCTGGCAGACTTCGGAGAGCGTCATCGCGAATCCCACCGTGGCCTTCGCATCCAGGTTCAGCTCGGTGGCAATGATCTGCTGGGCCTTCTGCTGGATGCGGTCGACCACCTCGTGGACGTCCTCGCTGCGCGCCACCGACGTGACTTCCAACAGCACCCGGGAATCGCCCCCGGTGCGCTTGGGCACCGTGCCGTGCAGCTCGTAGAGCTCCTCGGCGTGCCGGAAGAAGTCGGCCCGGGTCCAGTAACCCACCGTATCCTCGGCCTCCGGTACCGCGAAGGCCGGCCGCTCGACGCGGGTCTGAGCGAGGGTGAGGAGCGCCGTCAATCCGTAGGGGGAGGCCCACCGGCAGTGGCGGGCATCCACGAGCACCTTCTCGTCCGGGGGCACCGGCGCCAGCTGCTCCAGCACCTGCTCGAAGCTCTGATCGTCGAGCGAAGGCGGGACGTTGATGACGGTGGTCACGTGGCGCTGAGTTCCCCTCGAAGGTGTTGCACGAGTCCGGTTGCCCCGCGGTGCTCCAGGTTCCGGCCGGCCGCGCGATGCGCTGTAACGATCGCGTCACCCAACTTATCACCGGCGACCAACCGAGAGAAATAGGTCGCCCCCCACACGTCTCCACAACCCGTCGGATCGCCTCCGCCGGGGGTTGACATTGGCGTGGAGATCAACGCGGTGCGCATCGGTCCGGGCGCCGTCCCGAGGGTCCGCGGGTGGTGCAGATCGCGCAGCCGCTCGAAGTCGGGCGCCGCAAAATACACCGCGCCCCGCGCCCCCAGGGTAACCACCAAACACCGCGCGCCGGCGTCGATGGCCGTGGCCGCAAGGGCCATCTGGTCCGGCGCCATGAGCGCTGCTTCCTCCTCGTTCACCTGAATGATGTCGAAACAGGCACACCACTCCCGCACATTCGGCAGGGGGCGCGGCGTCCGCAGCCCGTCGTGCTGGACGGCGAGCACCAGCGAGTGCAGGTCGCAGTAGATCGGGCCGGGGAAATGCTGACGGATGAGCTGCGCCGTCTCGAGGTCGATCTCCCACCCAGCCAAGAGGTTGATGTAGAGCGCGTCGAGTCCATGCAGTAGCGGCTGCAGCCCGGCCCAGGTCCACGGCGGCACTCCCCCCGTGAGCCGCTCGGTGCGGCGAGTGTCGCTCACGTACCGGATCTCCACACGGTTGTTCGCCTGCGGCACCTCGACGAGCGCCGCATCCGGCGCCAGGTGGCGGAGCGTGGCGAGGAACTCCCGCGCCCGCGGCGCCAGGTCCGCGCCGACCTTGATGAGGGGCACGATCTGCCAATCGTCCGGCAACGCGGCGTCGAGGCCGCTGAGACTGTACGTCACGCC
>JBJKRG010000383.1:0-11956 GCA_046704805.1 Gemmatimonadaceae bacterium
TGTTCGGGATGTGCGTGACGAGGCGCGCCAGGAACTCCAGCGGGTCCACCGTCTCGGTACCGGCCGTCGGCCCGTCGCGCTTGTCGGACCGGTAGCACACGGGCGTGCCGGGCCCGTCGTAGGTGAGACGCTCCAGCGCCACCGGATTCCGCGCGCAGTAGCGCGCGAGCCGTCTGGCAAACTCGCCATCGCCGTCGGGCACCCACACCCCATCGTGGACGTGGAACCCTGCATGCGGCCAGGCGAGCATCGCGCGCGCGTCGCATCCGCCGCCAAGATTGACGACATAACTAGGTTTGCGGCTTGCAAGGTGATCTCGGACGCGACGAAAGGCTTCGAGGTAATTGCGAAAATGATTCACCTGATGTTCCACTTTGTTCGGGACCTCGCAGTCGACTTTGAACCGCGTTGCCGGCGTTGTACTGCTGTACAACTTCTCGAGCGCGTCGGTCCCAGCAGTGAGAGCACCTGAAAGTTTGGTTCCGAACCAGAAATTGGTGGCGAGGACTTCTGTGTCTTCTGCATTATGGTCGATCACAGCCCATGATCCAGGAGACGGATGTTTCTATCAAGGGTAGTACACACATTGATTGGTCGGCATAACGATAAGCTCAGCTGCGCGACCACCCGGATGACACGACACGAAAAGACTAACCCCTGAGTTCTCTGATTTCACTTTCCATCGGCCATAACCCCGAGCGACAACTGAAGCGTCATGTTATACGGCGCGATTTCTTACTTGGTTAAGACATTCCGAAGAATGGGGTTATCAACTCCAACAGATGTTGCGGGTCTGAGGTCAAATAGGATGAATGGTCTCCCGGCAGGACCTTTAACTCTGTCCTGAGCAGTCTTGCCATGTTCTTCGCATATTCGGGTTCGATGAAGTCATCCTGACCCATGAGAACAAGTGTCGGAGCTCCTACCATCTCAAGTTGGTCGACAGTCAGGAAGCCAGCTGTCGACGGGTTCTTTGCCATTTCCGCGCTCTTGTATACAAGCGTCGCCCACTTTTGCGGGTCGGGGGCAACTTTGTCGTAAGCCTCACGTATTTCCAACGGGAATGCATCCGGTGACGAGCTCTTCAACGCTTCCATCACGCCTGGGAAGTAACCACGTTCGTCGTAGATCGTGGAAGCGAGTGCGATCTTGCCTACCAAGTGCCGTCGTTTCAGAGCCAACTGAAGAGCGACGGTTCCTCCGCCACTGTAGCCAAAGACGTCAACTGACCTAACTTGGAGGTGATCGAGAAGTGCAGCCGTATCATCAGCCATTTGCGCGAAGCTGAGTGGGCGGTCAATATCCGCTGTATGGCCGTGACCTTGCTGTTCGACGAGGATCAATCGACGTTGAGTCTCGAGCCGAGGTATCAGGGCCGCAAATATTTCAGTGGTAGCAAACTCGCCGTGGAGCAATAGGAGCGGTTGACCCTGGCCGTGTGTTTCATAGTACATGTGGAGGTTGTTCACATCTACGAATCCGCTTTTCATGATCGGGAAGGCTAACACGGAGTGGCGGGATATTGTCAATTCTGGTGGATGAGGAACATAGCCTTCGATCCGTCCGTTACGCGGCTGGTTCCTCGATGAGCTCTCCGTCGATGAACCGACGTCCTTCTTGAACGAGCTGGAGATTCTTACAGGCGTCCAATTTCCTCCAAGTTTTCTGGGCTTGCGAGATGAGCTTGAAGACCATCGTCAACGTTGCGATTCTTGTCCCACAGCCCTTAGTCTTTTTCGTCCTCAGCCGCACGGTGGCGAACACACTCTCCATGACGTTGGTGCTTCGGATGTGCTGCCAATGCTCGGCAGGAAACGCGTAGAACGCGAAGAGCTCCCGGCGATCCTTCTGGAGACATTCGGTGGCCTTCGGGTATTTCGCCTGGAAGCTCGCAATGAAATGCTGGTAGGCGTTTTCGGCGTTCTGCTTGGTGTCGGCGCGGTAGATGTCGTGCAGCATCGCCTTCGCGCGTCCCTGCACGCTGGTGGGCATGGTGTCCAGCACGTTCGCCGTCTTGTGCACCCAACACCGTTGGCTCTTCGTTGTGGGGAACACCTCAGGTAGTGCCGCCCACAACCCCAAGCCCCCATCGCCGATGAGGAGTTTCGGATCGTGCTCCATCCCTCGGTGCTTCAGATCCAACAGCACCTCCTTCCATCTCTGCTTACTCTCACGATAGCCGTCCCGCACTGCCAGTAAGTGTTTCTCCCCCTGAAAGTTGGCTCCGATGACTACCAGGATACACGAGCGCTCCTCATCGAGTCTGACGTTGAAATACACCCCGTCGGCCCACAGGTAGGCGTATTCCTCGGCGGGCAGCTGCTGACGTCTCCACGCGTTGTACTCCTCCTCCCACACGCGCTTGAGCCGCGTGATCGTGGAGGCCGACAGTCCCTTCGCCGACTCGCCCAAGATCGCCGCCAGGGCGGTGGGGAAATCGTTCGTCGAGATGCCTTTCAGGTACAACAGCGCGAGGGCTCCGTCAAGGGTCGGTGTGCGACGCAAGAAGCGCGGTAGAATCGCGCTGGAAAACGCATGGTGATCCTCATCGTGTTTCGCTACGCGCTCGTCGATGCGGGGCCGACGAATCGTCACCGGCCCGACACCGGTATATGGGTTGTCCTGGGATCGGTGGACGGTGAACTACGCTACTGCTGCGTCTCGTCGTCATCGTGCCACTGCCTTGGATATTGTGGCCCTCCGCCCAACCGCGCCGGTCAATCACCATTCGTCGAACAGGCCACCAGTCTCGGGTCCGACGAGGTTCTTGCTCCGCACACCCGAGATTGGTCGACAGGCTAGGGCTTGGTTCTGTGGTAGTACCGCAGCGCCTTGTCGCGGCTCCCGCAGTCCGCCATATCGCACCACCGCCGACTGTGATTGCGCGTCGTGTCGACGAACAGCCAGTCGCATGATGGGCAATGGCCGATCCGGCCGCGATCCACGTCTGTAAGCACGTGCGCTGCGTTCCAGACGATCGGCGCCAAGAGGCCCGAAGCGGATACGGGACGCGCCCACCTCCATTGCTGTGTTTGGGCGTCGAGGTGGCGCTGTGCGCATGCGTGCGCCACGAGCTCGTCGAGCGCCTTTACAGCGTCAGATAGCGGCTGTGTTCCGTGCGCGATCGGCCACAGAACCTCCCGAAGACAACTACGGACGGCACGCACGTCGGCGAGATCGCGGGAAACCGAGCGAGAGAGCTGCCCGCGAGACGCGCTCGGGCCACGGCTGATGAGTCCTACGGCTTCCGCCCACAACAAGACGTTCTCCGCTGAGTCCAACCAGTCGTGCTCACGTGCGGTGCGAGGCCACGACACGGTGTTAACCAGATCGAGACTGGGCTCGCCGGCGATCAGCTTGTAGGTCCCGGTGTAATCGCCAGGGTTCAGGGGCAAGGGGTCCATGCGATGGCACACTTTACTATCTAGAATGTGTTGACAGGTGAAGCATCTCGCTCTATTCTCACTTGCATGAGAAATATAGCAGGTAAAGTACATCCGGATTCGCCCGGCACAATCGGGGACGTCCCTCCACACCTCTACTTCATCGGTTCGGCCCTGTTTCACTATCTGGGACCGTCGTTCGCCGTGCTCCTCTTTGCTCACGTGGCCGTCTCCGGCGTAGCGTGGCTCCGCATTGTGTCCGCCGGAATCATCCTGGCAATCTGGCGCCGCCCCTGGGGAGTGTTTCGTACCTCCCCTCCCCGCGCGTGCGGATGGATTTTCACCCTCGGGGCGGTGATCGCCGTCATGAATTACGCCTTCTACATGGCGATCGCCCGCCTCCCCCTTGGAACCGTGGCTGCGATCGAATTCTTGGGGCCGCTCGCGCTCGCCCTCTTTGGAACGCGATCGGGCCGAAATGCGGTGGCGCTGGTGCTCGTGATTGCGGGGGTCTACGTGCTCACGGGCATTCACTTTGTGGGCAGCCCGCGGGCTATGGTCTGGGCCTACCTGGATGCCTTCCTCTTCGCCGCGTACATCGTGGCTGCCCATGCCGTGTCGCGCAGCGGGGGGGACCGGACGTCGGTCGACGGCCTTGCGGCCGCTATGGTGGTCGCGTGCGTCGTCATCACGCCCTTGGGGCTCAGCGGCGCCGTTCCCGCGATGCGGCATCCGATGTTGCTCGGCGCCGGCGTCGGCGTCGGCGTATCATCGTCGGTCATTCCCTACGTGTTCGACCAACTCGCGATGCGCAAGCTCGCACGCGCGACCTATGCCTTGTTCGTCGCAATCCTCCCGGCCACGGCGGTTCTCGTTGGGGCGGTCGTGCTCCGCCAGATCCCGACGTTGGCCGAGAGCTTCGCGGTCGGGTTGGTCGTCCTGGCAGTGCTCATCCACCAGGAATCGGCTCCACTGCACGAGAAGCCGCCCGCGGTGATGGCCGAGTCGGGACACCAACAGCACGCCCAAGCACCCCAGACTGCCGGCGAGCCGACAAGGAGCTGATGATGCAGTATGTAAACCTCGGTGCCACGGGGCTGAAGGTCTCGCAGATCTGCCTCGGCATGATGAGCTATGGCGACACCGCCACACGCGCGTGGTTTCTCGGCGAAGCTGCGGCCGAACCGATCGTCCGAAGGGCGGTCGAGGAGGGCGTCACCTTCTTCGACACCGCCGACATGTACTCGGACGGCGTGAGCGAAGAGATCACGGGCCGGCTGCTCGCCAAACTCTTTATGAAACGCGAAGACTACGTGCTGGCCACCAAGGTCTTCTTCCCCACGGGCTCGGGTCCGAATGATCGCGGTCTCTCACGCAAGCACGTTCTGGCTGGGATCGACGCCTCGCTGCGTCGGCTTGGTGCGGACTACGTCGACCTGTACCAGATCCATCGCTGGGACCCCCACACACCCATCGACGAGACGATGGCCGCGCTTCACGAGGTGGTACAGAGCGGCAAGGCGCGTTACATCGGCGCCTCCAGCATGTACGCCTGGCAGTTCGCCAAGGCCCAGCACGCCGCAACGATGGACGGCTCCACCCGCTTCGTGTCCATGCAAAACCACTATAACCTCGTCTATCGCGAGGAGGAGCGAGAGATGATCCCGCTGTGTATCGATCAAGGCGTCGGAATCATCCCCTGGTCTCCCCTAGCCCGCGGCCTCTTGGCTGGAACGCGCTCACGCGAGCGAACGGGTGCCACACCGAGGGCCGGAAATGACCCCCTTGCCGACTCGATGTACGAGGAAGGCGATTTCGATGTCGTGGATATCGTGCGCGAAATCGCGTCAGCGCGAGGTCTCCCGCTCGCCCAGATCGCATTGGCGTGGCTGCTCGGCCGGCCCGGCGTTACCGCCCCCGTCGTGGGTGCCACCAACCTGCGGCACGTGGTCGACGCCGTCGAAGCAACATCCGTGGCGCTAACAGCGGAGGAACGGGTGCGACTCGAGTCCGTCTACCGTCCACACGCCATTCTCGGCCACACCTGACGGCCGAGAGCGTCCGCAAGCCAGCGCGCGACGCTGCCGGCGGTGCTGTGTCCCCCAATTCGACGAGGCACTTTGGGAAGTGTCGTTTGACTTCTCAACGGAGGGTCGTCGGATGGCAACGCATCGGCGGGCGATGGATGGCCGTCGCCTCTTTACCGCGGAGTTCAAGCGGGAGCAGTTAGCGCGGGTGGAGCGGAAGGAACTGACCCTGGCCGAGTTAGCGCGGGATCTCTCGATCTCGCCGTCGGTGGTGCGGCGGTGGCATCGGCTGAGCACGGCCGGCAGCGCCGCGGCCGTCGGGGCGAACGAGGACGTGGTGCCGGCGAGTGAGCTGCGCTTGGCGCTGGCGCGCATCAAGGAACTGGAGCGCGCGCTGGGGAAGAAGGCCATGGAGATCGAGATTCTCCAGGCCGCCCGGGACGAAGTAAGAAAAAGTTCTTCACGGATCGCCGGGAAGGCAGGGAAACATACTATCGCGTTCGACCTGAAGGGCTCGCGCCTCTGATCCGCTGGATGGGCGCATATGGTGCCTTCTGGCGCGGCCGGTTCGATGCACTGGAACAAGTCCTTGGGAGGATGGATGATGAGCAAGGAAGCAAGTGAGGCCGGCACGCTCGTGTTCGAGCGCACGATGCCCCACGCACCAGAGAAGATCTGGCGCGCACTCACGGAAGCACCACTCATCCGACAATGGCTCATGGCCAACGATTTCGAGCCGAAAGTCGGCCACCGATTCACCTTCCGGGCGAAGCCCGTGCCCGGTTGGTCGGGCGTGACCAACTGCGAGGTCATCACGGTGGAGCCGCAGCGCGTCCTTGCGTATCGCTGGGGAGACGGTACCGAGTCGGATACCGAATTGAAGACGATCGTCACATGGACGCTGACGCCGGTGCCCGACGGCACCCTGGTCACGATGGAACAATCGGGATTCCGACCCATCGACGAAGACGGCGCGAAGGCCATGAGCAGTGGTTGGCCTCGCATCCTCGAGCACCCGGAGGAGACGGTGGTGGCTCATGTGCTCTGACACCACGGGTTCGGTGATCATCGAATACGTCGGCGGTCCCACGGCCGTGATCGATATCGGCGGGAAGCGGTTCCTGACGGACCCGACATTCGACCCGCCGGGCGACTACCCCATCGGGCAGCGCGTGCTGAGCAAGACAGCCGGGCCGGCACGGTCTCCGGACGCTCTGGGCGCGATCGACGCGGTCCTGCTCTCCCACGATCAGCATCCCGACAATCTCGATCGCTCGGGGCGCGACGTCCTCGCCCACGCGGCCCTGGTGCTATCGACCCGCTCTGCGCGTGAGCGGCTCGGTGATCGGGTGACAGCGCTCGATTCTCCTGCACCTCGACCTTCCCCACCGACCTTCGCCCCTCGCGCCCGCTCGCGGGCCACCTCAGCGGGATTTCCTCCTCGACCAGACACCGAGTTTCGACCCCGTCGATCCCGAGCTCGTCCCCGACTTCCAGTTCGACCAGTCTCTGCCCGACGACCTCGACGACTGAAAACTCGATCCGACCCCCCACGGAATTCGTCCTTCGGCTTCCGTCTCTCCCCGCCCATCATCCCATCCGACCGACCCCCACGAGCATCCCCGCCCACTCGCGCCAATTCGCACCGGTACGTTCTCCGCCTCCCCCCACCATCTTCCGCCTTGCCTCTCGTCGACCCACAGCCTACCGTGCCCCAGGCCGCCACGGTGGTTGGACCTCCTATACGTACGCCTGAAAGGAGACGGAACCATGCCCAAGTCCATCACAATCGGATATGGCGACCCAGCCGACTATGACCGCACGCCCCGCCCCGTCAGGGACGCCGCCCATGCTCAGGACACGAAACTGCTGTCCGAAGGTGCGGTGATCGGGATCGCCGGCGCACCGGTGCAGGTTCGCAATCCAGAAGCACGCGGAGTGGAAACCTCTGATGGACCGTTTATGTCGTCCGCCTTGCCGATCGCCGGCTTCGCCATCATAGAGGCCGCCGACTTAGCCGCTGCTATCGAAAAGGTTTCGAACGTGCCCTACGCGGTGGCGCACGGTGTCGTTGAAGTTTAGCCATTGAAAGAGGTAACCTGATCTGAGCCGCAGCTTGTTCGGCAGGCGGCATAGCGGATGACTTTTTGGAAATTAAGCCCTGAAGTGCAACCACTCAGGCGATACACCTTATGGTCACAAATCAGATATTGCGGCCAGCAAATTTGGCTTCGTTGAGCCACTTCCCTGCTCTTGACACCTTTGCTCGAACGACTGTTTTGCGGATGAAGCGGGCCGTCCGTTTGAACCCTTCTGGTATTTTGCCTAAGCACATGGAGAACACAGACATGCCGGCACCCGTCGTTCACTTTGAGATTATCGGCAAGGAGCCCGATCGGTTGCGGCGGTTCTACAGCGCGCTTTTCGGCTGGGAGGGCGAGATTTCACAAACCTCCGATCAGATATCCGATGATGGGCAATACACGTTCATCAACCCAATCCCAGTCCCCGGCGCACCCGGCCTCGCCGGCGGTATTGGGGGGGGGCCAGGCTTTGCGCCGAACGTTCTCTTCTACGTCGCAGTCCCCGACGTCGGCGCGACACTGGTCAAGGTCGAAGAGCTTGGCGGGTCGCGCCTGCTGGGACCCGATCCTACCCCGAGTGGCCAGCTCGTCGTTGGAAAATTCACCGATCCGGAAGGCAATCTGATCGGCGTCGCTGGACCGAGATAACTGCGAACACACCCACGATGATCGAGCACACCGGCATTGGCGTGTCAAACGTCGAGCGCTCTACAAGATTCTACGATGCTGTGCTTGCGGCGCTCGGCATCCATCGTTTCATGCAACTGCCTGCGGAGACCGGCGCGGACGCGGTTGGTTACGGAAACCACTTCCCGATTTTTTGGATCGACCGTTTCCATTCGCACGGCGTCAAACAGCACACGGCGTTCGCAGCGCAGAGTCGAGAACAGGTTGATGCATTCCATGCATCTGCATTGAAAGCTGGAGGTGTGAACAATGGCCCACCGGGCCTCCGCGGGGTACCGGAGAACATCATCGACCTCACGACGAACACGGTCGTCATGGAGGGTCCGTTCGGGCCCACGGCGTAGGGGGGACGAATAGGTGATCGAAAGGCCCTGTTGGGCGGAAGGGCACGGTAGGCTGTGATTCGAGGAGTGGCAAGCGGTGGAGGCGCTCACCGGCGGGGACGAGGGTGAAGGCACGAGAAGGGGCGAGAACAGAAGGATGCTGGTAGGGGCCGAGGCGATGGGATGATGGGTGGTGCGAGCCAAGAGCCCGAATGAGGACTCCCGTGGGGGGGGATCGAGATCTGAGTCGGCTCTCAGTCGACGAAGTCGTCGGGCAGGGGCCCCCTTCCCTGAAAGTTGGGCCAGGCGGACTGCCGGAAAGCGCCTAGATCTGGGACCGCTCCACGCGCCTTGGACGAGTCAGCTTCGCTCCGGCACCCATCGGCAGCACAGATCTGACGGCACACCTCCTGGGACGTGTGCCGACAAAACTGTATTGCCCGGGTTCAACCGGTCGATGCAACGCTTGCCGCGAGGACCTCCGCTGGTGTCATGAATCCTAATGTCTTGCGGGGGCGGGTATTCAGGCGGCGGGCGATCGCGTTGAGTTGCCGCTGGCTCAAGGTCGACAGGTCCGTGCCCTTGGGCAAGTATTGGCGCAGGAGCCCGTTGGTGTTCTCGTTGGTACCGCGTTGCCATGGGCTTTGCGGATCACAGAAGTAGACGAGGACGTCGGTCGCTACGGTGAAGCGGCGATGGTGCGCCATTTCGAGGCCGCGGTCCCACGTGAGCGACGCCATCAGCCCCTCGGGGAGCTGCCGCACGTGCCGGGTGAGAGCCCGGTTCACCGTCCCCGCGTCTTTGCCCCGGAGCTTCACAAGGTCAACGTAGCGCGACTGCCGTTCCACGAGGGTCGCGATGTGCGTATTCCGGGCGCCGGTCAACAGATCCCCTTCCCAGTGCCCCGGCAGGGCCCGCGCATCGACGCAGGGTGGCCGCTCGGCGATCGGGACGGCGTCAATGATCCGCCCGCGGGGCTGGCCCTCGGCGGTATAGCGCCGACTGCGCCGCAGCGGATGGTGCCGCCGCAGATGCGCCAACAGCTCGCGTTTCAACACGCCTCGCGCCTGAACGTAGAGTGTCCGATAAATCGTTTCGTGCGAGACGTGCATCTGCGGATCCCCCGGGTACGTCCGCCGGAGCCACCCTGCAATCTGCTCCGGTGACCAGTCCCGCTCCAGCTTCTGGGCGACGAGGCGCGCCAGCCGGGGGGCCTGGGCCAAGCGACAGCGTTTCCGCCGCTGCGCCCGGCCCCAGGCCGCGCGGTCCGCGACCAGGGCGCGATAGGAGGCCGGGCCGCCATTCCGTGCGACTTCACGGCTGATGGTGGACACCGGGCGACCCAGGGCGCGGGCGATCGCGCGGAGCGATTCTCCGGCCGCTAATCCACGACTGATCCGCTCGCGGTCCCCCGCGCTCAGCGTCCACGCAGCCCGGCAGCGCGGCGGGCGCGCAATGCCGCCTTGCACCGCCAGAAACGTGAAGATCGATCCGGGGTGCTTCCCGAGCGCACGGCCGATGTCGCTCATCGACTCGCCGGCTTTCCACCGTGTCCACATCTCCGTGCGCTGCGCCGAGCTCAACCCTCGACGCGGCGCCGCTTCCGCCACCTGCTCCGTCATGCGCTACCTCCGGTGAGTACACAAGATTGCTTGTGTTGCACTCACCGGTTGAATCCGGGTGAGATTGCCTTGGGGACGGGCCGGCGAACCTGTAGTGCGATAGGGGGTCATGGGCGGGTCCAGCGTCCAGGCACAGACGTGTGACTGTGACCAATACGCTCCGTTCCTCGCTTGACCTCCCGTACACGTGCCGTTGTTGACGCGTCTGCACCCGTGCGCTCAGGGTGACTTGCTGCCTATCGGAGCCGGTCGCGTTGGCCTCTCAGGTACGCGGCCTCGGCGACGTTGCCCGCCAGCTCGATGGCTCGGTCATACGCCGCGCGGGACTGCGCTCGGCGCCCCAGCCGGCGCAGCAGATCCGCGCGAGTCGCATGATAGGCGTGATAGCCGGCAAGGTCTTCCCGGAATCCATCGACGATCGCCAGTGCCACCTCCGGACCGTCCAACTCGGCCACTGCGATCGCCCGATTGAGCGCAATGACGGGCGAAGGATCGAGGCGGACGAGCTGGTCGTACAGTGCGACGACCTGCGACCAGTCGGTCTCCCG
Organism: Gemmatimonadaceae bacterium; assembly: GCA_046704805.1. Classification (GTDB taxonomy): domain Bacteria; phylum Gemmatimonadota; class Gemmatimonadetes; order Gemmatimonadales; family Gemmatimonadaceae; genus JAGWRI01. The sequence goes on from JBJKRG010000383.1 coordinate 10,675, forward strand.
CACATGCCGCGCCGAGGTGTGTACCGCATTGACCGCGGCGAGAATCTGGTAACGTCCCGGCGCCACGCCGGCGGCCAGACGCTCGCGCACCAACTGATGCCCCTCGGCGATCAGCGCCGCGTTCCACGCCCCACGATCTTGCTGGGCGAGCGGCACCAGCTCGCCGCTCGCCGACACGCGGGCCGGCCGGCGCGCCTCGATGAGCAGCATCATCGCCAGCAGCCCGGCCACCTCGCCGTCCTGCGGTATGAGGGCACGCAGAAGGCGCGTGAGCCGGATCGCCTCCGCGGTCAGGCCGGGACGGATGGGGTCGTGCTCCGGCCCGGTCGCCAGGTAGCCCTCGTTGAAGACGAGGAAGAGGACGGTGAGCACTCCGGCGATTCGCTCCGGCAGATCCTCCACTGACGGGACGCGATACGGGATGCGGGCCACGCGGATCTTGGCTTTCGCGCGCGTGATCCGCTGTTCAATGGCGGTGGCCTGCACCAGAAACGCGCGGGCGATCTCCGCCACGGTCAGACCGCCGGCCATGCGCAGCGTCAGCGCCTCGCGCGCCTCCATCGAGAGTGCCGGGTGACAGCACGTGAAGATCAGCCGCAGCCGGTCGTCTTCGATGGCGTCGAGCGCCTCGGCCTGGTCGTCGCCGTCGTACATCCGGGCCTCCTGCTCCTTGCCGGTGCGCTTGCTCTCACGCCGGATCCAGTCGATGGCCTTGCGAATTGCCGCCGTGGTCAGCCAGGCGCCGGGATTCGGCGGCACGCCGTCGGCCGGCCACCGCACGACGGCGGCTGCGAAGGCCTCCGCGGCCGCCTCTTCGGCGACGTCGAGGCTGCCGAAGCGCCTGGCCAGCGAGGCGACGACGCGCGCCCACTCCTCGTGGTGGGCCCGCGTGATCGCCTCGTGGGCGTCGGTCACGCCGGGCTCAGGAACGGCCGCACCTCGACCTTTCGATTGCAGCTCTTCGATCCCTCGGCGGCGAGCTTGAGGGCCACGTCGAGGTCCGGGGCCTCGATGATCCAGAAGCCGGCGAGATATTCCTTCGTCTCGATGAATGGGCCGTCGGTGACCACCGCCTTGCCGCCGCGGTTGTCGATGACGGTCGCCGGTTCGGGCGACCCGAGGCCGCCGGCGAACACCCAGTGGCCGCCGGCCTGAAGCCGGGCGTTGAACACGTCGATGGCCGCGTCCTCCGCCGGCGTGGCCTGGCCGGTGCCGTCGTCGATCACGGAAATCAGATATTGCATGGCGAGCGTCTCCTGTACGTGGGGCGGGATGTGTGTTC
>JBJKRG010000384.1:0-8455 GCA_046704805.1 Gemmatimonadaceae bacterium
CGGAGATCGAGTACGCGCTGGGCAACCTCGCGACCAACCACGTCTACGCCTGGACCGCCGACGTCTACGCGGTCTCGCACACCATGGAGGGCTACTTCGCGAACTTCGTGAAGACCGGGAATCCGAACGGCCCTGGGCTTCCCCACTGGCCCCAGGCCGGCGACGCGCCGAACGGACCGGTCATGATCATGAGAATCGACGTGCACTCGCACGCGATGCCGGCTCCCCATCGCGACCGATATCTGCTGCTCGACAGGTTGGCACACCAGCCGTAGGGCTGGGGCAGGAGGGCTGCCCTCCCCGGAGAGGCACTTCGTCGGGGATTCCTTGACACGGCCTCCGGACGGCCGTAAGTCGAGACATCCCCCCGGCGTCCGAAGCGAGGAGCCCATGCGCGTTCGTTCAACCGGCCTGTTCGTGCTCCTGGCCGCAGGCTCATGCGGGGGGAGCAAGCAGGTGTCCGGCCCGCCGCCACCGCAGGGCCCGCAGCCCGTGGCGAGCGTGACGGTCTCGGCCCCGCAGAGCACGCTGGTTGCGGGGAAGACCGAACAGCTCTCGGCGACCCTCAAGGACGCCTCGGGGAACGTGCTCACCGGCCGCACCGTCACGTGGTCGTCCAGCGACACGCTCGTCGCCCGCATCTCCGCGTCGGGGCTCGCCGCGGGAGTCCTCCCGGGAACGGCGACCATCACCGCCACCAGCGAGAGCCAGACGGGCACGGCCGCGTTGACCGTGGTCGCGCCGACGCTGCAGGAGTCCACCACCGGGCTCACCGGCTACGTGTCGACGTTGGTCAACGGGAACGTGCCGAACGACACCTACGGCTACGGGTGGGGCTACTACAGCTCTGTCTATTCGCTCAGCGCCGAGCAGTCGGCGTCGGAGCAGCTCGGGTGGGGATTCTGGATCATCCCCGACAACACGACGTTCGGCTCGCCGCTCTGTCCGGTGGGATCGTACGCGCGCGACAACTGGGCGGACCGCGGGCCCACCTGGTCCAGCGTCTATCAGACCATGGAAGGCGGCATGGGGGAGTGGACGACGACGCACATCCCCTCGGGCACACCGAAGTTCCGCATCAACGGCACGCCGGACTGCTATACGACCGAGGTGGCTTCTCCGGCGTGGAGCTTCTATGGCAGCCTGCTGTCCGACAGCACGCTGGATCTCGCCCAACTCAGCAACCGCGTGCTGGTGCCGCCCGACGGGTTCACGTTCACGGGCGGATCGTCGGCGTCGTTCATCGGCATGGCGTGGCTCGCCCTTCCGCTCATTCCCGCGTACACCTCGCCCGTGGGCGTCCCCACCGGCAACCAGAGCTGGACGCTCTTCCTGCGGGCCTCGAACTACACGGGCCCGGTGGCGTTCTACACGCCGGCCGGATGGAGCGCGATCAACAAGAACTATCCGACGGGGGTGGGCCGTGGCCAGGACGCGCGCCCGGGCTTCGTGGGCTCGGCGGCCCTGGAGGTCGGCAACCTGCCGGTGTTCACGAGCCAGGACAGCGCCGGCACGCACTACGCCCGCGTGCCGGGACTCACCTTCCCGGTGGACGCCAACGGAACCGCCGTGCTCGTCGAGGACGTGCGCGCGTACGACAAGGCGGCCATCTGGGACGGCATCGCCAACTGGATGCAGAACGGCACGGTGGCCACGCAGATCAACGCGAGCGGGACGACGCTTCCGCCGCTCAGCGGCGGCAACCTCGGCGTCTCCATCGCCGGAACACCGGTGGCGTCGGGCGCCGCGTTCACGGGCGGCGTCGTGACCACGACGGCCGGCGGCCCCGCCGTCGGCATGCAGTGGGGCGGCGCGCTGACGCCCGGCGTGTTCCCGGAGTATTTCGAGATGCAGGGCACGAGCTGGCAGCCGATCCCGGCGTCGCAGGTACCGCGCACGACCTGGCTGCAGGACCAGCAGTTCGCGCCGGAGACGCGCCAGTCCCTGCCGTCCGTCGACGCGTCGGCCTCGTCGCCGTGGACCTCCACCGCGTGGGCCGCGGGCCCGTTCACGGCCACCCTCGCCGACGGCTCCACGGTGCAGTACGTGTGGTACAAGTTCGTGGACCAGCCGGCCATCAAGGCACTCGGGCTGAGCACCACGGAGCAGCAGAACCTCCAGACCTTCGTGGATTCGCTGCAGGCGCACTCTGGGCTCAATGGACTCGCCATTCCGCCGCCGTCGGCCGGGGCGCTGGCGACGATGGATGCGGCGCTGTTCGTGACGCCGCCCGCCGGGCTCGAGGTGGGGTACGTGCCGATCGTCATCGGACAGCACTGAGCCGGCGGCGTGCGCCGGCGCCCGGCGCCGCGGCGGTCTTGCCCTTCCGTCGCGAATCGATATATCGGTTGTCGGAAGCCCGCACTCGCGTGCGCGGCGCGGCCCGCTCTCCGCGGCCAATCCCCACTGTGCCCCCCACACTCGGGAGATTCCCATGCTGCGATCCGGATCCTGCCTGCTCGTGCTCACCTTCCTCGGCGCCGCTCCGGCCGGCGCGCAGACCCTTCAGGAGTTCTCCGGCACCAGACCCGGCCACCCGGAGGTGGTCCTATTCGGCGACGGCGGCGTGAGGAACGTCGTCGGCCAGCCCAGCGACGCCACCAGCACCACCGGCTCGCTCGGCGTCACCTTTCGCGGCTCCCGGTACGTGGTCACCGGCGTGGTCAACGTGCTGGCGCGGTCCGATACGATCACGGCGGGCTACGGAGCGTCGATGCTTGCTCCGGCGAGCGGCCGCGCCTTCGAGTCGGCGCTGCTCGAGGTCCGCCGGCCACACCTGTTCGGCTACGACGCGCGGTGCGCCGATGGCGATCCGTCGCGGATGTGCCAGCTCGGCCTCCGGGCGTACGTCGCGGCGTCCGCCACACGCTGGGGCTATCAGAAGAACGCCGAGGGAGTGCCCGCTGCCGTCGCCGACGTGCCGGTGTGGGCCACCGGCCTCGGCGGCTACTACCGGTTCTTCGACGGCTTCGTCGGTGACAGCAACCGCGTGGCGATGGGACTGGACGTCACCTGGGCCACGCGGCACGTCCGCGGCGATCTCGCGGCGTCGGACGCGGCCGCCGTCAATGCGCGCACGACGATCCTCGGCAGCACCCGCGTCAACTTCGACGGGCTCGAGACGGGGCTCAACATCCGCTACAACGAGATCGACGCCGGCCTCACGTACTACTGGTTCAGCGGGCAGATCGCCGGATTCTCCGGCGGGCAGATCGTCGCGGCGATCTCCGTGCGCGCGCGGCTGAACTCCGGTCCGTTCACGAGCCTGCTCGGCCGATGACGGATTCGAGCCCGCCGCGCCCCGCGATCGCGGTGGTCGCCGTGCACGGCATCGGCGACCACCGTCCCGGCGACTCGGCGGCGAGCGTCGCCGAGCTGCTGCTCCGGCTCCGCTATGGAGAGGGGGATGGAGAGAATCGCTACACGTCGTTCCGCACCACCGCGATCGGCATTCCGACCAAGCGTGCCTTCGTGTCGAGCACGCCGGCCGGTGCGGGGCAGGGACGGTGGGCGCGGTGGATCGGCGGATTCCGCGAGCGCTCCGCGTATCTGCAGGGGCTCGAGCGGCAGGGCCGGCTGGAGTCCGCGGCCGCGCCGCCGTCGCCGGAGACGGTGAGCCACGAGTTCATGCGGGCGCAGCTCGATCGCTACGTGGGCTCCAGCGCGCCGTACGAGACGGTCCGCATCGAGGGGAAGCGGCTCCCCCAGTCGCAGCCGACGAATCCGCAGGCCGATGTGCACGTGTACGAGGTGCAGTGGTCGGAGTTGTCGCGGTTGAAGTGGAGCGCCGCGCAGATCGGCTATCAGATCTACCAGCTCGTCTTCCACATCCCGCACCTCGGGCGACAGGCGGTGGACCACGCCGCCGTCGAGCACCCGCGGAGCCTGCTCTGGCGGATCTACCACTGGGTGCACACGGCGGCGGTGCGCGTGTTCACCCTGTTCGTGCCGCTCATGTGGATCACGATGGCCGCCACCGTGCTCACCGTGGTGCCGCCGGCGATTCCCTCGGCCGCGGTGCGACGCTGGGTCTCGGCCGTGCTGCCGGCGGTCTTCGCGCTGTACGTCGTGGGACGCGCGATCTACCGTGCCCGGACCACGCAGCGACGACCCCTCGCCGCGTTCCTGGCCGCCGCGATCGCGGCGACGGCGGTCGGCCTCGGCGTGTTCTGGCTGATGCCGCTGACTGGCGCGCGACGGCTCCTCTGCGCGGAGTGGATCGTGGTCGCGACGGCAGGGACGTGGTGGATGGCGGGACGCTACGAGCGCGTGCGCCCCGGGGCGCGCGTCGTCGGCGCTACGCTGCAGATCCTCGCGGCACTGCCACTCCTGGTGCTGGTGCTCGTGACGCAGTCGGCAACGGGCTTCGTGGACCGCACGCTCAACGTCTTCGAGATCGAGTTCATCGTGGTGCTGGCCGGATGGGCGGTGTTCTACGCCCTGGCGACCGCGTCGGGGATTCTGGGTGCGATCACCGCGTTGCGCGCCCGGGATGCCGGCGAGAAGCGCGATCTGCATCGGGCGGCCTGGACGGCGCGGGCAACGCTCGGCATCGCCGGCACGGTGGTGCTGGCGGTCGGGATGCCGCTCTGGGCGCTGCTCTACCGCGCCTTCGCGTGGGCACTTCCCGCGGGGGGCGTCTACACGTCGCTCACCGGCATGTTCGGCCCCCGGCAGCAGTACTACGCCCAGTACGTCGAATCGCTGTTCGCCCAGGGAGCCGGGGCAGGGTACCTCTGGCTCATGGTGTTCGCGGCCGTCGTGATGCTCGTGGCCGCGTGGACGGTGCTCCCGTCGGTATGGGCCGAGGTGAGCCCGCCCGAGGCGGGCAGCTCGTTCGCCGACCACCGGCAGGGCGCCGCCACCCCCGCCGAGCGCGCCGCGTACGTGGCGAAGTCGAAGCGGCTGGGTGCATGGCTCAGCGCCGGGGGACGCCTGTCGCGGCTCTCCGCCACGTGCCTCTTCTCCGCCATGGTCGTGGCTGCCGGCGCGACCCTCGTGCACTGGGTGCACCCGCTGTCCTTCCTCACGCTCACGCAGGAGCGGGCGAAGATCCTGGTGCTGGCAGCCGGGGCGTGGCTCGCGGCGTCGGCGGTGGGCGTCGCGGCGTTCCGCGGGCGCTTCGCGAATCTGATGCTGGGATTCCGGCCGGTGCTCGACGCCCTGCTCGACGTCGACGACTATCTGCGCGAGCATCCGCGCACGAACACACCGCGCGCCCGGATCGCCGAGCGCTTCGCGTCGCTGCTGCGGTATCTGTGCAAGTGGCGGGACGCGACGGGGCGGCAGGGGTATCGCGCGATCGTCTTCGTGGCGCACAGCCAGGGGACCGTGATCACCGCCGACTTCCTGCGATTCATCCGAAGGGAGCGCGATCCCGAGCTGGCGGATCTGCTCGCGGCGTCGGAACCCGGCGTGGGAGCGACCGACGGCGGAGCGGCCGGCGCGCACCAGGCGCCGCGCCTGTACCTGTTCACAATGGGATCGCCGCTGCGGCAGCTCTACGCGGCCGCGTTCCCGCAGCTCTTCCGGTGGGTGACCGGCGCACCGGGCGGTGCCGGCGGCGAACCGGCTCCGGATCCCGCGCCCCTCGGTGTGCATCGATGGGCGAACGCGTATCGCGGCGGTGACTATGTGGGGCGGCAGCTCTGGCGCGATCCCGCGTCGCCCGATCGCTTCGTGCCGTGCCTGGCGCCGGAGCTGCCGCGGTGCGGCGCCCCCGATCCCGCGTCGCACCCCCTGTGGCAGGATGCGATCGACGAGCGGCGCGAGTTCTGCATCGGGGCTGGTGCCCACACGCATTACTGGGACGCCACGGCATGGCCCATCGCGTCCGAGCTGGACCGGTTGATCGTGGAGGCGCTGAAGTAACGGGCTGTCGGATCCGGCGGCCGCGAATTTGAAGCCCCGAGCGCGGGAGCTGTTGGATCCTGCCAAGCGAAAACGATGATGCTCCCGACACCGGGGGGCGTATCGTGCGGGGCACGAAGACTCTCGTAGCGGCCGCATACTTGACCAACTTGACCAACACCGTTACCTTCCATCGGTCGATCTCACGGAAGCCCACCATGTCCAAGCCGGTGAACATCTACGATGCCAAGACGCGACTCTCCGAGCTCGTGGATCGGGCGCACGAAGGCGAGGAGATCGTCATCGCCAAGGCCGGGAAACCGGTGGCGCGCCTCGTCCCCCTGCGCACGGTGCGCGAAGCGCGCGCCCCCGGTCGCTGGGGGAAGAACGTGAAGATCGCGCCCGATTTCGACGCCCCGCTCCCCGCGGACCTGCTGGCCGCCTTCGAGGGCGGGGAAGAATGAGCCCGCGCCGCGCACCCCGAAGGGTGCGTGAGCGCGCGGCTTCGACCCCGGGCACCGGAGCGACTCCTCGTCGCGTACTTCTCGACACGCGCGTCTGGCTCTGGTGGCAAGCCGATGACCGCCGGCTCGGCCCGCGGGCGCGCCGCATCATCCGTTCGGCCGCGGAGGTACGGCTGAGCGCCGCGTCGGTGTGGGAGATGGCCATCAAGGTGGCCATCGGGAAGCTCACACTTCCGACGGACGGGGACTTCGAGCGCGAGTTGGAGCGCGACGGATTCCTGCCCCTGCCGGTGGAGATCGTCCACGCCGACCGGGTGCGCACGCTGCCGGGTCTGCACCGCGATCCGTTCGATCGACTGCTGGTGGCACAGGCACTGGCCGAGGGACTCACGCTCGTGACCGGCGACCCGGCGTTGGCGCGATACGGCGTGCCGGTCGTCGACGCGACGGCCTGATCGCGCACGGCCGCTCGATGCGGAACGGCGCGCGACCGTACATCTTCCACCCCCATGACCGAGAACGACGAAGGAATCGTGCTCCGACCGATCGGCTACATCCGCTCGACGCTGCGCTCCACGAAGGAGGCGCCGCGGCAGGCCGCGGCCGGCGCGCCCGATGCCTGGCTCGAGATCGAGCCTGAATTCGCGCCGGCGCTGACCGGCGTCACGGCGGGCGACGAGATGATCGTGCTGACCTGGCTGCACCTGGGCGACCGCGACGTGCTGCAGGTGCGCCCGCGCGGCGACCGATCGAAGCCGCTGCGCGGCGTGTTCGGCACCCGGTCACCCGCGCGCCCGAATCCGATCGGGCTGCACCCGGTGACGGTGCGCGAGATCGCGGGCACTCGACTCCGCATCGGCCCCATCGAGGCCGTGGACGGCACGCCGGTGGTCGATCTCAAGCCGATTCTCCACCGGCGCGGCGCGCCCGAACGGAGCGGCGGCGGCTGAGCGCGGAGTCAGGCCCCGGGCGTAACCGCTCGCCCCGCCCCTACAGATCCCGCCGCTGGAAGTGCCAGATGGCGATGGACAGCGCCACGATGAGATAGAACCCCCCGTAGCCGACTGCGAGCAGACTCGGAATCGACACGTTCGCGAACGGGGAGAAGCGCAGCGATCCGGCGAGCTGCGTCTGCATCTCGTACGCCGCGCGCCGCCACAGCGACTCCCCCGGCATCAGGATGCTCGACGCGATGCCGAGCGTCACGATGTGGACGCTCTGCGAGAAGCCGCTCACCTGCTCGAGCCACCCGCCCATGAACGCGACGCCCTGCAACCCGAGCACGAGCACGCCGTTGGTGAGCGTCGAGAACCAGGTGCCGAACATGAACGTCAGGGCGAGGGCGACCACGCATTCGAACACGATCAGCGCCAGCCCGCGGACCGGGTGCACGGGGAAGACGCCGGTGGTGGCGTTCGCCACCCACACCGTGGCCCAGAAGGTCACCACGACGTATCCGACGACCATCGCCACGAAGCCCAGGAACTTGCCGGCGAGAATCTGCCAGCGGGCGATCGGCTTGGTGGCGATGGCGTGAATGGTGCCCGAGCTGATCTCGCCGGCGATCGTGTCGATGGACGTGAGGATGGTCAGCACCACGGCCAGCAGGTCGCAGGTGTAGAGGCCGATCATCAGCATCCCGGCCTCCACCTGGTAGCGGACGAAGGGCGACATCGCCCGCCCCTGGAACTCCATCACCTGCAGATGCATGGCCACGGCGAACACGCCGAGCAGCAGCGCGGCGGCGATGAGCGCGGTCCAGAGGATCTTGCGGCGTACGGCTTCGCGCAGCGTGACGCCGGCCATCAGCCAGATGCCCTTCACAGTCCCCGATCCTCCCCCACGAGTTGGACGAACACGTCCTCGAGCGACGCGCGCTCCGGCGTGACGCGGAAGACGTCGGCGCCGGCGCCGACGAGATGCCGCAGGATGTCGGGGAGTACGTCCTCGGACGCCAGCCCGAACTGCAGCCGTTCGCCGTCGAGCTGTGCCGTGGACGTCCACTGCGCGAGGCCGGTGACGGCGGCCGGCGAGACGCCGCGCGCGTGCACGACCACCCGGATGCCTTCCTCCCACCCCGTCCCCAGCACCCGCGTGTCGACGATGGCGCCGTCCTTGATGAACGCCACGCGGTCGCAGGT
>JBJKRG010000385.1:0-5882 GCA_046704805.1 Gemmatimonadaceae bacterium
TGCCCGTCACCTGCATGATCCGGTACCAGATCGACCCGTTCCAGCGCGAGGCGTTCGCGCAGTACGCCGCCAACTGGACGCCGATCATCACACGATGCGGGGGCGCGCTCGTGGGCTACTTCCTGCCCCACGAGGGAACCAACGATGTCGCGTGGGCGCTGATCACCTTCGATTCGCTGGCGGCGTACGAGGTATACCGGATCGTGCTCAGGAACGATGCGGAGGCGGCGGCGAACTTCGCGTTTGCGGTGGAGCGGCGGATCGTCCTGCGCGAGGAGCGGACCTTCCTGACCCCGGTGCCGGCCCCATGACCCGGCAGGGGCCGGCGCGCCGGACGCGTTGATCGGACGGTAGCGCGGGTGCGGGGCGCCCGTCTTGCCCGCCCCTGGACCCGCGAGCACGTTCCCCGTGGCCCTGCGGGGCCTTCCCCTTCCGAGGAGCGGCTTCGATGCAACATCTGGTCCTCGATACCGGCAACACCGGATTCATGCTGTTGTGCTCCAGCCTCGTGATGCTGATGACGCCGGGGCTGGCGTTCTTCTACGGCGGGCTGGTCGGCCGGAAGAACGTTCTCGCGATCATGATGCAGAGCTTCGTTTCCATGGGCTGGACGACCGTCATCTGGTGGGCGTTCGGCTTCTCGATGTGCTTCAGCGGCACGCTCAAGGCCGGCACCGATTTCGCCGGCATCATCGGCAACTTCCACTGGGCATTCCTGCAGGGCGTCTCGCTCACGATGCCGTCGCCCGCGAACGCGACCATCCCGCTGATCGTGTTCTTTGGCTATCAGATGATGTTCGCGATCATCACGCCCGCCCTCATCACCGGGGCGTTCGCCAATCGCGTACGCTTCCCGGCATACATGCTGTTCCTCACCGCCTGGCTGGTGTTCGTGTACTTCCCGTTCGTGCACATGGTGTGGGGCGGCGGGCTGCTGGCGGACTGGGGGGTTCGCGACTTCGCCGGCGGCATCGTGGTGCACAACATCGCCGGTGTCGCGGCGCTGGCGTCGGTGCTCTACGTGGGGCGCCGGCGCGTCGTCGATCGCGGCCCGCACTCCATTCCGCTCGTGGCGCTCGGCACCGGCCTGCTCTGGTTCGGCTGGTACGGGTTCAACGCCGGCAGCGAATTCCGCGTGGACGCGGTGACCGCCGTCGCGTTCGTCAACACCGACATCGCGGCGAGCTTCGCCGCCATCGCCTGGCTGGCCATGGAGTGGATGCGCAGCAAGAAGCCCAAGTTCCTGGGGCTGCTCACCGGGGCCGTGGCCGGGCTGGCGACGATCACGCCCGCGGCCGGGTACGTGTCGCCAAAATCAGCCGTCGTGATCGGCATCGTGGCCGGCGTCGTGTGCTACTACGCCGTGGCCCTCAAGAACCGGCTGCAGTGGGACGACGCGCTCGACGTGTGGGGCGTGCACGGCGTGGGCGGGTTCCTCGGCATCGTGCTGTGCGGCGTCTTCGCGTCCATCGCCGTCGACCCCCGAGGGACCAACGGGCTGATCCACGGCAACGCGCATTTCTTCGGCGTGCAGGTCGCCGCCGTCTGCATCTCGTCCATCTGGGCGTTCCTGTTCACCTATGGGATGCTCTGGCTCATCGACCGGGTGACGACCGTCAAGGTCGACGAAGCAGCGGAGGCCGAAGGGCTCGACCGGGCGCTGCACGGGGAGGAAGCGTACCTCGGGGGCGTGTGACCGCGGTGCGCCGGCTCGCGTTCGGCGCTGCGACCGTGGTGCTGACCGCCGCCGTCGCTAGGCGATCACCCCATCGAGGGCTCGCTGAACCGCACGCGCGGCGGCGATCAGGTCCGTGACCAGGCGGTCGTCGATGTCCGGCGCCCCTTCGTACTCCGCCTGGTTCCGGATGCCGTGGCACTTGCTCAGGATGCGCACCGTTCCGGGTGGCATGCCGAGGGTGTGCGCAAGACACTGAAATACCACGTAGCGGTTGTTCGAGCGGTAGCCGGCGAATCTGAGCGCGGCGAGGGCGAGCGCGTGGGCCGCATTGTAGGCGAGATCGAAGCGGCTGTCGGACGCCAGGCTCGCGTTGGCCGCATCGCGGAGGCGCGCTGCACCCGAGCGTCTCAGCGCTTCGATCTCGTCTGCCGATGGTACTTCGGACTTGAGCGAGCCGGCCCGAACGAGATTCTCGAGCTCAGGCGAGATCTCCTTCATGCCCGACCACGAACAGCCGGTCGCCGGCTGCGACGCGCCCGGCAAAGGAATTGCCGCGACGGCGCTTCGTTCGCCATTCCCGTATCGACATGAGGGTGGGATTCACCGGTCTCGCCAGAACCGCCTCGGCCCTCTGGAGGGCTCGGAAGACTTCGTCGTATGTGAGATCGTCCGTGACGATGAGCAGATCGATGTCGCTCGTCGAGCGGTCGACGCCTCTCGCCACGGAGCCGTAGACGCACGCAGCGCGGATCCGCGGCGCCAGCGGGGCCAGCGCCTGACGCAGCGGCTCGACCAGCCCCACCGTCTTCACCACGAGCGCGCAGAGCTCGTCGAAGACCGGGGACGCCGGATTGGCCTGGTAGTGCTTCTGATTTCCGCTTCGCGTCACCGTCAACAGCCCGGCCGCCGCAAGACGCGTGAGCTGCCGGTGGACGGCCCCGGTCCCACCGCCCACCAGACGGATGAGCTCGGCGCTCTGGTAGCGGCGCTCCGGCTGGCCGAAGAGCAGTGCCAGCACGCGCGCCTGAACCGGCGTGAAGAGGGCGGACGCGAGTCCGGAAGACCGACCTCTGAAAGTCCTTCCCATATTGGGTATGAATGTACCCATTTTGGGTATGCATCGCGAGATCCTCCGGGGGGAGACCGGCATCACGCTACGCTGGACCTCCGCCGGCCACCCCACCCTTTCGCCCCCACGCGAACCGTTTCGTTCTCTGTGGGGTCGCTTCTGGCCGGGCACCGTTCGGAGCGCTGACGGCCCCCCGTGGCGGCGATTCCGCTACACCTCCGTGAGGCTTCCCCCGCCATACCATCCTCCGGTTTCCTCGTAGCATCCGGGTACGGATGCGCGGCCGACCCTGCAGGCGGCCGTGGGACACGGGGGGCTAAGAACATGTCCGAACGACGACTCATCATCATCGGCGGCGGGCTCGCGGGGCTCTCCGCCGGATGCTACGCGCAACGCAGCGGATTCCGGACCACGATCGTGGAGCACAACCTCGCGCTCGGCGGCGTCTGCAACGCCTGGCAGCGGGGACCGTACCTGGTGGACGGCTGCATCCACTGGCTCACCGGCGGCGCGTTCCGGCAGGTGTACGAGGAGCTGGAGATCCTGCCCGCCGTGAAGCTCCGGGTGCTCGACACCTGGGCCACCTATCGCGACCACAGCACCGGGTTCGAGGTCGCGTTCACCCGGGACCTCGATGAGCTGGTGCGCCGGCTGACCGAGGCAGCGCCGGAAGACCGGGAAGAGATCGCGCGGCTGCGCGAGGGCGCCCGGGCGCTCGCCGCGATGCACCCGTCGATGGATGCGCCGGAACTCGGGGGCACCGCCGACATGCTCCGCACGCTGTGGGAGTCCCGCGGCGCGCTCGGCCCACTCGTGCATTTCCGGAAGCCCGTCGGCAAGTGGGCGGAGGATTATCTGAAGAGCCCGCAGCTCCGGCGGATGTTCACGCGACTCATGCCGGAGACCACGCCCGCCTTCTTCCTGCTGATGGTGCTCGGCTACCTGGAGCAGGGCCACCTCTCCAGGCCCGTGGGCGGCACGGCCGCCTTCCGCGATGCGCTGGTGAAGACATACGAGTCGCTCGGCGGCGAGGCGCTGGTGCACTCGACGGTGGACGAGATCGTGGTGCGCGGCGACCGCGCGCGCGGCGTGCGGCTCGCGAACGGATCGATGCTCGACGGCGACTACGTGCTCTCGACGGCAAGCGGACCGGAGACCGTCCTGCGGCTGCTCGGCGGTCGGTTCGAGGGCGCCGAGATGGAGGAGCGCCTGGCGCGCTGGAAGCTGTTCGACCCGATCGTGCTGGCCAGCTTCGGCGTGTCGGCGCCGCTCGCCGATGCACCGAGCCTGCTGATCATCGACCGCGTGCCGCCGTTCCAGGTGGGCGGCCGCAGCGACGACAGCCTGACGGTCCGCGTCTGCAACGACGATCCGTGCTTCGCCCCCGAGGGCCACACCGTCATCCAGGCGCTCGTCCCCACGGGCTACGAGTGGTGGGCCACGCGCGGCAGCCGCTACCAGGACGAGAAGGACGCGCTCGCCGAGCGGTTGATCAGCGTGCTGGTGCCCCACTTCCCCGACATGGACGGACGGGTCGTCATGACCGACATCGCGACGCCGTTGACGTACTGGCACATGGCGCGCTCGTGGCGCGGGGCGTTCGAGGGATGGATGCCGAGCGCGGAGGCGATGCTCTCGCACGTGAAGAAGACGCTGCCGGGGCTCGAGCGCTTCTATATGGCCGGGCAGTGGGTGGAGCCGGGCGGCGGCGTGCCGACGGCGGTGATGAGCGGACGCCAGGCGGCGCAGCTCATCTGCAAGGCCGAGGGGCAGGTGTTCGTGGCGGGCGGGGAGGCGGTGGCCGTGAGGCCTTGAGGCTGTGAGGCTGTGAGGCTGTGAGGCTGTGAGGCCGTGAGGCTGTGAGGCCGTGAGGCTGTGAAATCGTGAGGCGGTGAGGCCGTGGCTCAACCACCGCTTCACCGCCTCACCGCCTCACTGCCTCACTGCTTCACCGCTTCACTGCTTCACTGCTTCACTGCTTCGCCGCTCGACCTTGATCCCTTCCTCCCGCCCCCGTCCGGGTGCGGCGAGTTCGCCCGGCGGCGTGGTGAGCCGCTCGAACATGCCCGGCCCGCCCGGCAGCGCGCGCGCCCGGGAAAGGGCCCGCGACCGCGCGCCCACCCACAGCGCCCAGAGCAGCAGCGGCGGTGCGCCGATCCACAGCGCCATCGGGAGGTAGCCCGCGGAACGCTCGAGGACGGTCTTCCCCATCCGCGTGATCGTGATCGTGACGCCCGTCGAGCCGCTGAAACTGGCCGACACGTTCGCGGTGCCGGGGGGCGTGCCCGGCGCCGTGGCCCGCATGATCGCCAGCACGATCGGCGTGAGCGTCACGGCGGCGAGGCCGACCCAGTAGGCCGACCAGGCGGCGAGCAGGTGTCCGGGGCTCCAGCGGGAGAGGGCGAATCGCATCGAGGGCTTCCTGCCAGAACAATACACCCGCGGCCGCCGTGGTTCACGGGGCCCGCCGGACGCCGGGCCCCGGCTTCAGACCAGCCGGAACGGAACGGCGGCGTTCACGTCGAGCCGCACGGCGGAGACCGCGGCGTTCACCGCTTCCTGGGCCGCGGAGACGCCCAGGCCGGGCACGGTGGCGAGCACGGCGCGGCTCGCGCCCTGCTGCACCTCCAGGTGGAGGGCCGCGTCCTCGGGCTCCAACTCGCCGGCCGTGACGAGATCCGCCGACCGCGCCATCGCCTCGGCCAGCCGCATGAACTCCCGCTCCGCGAACGCGCGCACCTCCGGCGTGCGCAGGGCGAGCACGCCGAGCGCGGCGTTCAGCATCGTGGTGGTCAGTTGCGGGACGTTCAGGGCCACGAGGCCTCCCGGGGGGCTCCCGCAGGCGGGATGGGGGGCGGGTGGAGGGGCGGTGGGTGGGTATCGCGAAATTGCACGAACTCGCCGGCGGACACAAGGTGGAGTCCGATGTGCCGCCCCCGGAGGGCGTTAGACTTCGGGGAACGTCGCCGAGCCAGATGTGTAGCCGCGTACGGACACGGCGTTTCCGGGGATTGGGAGGACGGCATGAGTGAACAACAGCGGCCCGACGCGCCGGGCGCGCCCGGCATCGGACCCACGTGGTCGAGCAGCGCCAAGGACATCGTCGGGTGCTCCCTGGGCTCATCGCGGCTCTGG
>JBJKRG010000386.1:0-2865 GCA_046704805.1 Gemmatimonadaceae bacterium
GTACAGGTAATCGGCCGCTCCGTGGAGGGCCGGACGGTGAGGCAGGGGACGCCGAGGTACGTCGTTTCTTCCTGAAGGCCTCCTGAATCCGTGATGACGAGATCCGCGTCGGCGACGAGCGCAGTCATCTCGAGGTACGGCACCGGATCGATGAGGCGGAGGCGGCTCTCGGGGCCCGTCCCCACGTTCAGACCGAGTTGGGCGAGCTTCTGCCGCGTCCGCGGGTGCACCGGGAAGACGATCCGGCACTCGGCGCTCAGGTCCACGAGCGCGTCCATGATGTGCCGGAATCGCTCGGGATCGTCCACGTTCCCGGGGCGATGGATGGTGGCGACCGCGTACGGCGCGCCGGCCCCGTTGCGGCCCGGCGGGCGGGTGTCGCGCTTCGCCCGGCGCAGCGCATACCGCAGCACGTCGATCATGATGTTGCCCACGAAGTGGATCTGCTCGGCCGGGTGCCCTTCGGCGCGAAGATTGTCGACCGCGTCCGGAGACGGCGCCAGCAGGATCTCCGCCAGGCTGTCGGTGACGATCCGGTTCAGCTCTTCCGGCATGGTGCGGTCGCGGCTGCGGAGCCCGGCCTCGACGTGCGCCACCCGGAGATTGAGCTTCGAGGCCGTGAACGTCGCGGCGGCGGTCGAGTTGACGTCGCCGTAGACGATCACGATGTCGGGGCGCTCCGAGATGAGCACCGGCTCCACCCGTTCCATGACCGCGGCCGTCTGCTGCGCGTGGGATCCCGACCCGACCGCCAGTTGATAGCGCGGGGCCGGCAGCCGCAGTTCTTGAAAGAACGCGTCGGACATGGCCGCGTCGTAGTGCTGGCCGGTGTGGATCACGAAGTGCTCCACTCCCGGCTGGGCGTCCAGGACCTGCGCGAGCGGCGCCAACTTCATGAAGTTCGGCCGGGCGCCGACGACGGACGCGAATTTCATAGAATGCGAATCAGCGCGATGATCGCGGCCGGGATCGTGACCAGAATCCCGATCGTCTGGACGATGTTTCGCGCGTCGGGTTGGGCCGGAACGACGATCTCATCGCCCGACCGGAGCCCGAGCTGGGCGAGGGTGAGCCCGCCGGCGAGTCCGTTCGCGAGTGAATCGGCGGAGATGCCGTCCCCATCGTTGCGCACGATCTTGGCCTTGCTCAGCTCGGCCTGCGGGGTTGGACCACCGGCCGCCATGAGCACGTCGCTCACCAGGCCGTCCGCGGGGACCGCGTAGAAGCCCGGTCGCACGACCTGCCCGATCACGCCGATGCGCACCAGCGCCCGGGCGTGCACGGTCGGGTCCCGCACGTACCGCCCAATCGCGGACGTCAGGTACTGCTGCAGATCGTTGTGGCGGACTCCGGCCAGCGAGATGTCACCGATGACGGGCAACTGCAGCGCCGGCCCCGGCACCACGGTGAACGTGTCCGAGAACTGCTGCTCTCCCTCGACGCTCAGCAGGATGCGATCCCCCACGCGGAAATCGCCGGTATCGGCGACCACCCGTTGGGCCGCGAGCCGGAGCGGCAGGAGCAGGAGGAGGGCGCAGAACGGAATCCAACGACGGTACGACATGGTTACTCCACGGTGACGCTCTTGGCCAGATTGCGCGGACGGTCCACGTCGCAGCCGCGGAGCACCGCTGTGTGGTAGGCGAGCAGCTGCAGGGGGATCGATGCCACGATCGGCGCGAGCAGCGATGGCACACGCGGCAGACGGATCTGGTGCGTGGCCAGCGACGAGAGATCGCCATTCCCCTCGGTCGTGAACGCGATGATGCGGCCGCCCCGGGCCCGCACTTCCTGCATGTTGGAGACGGTCTTCGCGTAGCACCGGTCCTTGGGGGCGAGGAACACGACCGGCATGTCCGCATCGATCAGCGCGATCGGGCCGTGCTTCATCTCGGCGGCCGGATAGCCTTCGGCGTGGACGTAGCTGATCTCCTTCAGTTTCAGCGCTCCCTCCAGGGCCACCGGGAAGTTCAGCCCGCGTCCGAGATACAGCGCGTTGTGCGCCGCGCTGAACTCCTCGGCCACCGTGGCGAGCTGGGCGTCCAACTCCAGCGTCCGGGCGGTTCCCTCCGGCAGCTGCTGCAACTGCGAGACGACGCGTCGGCCCGCCTCGAGCGAGAGGCCCCGATGCCGTCCCAGATGCACGGCGACCATGAGCAGCGCCACGAGCTGTGACGTGAACGCCTTCGTCGAGGCGACACCGATCTCCGGGCCGGCCCGCAGGTACACCCCGCCGTCCGACTCGCGGGCGATGGTGCTGCCGACGACGTTCACGAGCCCGAGGACCTTCGAGCCGCCGCGCCGCGCCTGTCGCATCGCTTCCAGCGTGTCCGCGGTTTCCCCCGACTGGGAGATGGCCAGCGTCAGCGTCCCCGGCAGTCGCAGCTGGCGACGGTACCGGAACTCCGAGGCGTATTCCACTTCGACCGGGATGCCGGCCAGCCGCTCCAGGAAGTGACGGCCCACCAGGCCGGCGTGCCAGGAGCTTCCACAACCCACGATGAGGATGCGCTCGATGGCCCGGCTCTGCTCGGGCGTGAGGTTGAGTCCGTTCAGGCGGGTGGTGCCCTCGTCGGGCAGCAGCCGGCCGCGCAGCACGTCTCGGATCGTGGCCGGCTGCTCGAAGATCTCCTTGTGCATGAAGTGGGGGTGTGTGCCGAGCTCGATCGCTTCGGCCTCCCACTCGATCGCGTCCACGGGCCTCGCCTGGACGACGGCCCGTTCGTCGCGCACGCTGTAGGCGTTCGGCGTGAGGACGGCGAGGTCGCCGTCGTTGAGATAGACGACCGACCGCGTGTGCTCCAGGACCGCACTCGCATCCGACGCCACGAAGTACTCGCCGTTTCCGACGCCCAGCAGCACCGG